>CAZWYB010000027.1:0-15298 GCA_964637745.1 uncultured Pseudomonadota bacterium
TCCTTGGATACGTCGATGTCCTGGTCCTTTTTGAACGCGGAGATCAGGTATTCCATGATGCTCTGTTCGATGTTGTCGCCGCCCAAGTGCGTGTCGCCGTTGGTCGAGATGACCTCGACGACGTCGTCGGCGACCTCGAGCACGGAGATGTCGAAGGTGCCGCCGCCGAAGTCGTAGACGGCGATCGTCTCGTCTTTTTTCTTGTCCAGACCATAGGCCAAGGCGGAGGCCGTCGGTTCGTTCACGATCCGTTTGACGTCCAGCCCCGCGATCTTGCCGGCGTCTTTGGTCGCTTGACGTTGGCTGTCGTTGAAATAGGCGGGGACCGTGATGACGGCCTCGGTGACCTTTTCGCCCAGGTAGGCCTCAGCGGCCTTTTTCAGTTTCATCAGAATTTTGGCGGAGATCTCCGGCGGGCTGTAGGTCTTTCCGGTGTTCGGGATGAAGACGTGGGCGTCGCCGTTGTCGGCGGCCACCACCTTGTAAGAGACCATCTTCTCCTCGTCCTTCACCTCGTTTTCCTTCCGTCCCATGAAGCGCTTGATCGAGTAGATGGTGTTCTCCGGGTTGGTGACGGCCTGGCGTTTGGCGATCTGTCCGACCAGGACGTCCCCGTCTTTGGTGAAGGCGACGACGGAGGGCGTGAGCCTAGAACCTTCTTCGTTGACGATGACCTTGGGCTCATTGCCTTCCATGACGGCCACAACGGAGTTGGTGGTCCCCAAATCGATTCCAATGATTTTTCCCATATATTCTCCTATAGTTACAACATCGCGCCTTTAATGTAGGCACGATCAAGAGGATGTCAAGGTATCTCCCCCAATCAAATTGACAAAGAATAATGAGTGTTTAATGTAGATTTGTGGCTCACAAGAGGGATTATTACCAAGTTCTGGGGGTCTCTAAAAACGCCTCCCCTGAGGAAATCAAGAAGGCCTACCGTCAGGCGGCGCTCAAGCACCATCCCGACCGGAACGAAGGCGATCCCAAGGCCGAGGAGAGTTTCAAGGAGGCGGCCGAGGCCTATGAAGTCCTTTCCGATCCGCACCAGAGGGCGCGTTATGATCAATTCGGCCATGCGGGAGTTACGCACGGCGCGGGAGGCGGCCGTCCTTTTCAAGACATGGACGACATCTTCGCCTCTTTCGGCGACATCTTCGAAGACGTGTTTGGAATGGGGGGCTTTGGAGGTTTCGGTCCCTCGCGGCGCGGACGCAGCCATGTCCGGCGCGGTCGCGACCTCTCCGTGGAGATGGAGATCGATTTCGAGGAGGCCTGTTTCGGCGTCGAGCGGACGGTCGAAATCACCCGTCAAGAGACGTGCGAGGATTGTCACGGCCAGGGGGCGGCGCCCGGGAGCGAGCGGAAGACCTGCCCGCGTTGTCACGGCTCCGGACAGGTCGGACGGAATCAAGGCTTTTTCACCATCACGGCCACTTGCAATGAATGCCGCGGCAGCGGAAGTGTGGTTACGGAGCCGTGCCGCACATGCCGCGGCAACGGCCGGCTGGACCGTCACAAGAAGATGACGGTCAAAGTCCCTCCCGGTGTGGACGACGGCAATCGTCTCGTCTTGCAAGGCGAAGGTGACGGCGGTGAGGGAGGCGGCGGTCCCGGCGATCTCTACGTGTTCCTGCGCGTGAGGGCCCATGAACGGTTCGAACGAGACGGAACGACCATCTATTCCGAAGAAGACATCTCCTTCGTGACGGCCGCCTTGGGAGGTGAGATCGAGGTGGATACTTTGAACGGCAAGACGGGCATCCGTGTCCCGAAGGGGACGGAAACGGGAGACACGGTCATCGTGGAAGGGGCCGGTGTGACGGAGTTGCGCTCCGGAAAGTCGAAGAATCGGGGCGATCACGTCGTCCGCCTGGTCGTGCGGACGCCGAAGCATTTGACGTCGAAACAGGAAGAGCTGTTGAAACAATTCGCTTCTCTCTCCGGCGAAACAATTAAATCGCCCAAGAAAAAGAAAGGATTTTTCGGATCCTGATATGCAGACCCAAGTCGAACATCAAAAGGGACACTTCCCCGGGGCCGGCGGATTGGAGCTGTTCTATCAATCGTGGACGCCCCTGAAGGTGGAAAAAAAGGTCCGGGACATCAAGCCAGCCGTTCTGATTTTCATCCATGGGATGGCGGAACATTCGGATCGCTACCGGTTTCCAATCAACTACTTCAACCGGCGGGGTTATGCGATCTACGCGATGGATCTGAGGGGTCATGGAAACTCCGGAGGGAGGCGGTCCTACGCCGAGAGCATGGAAGAGCTGATCGAAGACATCCGGCTCTTCGTCCAGCTCGTGAAAAAGCGTGAGAAGGGGAAGAAGGTTTTCTTGGTCGGCCACAGTTTCGGAGGCCAGCTAGTCTTAAACTACGGCGCCGAACATCCGGAGGGGCTGACGGGCATCTTGGTTTCGTCGCCTAATGTCAGTCTTCGCGTCCGCATCCCGCTCATCAAACGATTGGCGGCGCCCCTCTTGTCCAAGATCGCCCCCAAACTGGCCCTCGGGAACGAGCTCGATCCCTCTCTGGTTTCCCGCGACCAGGCCGTCGTGGACGACTACCGGAACGATCAAAGGATCCAGAGGAAAATCACGACACGGCTGGCGGACATCGTCCTGGAAAACCATTTGAGGATCATGGATCTCGCCAAGCATTTCCGCGTTCCGGCCTATCTGATGCATGCCGGCGACGACGCCATCTGCTCTCCGGAGGGGACCAAGAAGTTTTTTCAAAGCATTCCGATCCAAGACAAGGACTTCAAGGTGTATCCGGGTTTCTATCATGAACTGTTCAATGAAATCGGCCGCGATCAGGTCTTTCGCGACATGGAATTATGGATCTTAAAAAGATTGTAGTCATCATCTCCGTGGTCGTCGCCTCGTCGATCGCTTTGGCGAAGGCGCCGAGCTACGAGAAGGTCCTCAAGCAGTGGACGCGCGACGCCCAGGTTTTCGTCTGGGATAATTTTGAGGAGCGTCTCGTGTGGCACGCGACCTATCTGTCCACCGATTACCGCGCTGCCCGCCGCCAGAAATTGGCCGATCTGTATGAATGGCGGGATGACGAATTGTCGAAGCAGGCGAGGGAGGACGCCCAAGAAGAGTCTTCCAGCGACGTTTTCTTCCTCGCGATCTACGCGGGATCGAGCAAGTGGCCCGAGATCGGCAAGGACGACGGCAAGTGGCGGATCGTTTTGGAGCAAGACGGGGGATCGGTGGTGGAGTTGACGAAACTGGAACGGATCCCTATCACGCAGGTGGAGCGCGAGCTCTATCCCTTTTTGGACAAGTGGTCGACGGCCTACTTCGCGCATTTTCCAAAAATGATTCGGAACGGCGCCCCCTTTCGGCTCCGGATGACGGGGATCCCGGCGAAATCCGAACTGGTATGGAAATAAAGGAAGGCGAGATACATGTCTGGAGTGCGGATCTCAATCCTCCGCCTCAAGACGTCGCCGAACTTTCACAGGTCCTTTCTCCGGATGAAAAAGAGAGGAAGGGTCGTCTCATGTCCGAAGAGGTCCGGCGAAGATTTCTTGTCTGCCGCGGGCGTTTACGCCAGATCTTGTCCTTTTACCTCTCTTCGGCCGGCGCGAAAGTTTCTCCCTCCGAGATGACGTTTCAATACCAAGCCCTCGGAAAGCCCTCTCTTTACGGCTTCGATCTGCGCTTTAGCGTTTCACATTCCGCCGATCTTGCCCTCATGGCCTTCTCCCCGTCATGGGATGTCGGCATTGACCTGGAGCGCGTGCGAGAGGATGTGGGGGCCGAGCGGATCGTCTCCCGGTTTTTTTCTCAGGATCAGAGGAAGGAATTTGAGGAAACGCCTCAAGAAAAGCGCCTGGAATCCTTCTTCCGGATCTGGACGCGCCGTGAGGCCTGCCTTAAGGCCCGTGGGCTTGGGGTGGGGGGCGCGGAGGGGCATGAAGACGAAGGCCTTCAGGTCCAGGAATGGAGCCCTTTTCCAGGCTTCCAGGCGGCCCTCGCCTGGAACCGGAAGAAAATGGCCCTTGTCAATTATCAATTTGATAATATTAACAAATAATAAGTCAAAAAATATTGTCGTTTCATCCTGGTAGTGGTATTTTCCATAGATGTCCGAAAGTGTATTCTCTGCCGTCCGTCGTGCCTACGAAAGAGATCCCGACCAGGTGATGATGCACGATGTCGGCGGCCCTTCCGACCGGTCTTATTCCCGCCAGGACATTCAGCAGGCCATCGACGCCGTGAGACGACGCATCGCCCTCTTGAGTCTGCCGGTCGGTTCCCGGGTCGGTTTGGTTTCGGAAAACCGACATGAATGGCTCGTGACCTATTTTGCCGTCGTTTCTTTGGGACATGCCGTCGTTCCCTTGGATTACCGTCAAACGCCTTCAGATTGGCGCCGTCTGCTGCAGCATTCCGGCGCGGAAGCCATTTTTCTCTCGGATCGTTTGTTTTCCCAGCTCGGCGATTGGAAGGGTTATTTTTCCGACCTGAAACTGCGTGTGATCTTCGATCAACACGGGACGCCGGAAGAAGAGGGATGGGAATCATTCTCCCGGATCGTCTCCGAATATCCTCACAACGGTCCCCCCTCCGAGCCCCACGAAGTCTCTCCGGACGACTTGGCCTCCGTGGTCTACACCTCGGGGACGACGGGAAATCCCAAAGGCGTCATGCTGACTCACGGCAATTTGATGAGCAATGCAAAAGCCTTGACGTCTTGGGGCGTTAAAAGGGGAGTGTACGCCTCGATCCTTCCTTTGAACCACACCTTCGGATTCACGACGACGCTGGCGATGATCCTGAAAGGGATGTCCGTGATCCTTTACTCCCAAATCCGCCAGGATATTCTTTTCGAGAGCTTTGAACGCCTTCATCCCACCTGTCTCGTCGGGGTCCCCGCTTTTCTGGAACGGCTCGCTCATTCGGTAGAGGACGGGATTGCCCAGAACTCGCCGCGACTCGGACGGTTGATGGAGCGCTTTTTGCATACGCAATTGGGGGACGAGCCCGCCTGCCTTAAACCCATCAAGAAGATGCTCTTTAAAAAGATCCACGATCGATTCGGAGGGCGGCTGGAATACATCGTCATCGGCGGTGCGCCCCTGGACCCCGCAATGATCCGCCTCTTTCACCTCATGGGCCTTCCCGTCCTGGAGGGTTACGGCCTGACCGAAACGTCGCCGGTGATCGCCGCGAACGTGAGCGGCGTGTCGAAGGTGGGATCCGTCGGCAAGCCCCTTCAAGAAGCCGAACTACGCATCGACCGGCCGAACGCCGACGGTGTCGGCGAGATCATCGTCCGAGGTCCCATGGTCATGAAGGGTTATTTCCGCAATCCCGAGGAAACGGCGCACGTCTTGAGCCAAGACGGTTGGTTTCGAACGGGGGATCTGGGGCATATCGATGAGGACGGTTTCTTGCATGTCTCCGGTCGCATCAAGGATTTGATCGTGACGCCGAACGGCAAAAAGGTCGTTCCGGAAGATCTGGAGCATGTCCTGGGACAGGTGCCCTTGATCGCGGAGGTGGCGGCCTTCGGCCTCCCCAAATCGGAAGGCGACGTGCGCGGCGAATTGGTTCATGTGGAGATCGTTCCGAACCGCGAAGAGGCGTCTCGGCAAGGCATAAAGGATTTCTATACGGCAATCCGGAAGGATGTGGCGAAGATGGCGGATACGTTACCCGAGTTCATGAGGCCTCGGAGCGTCGGATTTTCGGAGGAACCGTTTCCCAGGACGTCGACGATGAAGATCAGGAAATTCGAGGTCCGCCAGCGCGTCTTGGAAAAGAGAAAAACGGCTCCGGCCACAAAGGCGGCGGAAAGGGCCCGCGAAACGGACCCCCTCCTTCATGGCGACGTCGGCGTGCTGGTCATCCGCGTCCTGAAGAAAATGAACCACAATATCCACGCCATCTTTTCCAACAGCCATTTCACCTTCGATTTGGGTCTGGAGTCTTTGACGATGATCGAGTTCTGGGCCACGATCGAACGCATTTTTTCGATTCATGTCCCGGAGGAAAAGATCAACGAGCTGCGGGACGTCGGGTCGGTGGTCCGGTATCTCGAATCTTTGCCCGATGTCGCCTGCCGCGTGCGGTTGGCCTCCCGGGAGGTCGCCCACGAAGGAAGGGCCCTCGGGAGCTGGCACGAGATCTTGGATGCGAACGCGGATGCGAGCGTAAAGGTCGTCGAATCGGTTCTGTCGGATTGCCGGCGAAGCCGGCCGGCCTTTCTAAAAGTCTTTCGGCGCTTCTTCGGCCTTTGTTCCCGTTTGAGCGTCCGCGGCCTTGAGAACCTGCCCTCGCACGGGCCCTACATTCTGGCTCCGAATCACGAGTGTTATTTGGACAACCTCTTCGTCGCCTGCGTCATGCCTCTCGGCGTGCGCGAACAGATGGCGGTGATCGGCGCGAAGGAGTTCTTCGACAAGCCTTTCACGCGCGCGATCGCAAGGCTGTGCCGGACGATTCCGGTGGACCGAAAGCAGGTCTCCAGTTCAGTTTTGCAGGTCGGCGCTCAGGTCCTGAAAAAGGGCAAGGTTCTGTTGATCCATCCGGAAGGAACCCGGAGCCCCGACGGACGTCTTCTGCCTTTTAAGAGAGGGGCCGCGATTTTGGCGAATTATGCGCAGTGCCCGCTGATTCCCGTCTACATTGAAGGCGCGCACGAGTTTTGGCCGAAGGGAGAAAAACTTCCCCGGAGCCGCGGTCGGATCACGATCACGGTGGGGCGGCCTTTGCGGCCCTTGCCCGTCCTGCAGATCAAGACGATGGACGAACAGAAGCGCGCCCAGGAATTAACCGACCGCCTCACCAAGCCCATGTTGGCCTTGAGCGAAGGGAGGATCTCGGATCCTCCGATCTTGCCCCAGGTCCTCCATGAAATCGCCGCCGCCGAAGTCGATTCCGACGCCTTCGATAACGCGAAGCCCCGTGAAAAGTTCAAGACGATTCAAGACATAACCCAGAGGCATGAGTCGCATCGCCGCCATATTTGACGTCGACGGGACGCTGGTTCGCGCCGATGTCGTCGATTATTATCTCTTCTTCCTTCACGCGGGGCTGACGCCCGGACGGAGGTTTTTGCGCTACCTGCGCGCGGCGGTGCAGGCCCCATATTGGTTGGCCCTCGACCGAATCGATCGCGCGCGGTTCAACCGGAGTTTCTACGGGAGTTACCGCGGCCTCTCGGCCTCTCAGATCGAAGGGCTCTGTCAGGCGTGTTTCGAGCAGATCCAGTCGAGGAGGCTCATCGGTCCCGTCGTCCAAAGGTTGGAGGAGCATCGTAACCGGGGGGACCGCATCCTCTTGGTGAGCGGCTCCCTCGATTTCATCCTGAGGCCTCTGGCGGAGCATCTTCATGCGGAGGCCTGTTTGTGCCCCTCTCTGGAAGAGGAGGAGGGTTCGTTTTCGGGCGTTCTATCGGGGGCCCCGGTGATTGGCGACGAAAAGGCGAGGCTCTTGATGGATTACGCCCGCGAGCACGGCATCGATTTGAAGGAGAGCTACGCCTATGCGGACAGCGTTTCGGATCTTCCGATCCTCCGTCTGGTCGGCCATCCGGCCGTGGTCGAACCCCGTTCGAAGTTGGGAAAAATCGCCCAACAAAACGGGTGGGAAGTGTTAAGATAGGCCATTCCCGGAGGTGTCATGAGGCTCGTCATCACTCTGGTTAAGATCGCTTGGCGGAATATTTTCAGGAACAAGCGCCGCAGCCTCTTGACGGTGAGCGTTTTGACGATGGGGAGCATCGGTTTGATCCTGATCGGAGGCTTCTTCGACAACGCCATGGAGGGCTTCCGCGAACAGACCATCCACAGCCAGTACGGGCATGTCCAGGTCAACCAGGACGGTTATTACCGCAAGGGTGTCTCGGCTCCGTTCGAGTACATCATGAGCGACGTGACCCGGATTCAAAATGTGATCCAGTCCACCCCGCATGTCCTCTATACCGTGCCGCGCCTCAAGCTCTCCGGCATGGCGAGCTCAAACACAAACAGCATCGCCGTCTTCGCCTTGGGGACGGATGCCGCCAAGGAGAAGTTGATGGGAAGCATGAAGGCCCGGAACGTCACGATCCCGTCGATCAATATCGTCGAGGGGCAGGAGCTGGACGTCTCCGATCCCTACGGAGCCCTTCTGGGTAGGGGGTTGATGAAGTCGCTGGGGCTCAAGGTCGGGGACAGCGTGAATTTCATCACGACGCGCGAGGCGGGCGCGATCGACGGCGTTCTTTTCCACGTGCGCGGGGTGTTCGAAACGATCTCCAAAGACGCCGATGACCGTTCGCTCAAGGTCAGCCTCCCCATCCTCCAAAAAATCGCAGGAGCCAACGACAAATTGCACAGCTATCTCGTCTTGATCGACAAGACGGAGAACTCTCATTTGGTGCGGGACGAATTGACGCATCGATTTCACCTGGAAGGGTTGCCCTTGGAGGCCTATTCCTGGGACGACGTCGACATGATCTATTCCCAGATGAAGGATTTCAGCGACCGTATTTATCTCACGATTCAGATCATTATCTGCGTGGTCTTCTTTTTCAGCGTCGCCAATACGGTGAATATGACTCTGTTCGAGCGCATCCGCGAATTCGGCACCATGATGGCGATTGGTAACGGGCGCGGAGTCGTTTTCACGATGATTTTTTTTGAAGTGACTTTATTCGCCGTATTAGGGTCCGCCTGCGGAATCGCTTTGGGATGCGTCATCGCCAAGATCGTTTCCACGATCGGCATCCAGATGCCGCCCCCTCCGATGGGGAGCAACGGCTATACGGCGATGATTAACCTGGATGCGTCGCTCTTGATCAGGACCTTCTTGGTGTCCGCCGTTTCGACGGTGGTCTCCGGGATCATGCCGGCCTACCGCGCCTGTCATTTCCGGATCGTCGAGGCCTTGGGCTACGTTTGATGTCTTGAGTCGTTGGGAAGGGTGCTTATGAGACGCCTGGTACGCAAATACAAATGGGATATTTATTACGAGCAGATTCCGCTGATTCTGACCATGCTTCAGTTTTGCGGAAAAGCCAGCGCTCAGATCGTCGTGGGCGGAAAGAAGAGGACGCTCAACGCCAACGCGATCGGTCAGGAATATGATGGCAAGGTCGTCCACATCACGCCGAGAAAGATAGAACTCTTCGCCCGGGCGACGCACGATCGGAATCCGCTCTACGACAATCATCGTCGCCACGATCCGAAACCCGAAATGGTCGCCCCCCCGATGTTCGCCTCCGTCTGGAGCATTCACGCCATGATGAAGCTTTTTTCGGACAAGTCCCTTCATCTCAATTTCGCCCATATGTTTCATGCGGGGCAGGACGCAGAATTTGTGAGGCTGTGTCGACCGGACGAACGGGTCTTTGCGAAGGCTTCGGTGGATAAGATCGTAGACAAGGGCAAGGGCGAGCTTTTGGTGACCAACATCAACAGCTATACGGATCGGGGGGAGCTCGTCGCCCGGGGTTTTTCCAGCTGGTATGTGAAGAAGCCCCCCGAATTTCACACGGAGAACAAGGAGGAGTTTCAGCGGGAGCACTATTGGGAGCCGGAAGAAAATGATCGCGTCCTCTTTCTCGATCGCGTGCACGTCGACGCCGATCAGATGATGAGATACGCCAAGATCGCCGGCGATTACAATTTCATCCATATCAGCGACCTTGTGGCGAAGATCATGGGAATGGGACGGAAGATCCTTCAGGGCTTGTGCACGATGGCGTTCGTTTCCAAGGCGATCGTGGACGGCCTTTTGCAGGGCGACCCCCATCGTTTGAAAGGGTTGAACGTCCGGTTTTTGAAAAATGTGCGCGCGGGCGATACGCTCGAGACCTACGGTTGGGTCATCGATCCGGAACGCGTCCATTGGCGGCCGCACTGGCTGAACGAAGACGAAAAAGGAACGGAGTTGATCGGCTTTAAGACGCGGAATCAGCATGGCGACGTCGTCGTGTCTCGGGGAGTCGCCAAAATACGAAAGAATGATTTATGATCTTCACTCTTCTTCGGATCGCCTTTCGGAATCTTTTCAGCCACAAGCGCAGGACGATCCTCACTTTATTGATCATTTCCTGCGGCGCGAGCGGGATCATTCTCCTCGGCGGGTTCTTCAACGGGATGGTGACGGGATTACGCGAGAAATTCATCCACAGCCAGACGGGTCATATGGAGGTGAACGCCCAGGGATACTTCCGAAAGGGGGTATCGGCACCCTTCGATTATCTGATGAGCCGCCCCGACGAAGTCAAAAAGGAACTGGCGTCCGTTCCGGGAGTATCCTCGGTGATCCCGCGGTTGAAATTCTCGGGCATCGCGAGTTCCGAGAAAACGGGAATTCCCGTTATCGTTCTCGGCGTCGACCCCGAAGGGGAAAGGCAAATGGGGAGTTATGTCCACTCCCATGGCGCAAGTTCTTCCGTACGCATCACGGACGGTCAGGATCTCGACGACCAAGATCCGCAAGGGGTTCTCCTGGGGAAGGGGCTTTTAAAGGCGATCGGTCTTCATGTCGGAGATTCGTTGACGCTGATTACGACGAAGGCGAACGGCGCCCTCGACGGGGCCGAATATCACGTGCGCGGGACCTTTGAAACCATCTCGAAAGACTTCGATGACCGCGTGATGAAGGTCCCGGTCACGGCCGCCCGGGCGTTGATCGGAGAGTCGGATGCGGTGCACAGCTACCTGGTGCTTCTGAATTCGACGGCGCTCACGCAAGGCGTCGCCAACGAGCTTGTCAGAAGATTTCAGGAAAAGCGGATGAATCTGGAGGTGATCCCTTGGGAGCAACAGGCGGATTACTATCGGAGCGTCAAAGCCTTGTTCGATAAGATTTATGGGACCTTGCTGGTGATCGTTGGCTTGGTCGTCATCCTGAGTATTGCGAATACGGTGAATATGGCCATCTTGGAAAGGGTCCGCGAGTTCGGTACGATGATGGCTATTGGAAACAGCCGCCTGGTCGTTTTCGGCGTTATTGTCTTGGAAACCAGCGTCATGGCGATGATCGGAGCGGCCTGCGGCCTGCTTCTCGGCGGTCTTTTAGCGGTTCTGATTTCCCGTTTCGGGATTGCGCTACCTCAGCCCCAAGGCAGCGGCTATTTTTTGGTGAACATCGTCTTGTCGCCGAAGATCTTGATGCAGTCCTTTATCACGGCCGTCGTGGCGGCGGCGCTTTCCTCGCTGACTCCGGCCTATCGCGCCTGTCATTTCCGGATTATTGAAGCCTTGGGCTACGTCTAACCGGCGGACTCGTCCGGCTCAGTCGACCTGGCAGAGCATGGGAGGCGGGCCGTGATAGATGGTGACGCTGGCGTCTTGACCCTTCATCTCCTTGGACATAGCGATGGCCTCGTTGATCGTCTTGGCCGAGCGGAATCCCAGCGTTTTGACGACGCCTTCGTTCTTGGCGCCCACCACGATCACCTTAGAGACATACTTCAGGCCGATGGAGGCCCAATTCCAGGTCGTGAAGGGGTGATAGCCGTGAAAGGCGAACCCTTCGCGGAAGGCCTTGAGATAACGCGGATCGGTCGCGTAACGCTCCACATGGCGATCGATCTCTTTCGGATCGAGGGTCTTCGTCAGAAACTCGTCATAAAAATCCTTGTAGCTCGGATGGTGACCCATATGGAATTCGTAGTCGAGGGGATAGGCGATGATCAGGATGCCGTCCTTCTTGATCAAGGGTTTTCCGACATACATATTAAAGATGTAGCCCAACGTGATGCAGACGAAGAGGATGGGGTTCAGGATCGAGTTGACGCTGTAAGGCGAAAACGTCGGAAGTCCCATGACGACGACGTCCGATTGTCCGTGAATCGGTACGAGCTGCTGTTCGCGAAGTTTTTTCAAGGTTCGTTCGTGGACGGCCTCCACCTCTCCGCCGTTTGCCTCCACGAGTTTGTAAGGGGCCCGGATCGAGTTGTAGGCCTTCCGTCTCAAGCCTAAGGGGAGGAGGCTCATCGTCGTTTTCGTGCAAAGAAAGCGCATTTGATCCAAAGCCGACCAATCCTTCTCCTTTTTCTGCATGTATTTCAGGAACGACGGGAACGTGTCGTTGTTCAGGACCGTTTCCATGTGGAAGACTTTGACGCGTTTTTCGATCACCTGGTTGATCCTCTTGCACGAGTGGTGGAGGTGAGAGCGGTCGGGGTCCATGAGCGAGTGAACGTTCAACAGCGTCTCCGGGTCGTGGTTTTGGACGACCGTTTTCCAGTTCGTGATGCCCGTGGAGAGGGACTTGTGGCCGCCGTCCATCGTGACAAAATTGATGTTGACGTAAATGACCAGGTCCGATTCCATCGCGCGCCGGTTCGCCCACACGCCCTCGCCTTTTTCCGTCTTCCCCAGGAAGACGACGCCGTTTGGGTCCTCGCTGTCGTGGTTATAAAGACGGTTCGGAGCGTAGGCCCGATAGACCTTCTTGCCCGCCGCGTGTTCCAGCTCGTCGGGAGTCATCTTGCGGTGAAGGTTCGTCGCCGCGATGAAATGGATGTCCTTCACGCCCTTGGCCTCACATTTTTCCAAAATGATTTCGAAGGCCATCTCCCGGATGTCGGGCGATTCCATCGGCGGGAGTGGGAGGCTCAAGTCGTCGAAGACGACGGTGAGTTTCATTCCGGCCTTCAAGAGGGCGTCGAGGGGTTCGGATTTCAACGGGTGGTCGAAGGCGTTGCGTATCGCGGCGCGGGCGTCCGGGGCGGGTTTCAGGGGAGGGCGCGGATAAATGATGCGCGTCCCGACGGGGAGCGTTTCCTGGAGGAACTCCTCACCGTAGCCGAAAGAGTATTTTTGCCGGGGGTCCGTGACTTTCTCGATGGTGCCGTCTTCGCCGCTGTAGAAGTCCATAAAGGGGTCTCCTCGGTTGATGTCTGCGTTAAGAAAAGGTGAACGCGACCTTGATGGCCCTCGAATCCTTCTTCTTGCCCATCAACAGCCCGATCGCCTTTCGGTAATCCCGGATCGGAAAACGATGCGTGAGGAGGGGACGAAGATCAAGTTTTTTTCCGGAGACCAGATCGATCGCGAGGTCCATCGTCTTTTTCTTGCCTTCGGGACGGTTCTCCCAGCCGTAACAATAGCTTCCACTGACCTGGAGGGATTTGTACCAAAGGGGCGTCCAGTCGATTCCCGAGGGGATGCCGGGCATGCCGACGACGACCACCTGACCGCCTCCGCGCGTGCAGCGGATGGCGTCATCCAGGCTTGCGGAGGAGGCGACGCAATCGAAGGTTCTGTCGACGCCTCCGATCACCACCTTATGGCCCAATTCCGGGACGAGGAGGTCAGCGCCCGTCAAACGCGCGATCTCTTGATCCAATTTTCGGCCTGCGGAAACCGTCTCGCTCGCTCCGAACCGTTTGGCGAGTTCCGCTTGGTGGGGATAGCGCGCGGCGCAGGTGATCCGGGCCTTGGAGCCCATGCCTCGCAAGGCCTGAAGGACCATGAGGCCGATGGCCCCGCAACCGATCAAGAGAACGTGTTGGGAGTTTTCGGGGAAATGCCTCAGGGCGGCGTGCAGGGCCGTGGAAAAGGGTTCGATCAGAACGGCCTCCTCGTCGGAGACGGACGCGGGAACGACGTGGAGTTGAGTCTCGTGGGCGACGAAATACTCTCCCCAGCTTCCCCCCGTGTCATGGCAATAACCCGTCTGAATGCCGCGGGAGAGAGGTCCGTGCGTGACGTTTTCGCAGAGGGCGTATTCCCCCTTTTTGCAGAAGGTGCACCAATCGACTGCGTCGCGGACCTCGCAGCCCAAGACGGGTTCGATGACGACGCGGTCTCCTTTTTGAAAACGCGTGACCTCTTTCCCGGTCTCCACGATCCGGCCGACGTTCTCGTGCCCCAGCGTGAACGGGAAGGAGAGAAAGGGCGAAAAGTAGGGGCTGCCCTTGCAGGCGATCGTGCTGAGGTCGGATCCGCAGACGGCCCCCATGGTCGTCTTGATCTTGACCCACCGCTCCCCGGGAAGGGTCGGTTCGGGAATTTCGCTCAATCGCGTGGGAGAAAAGGAACTGGTGCCGATTGAGGGGAAAAATCTCCCCAAAAGTTTCACGGCCAGAAATCCTGGAATGCTTTTTCTGTATTGGATCGCCAGCACCCTGACACACCTTAATATAATTTATGATAACTGTCAGGTTCTAATGCGTTTGCACGGTGTGAAGTCGGAAGTTTTTCTAGCCGCGTCGGGTCGATTCCTTCCCAGCTTATCGTGGGCTTGCGCAAAATCCCCCGCCGAATGGGCCCCGGAGATCGAGATTTCGCCGGCCAAGACACTTGCCGCGATGATCTCGGCCAAACGGTTGACCTTTCCGGAACCGAGGCATCCCAAGATCTCGAGGCATTCCCTTTGGGTTCCCTTGCCGGTTCCGCCGCCGACCGTCGCGATGATGAGGTTCGGCAGCGTGACGCTGATGTAGAGATCGCCTTCGGGCGTGAGATCGGTCACCGTCAGACCCGTCGAGGCCTCATGCGTGCAGGCGACGTCCTGTCCCGTGGCGATGAAGATGGCCGCCAAGACGTTTGCATACTGGGCGTTGGTCCCGTAGATGCCGGCCTGCATCGAGCCCAGGGCCCCTTCTTTGGAGAAGGCCACCATCTCCTCGGGCGTCGTATGGAGGAAGTGCCTCAGGATGTCCTTTTTGATCACGGCGTCGGCGTAGACCTTCTTGCCGCGCGCGGAGAGGATGTTCACCATCGCCATTTTCTTGTCGCCCGAAAGGTTGTTTTCCAAAAAGTGTTTGACCAGGCCCTTGACCGGCATCTCCCGGTTGATGAAGGCGCAGGCGGCGTGTGTGGCCATCGTCACCATGTTCTGCCCCGAGGCGTCGCCGGAGGTGTAGAGGAAGCGCACGGTGAGTCTGCGTCCGTTGGGGACGTATTCCAACTCCTTCAGTTTTCCGGAGCGGGTCGTGGATTCGGCCTCGGCCTTGATTTTGGGAAAATTCTGTTTGAGCCAATCCATGAAGAGCTCGGTCTGTCGGCCGCGTTCGAAGATCCATGTCGGCGCCCGGATGATCTGATCCTCCAGAACGCGGGCATGGGCGCCCCCGGAATGGGTGATGGCCATCATGCCGCGCGTGACCGAAGCTACCAAGGCGCCCTCCGTCGTCGCGAGGGGGACATAGAAGCTCCCCTGGGCGTTTTCGCCGTCCACAAGGATGGGGCCCGCGAGACCGACGGGTACTTGGGCCATGCCGATGAAATGTTCGATGTTGCCCTTCAGGATTTCGGGGTCGACGGTCGCGTGGGGCAGGTGTTGGAGCGATACGGTTCCGGCTGGCTGTTGCCGGCGGGCGTCCTTTC
>CAZWYB010000027.1:15308-18122 GCA_964637745.1 uncultured Pseudomonadota bacterium
GGGAAAAATCCAGACGGTCGGGGATGGAATCCTCGACGTGTTCCTGGGCGAGAACCCGCTCCAGGGCGGCGTCGTCGATGGCCGCCGCCTCGGCCGTCTTCCCTTTGGCCTTCAGGATGGCGACGACATCGTTGACGGTCTGCACGCGCAGGACGTCTTCGTCCCGAACGGACACCTGGAAGGCATGTTCGACCGCCGTGATCAGCTCCGTCCGTCCGAGGGAGTCCAGGCCGAGATCCAGTTCGATATGGGACGACAGGGAAATTTTCTCTCCGACGTCCTTAGAAACGAAGCGTTTGAAGATGGTGATGACCTTCTGCGCAAGCCCGTCCGCCCGCGCCTCCGAGGCCCCGGACACCTTCTGGACCGATAAAGGGGCCTTTTCGAGGAGTTTATGCAGTTCGTGGCGTTTGACCTTGCCGATGAGCGTCGTCGGCAGCTCCGTTTCCGTGATGCGGAAACTCGTGATCCTCTTATGGGCGCTGATTGTGTGCGAGATGCGGGCGATCTCTTCCTTGATCCGGGCCTCGATGGCGCCCTTATTCTTTCGTTCATCCTCCGAAAAGGCGTCCAATTTAGGGACGATGAAGGCGAAAACCTCCTCGCCGCGGTCTTGGTGACGTCCGATGACGCCGATCTGCTGGATCAAAGGGGACTGGCCATAAAACGATTCGACTTCGTCGGGATAAACATTCTTGCCGGAGGAAAGGACGATGACGTCCTTCTTCCTTCCCGTGATGGTCAGGTAGCCGTCCTTGTCCAAGAAGCCCAGGTCGCCGGTGTGAAACCATCCGTCCCGGATGGCCTCATCCGTCGCGGCCTTATTCTTGTAATACCCCTTGAAGACCACGGGACTGGAGATGAGGATCTCTCCGATCCCGTTGGAATCGGGGGAGCCGATGCGTATCTCAGTTCCCGGAGCGGCCTTCCCCACGGTGCCCACTTTGATGCGGTGAAAGGGATTGGCCGCCACCGCTCCGGTCGTTTCCGTGAGCCCATACCCTTCCTGAATCGGGAAGCCGATATCGAAGAAGAGGCGGGCGATGTCGGGGTCGAGACGTCCGCCGCCGCTGATGAAAGTTCGCATGGCGCCTCCGAACTCCTTCTGAATCGATCGGAAAAGCCTTTTTGAAACAGCGTACCCGAAGACGGATTGGAGGGTGTGGGATGTCTTACGAAGACCTCGAAACGCCCGGCCTTTGGTGCGCGAGGCGTGCGCGATCTTGTCTTGGATGCTTCGGTAGAAGAGTTCGAAAAAGCGGGGAACGGCGATGATGGCGGTGCATTGTTGCTCTTGAAGGGTGGCGAGGATCTCGGGGCCCTTGAGCGTCGTCTGAAAGATCAAGGTGGATCCGACCGCCAACGCCGATAAAAAAGTGCTGAGACAGTAGATGTGGAACAGCGGAAGAACGATCAGGAGACGGTCGGATTCCAGGCAGGGGACGAATCCGAAAAGACTCATCGCGTTCTGTACGATGTTTCCGTGAGTCAGAAGAACGCCCTTGGGGTTTCCCGTCGTTCCCGACGTATAGATAATAACGGCTAAGTCTTCCCATCTCATTTTGACGGCGGGCGAGGCCACCTCGGAAGGCTTTCGGTCGCTCCCGAGCAGATCCAGCGAAGCGGGATCGTCTAGAGTAAAGATTTTTTTTGCGAAGCTTAAGTCGGGACAGACACACGCCGCCTTTTCCAAGACGCCCTTGGAGCAAAAAATGGCGGAGGGGCTACAGTCTCGGACGAGGTTTTCGAGCTCCCGTTCGGTCAGTCTCGGATCCATCGGAACGGTCACGGCTCCGACCCGGCCGATCGCAAAAAGCGCGATCAACCACTCCGGAGAGTTTTCGGCGATAATGGCCACGCGGTCGCCGCGACGGATCCCGAGGCTCCATAACCCCTCGGCCATCTGACGCGAGAGGTTTTCCAAGTCTTTGTAGCTGAAGGCGTCTTTGCGGCCCTCCCTTTTTATCTTGATGGCGGTTTTGTCGCCGTGTTTGACCGCGATCTCCTCCAACATTCGCGTCAGGTTGCTTGGGAAGGGACCCGAATCCGTTTCCGGTCGGACGGCGACCGGTTCCAAAGCGGCTCTTTCGACGTCTTGGCCATTCGAAGGCGCTTGACCGCGCCCGTTCGACTTTTTCTTCGTGCGCTCGCTTTTTTGGGGGTCGCCGTCTAAGGGAAGATGTGTATTCATGTGTTTTATAAGGATACTTAATATAACAGAAAATTGTCTATTCGTCTAAAAAATTGTCATTATGAGAGATGATTTTTTTGTTCGGTTTACTCCCGGACTGTGTCATGAATAAAAAACCGTATGCTGAAAACGATTCTCTTCGCCGGGACCTTGGCGGGCCTGATCCATGTGCTCTCCGGCCCGGACCATTTGGCGGCCATTGGGGCCATCGCCGTGAGGGAGCGCCGTCCGGCCTGGCGGATCGGTCTGGCTTGGGGTCTTGGGCACGCCTCGGGAGCGGCCGTGATCGGAATCGCGGCGTTTCTTCTGCGCGAATTGATTCCCGTGGATTGGATCTCGGCCTGGGGGGAGCGATTGGTCGGCGTCGTCCTGCTCGGCATCGGTTTTTGGGGACTGAAGCGGAGCGCTCACGCGCGACAAGGCTTAAGCCACTATGCAGCCTTTGGGGTCGGCACGCTGCACGGCGTAGCCGGCGTTTCGCATTTTTTGAACATGCTGCCCGCCTTGCTCCTGCCGACGCGGGCTGCGACCTTCTCTTATATCGCGTCGTTCAGTCTCGGGACCGTGGTGGCCATGGCGGGTTTTGCCTGGATACTCGGATTTGCGGGCAAAAAAACTTCAGG
>CAZWYB010000028.1:0-17823 GCA_964637745.1 uncultured Pseudomonadota bacterium
CTGCATTCGGAGACCTCGATAACGACGGCAGAACGGACGTCGTCATCACGAACAAATGCCTGTTGGGGGAGAAAGAGTTTCGAGACCTGCCCCGTCTCAAGCTCATTTGCGCCGCCGCGACCGGCGTGAACAATATCGATGTCGCCGCCGCCCGACGGCGTTCGATCGGCGTTGCCAATGTCCCCGGATATTCGACGACCACGGTCGCCGAACACACGCTCCTGTTTCTGTTGGCCTTGTCCCATCGTCTCCGGGAAAACGACCAAGCGGCGCGCGACGGTCGCTGGAGCCGGTCCGACTCCTTTGCCTTGATGGATTTTCCGTTCTCCGACCTTTCCGGAAAGACCCTGGGGATCATCGGCTACGGGGCTATTGGACGACAGGTAGGTTGCCTCGCCCGTCTTTTCGGGATGAAAACCTTGATCGCCCGCCTCCCCGGAAGATTGTACCCGTCATCGCCGAAACGCCTCGACTTGAATCGCCTCCTTAAGGTCAGCGACTACGTGACTCTTCACTGCACGCTCACGGAGGCGACGCGCCACCTTATTAATGGGAGAAATCTGAGGCTCTTTAAACCATCGGCCTACCTTTTGAACCTCGCTCGGGGTCCGGTCGTCTGCGAGGAAGACGTCGCAGAGGCCTTGAAACGAGGGTGGTTGGCCGGATACGCCACGGATGTCCTGTCCGAGGAGCCGCCGCCCAAGAATCATCCCCTTCTTCACCGAAACATCCGAAATAAAGTCCTGATGACGCCTCATATCGCTTGGGCCGGACGCGAATCGAGGCAAAGATTGGTCGATGAAATGGCGGAAAACATCCGGGCCTACTTCCGGGGCCGAAAAAGAAATCGAATCGTGTAAAAATCCCCCTTAAACCCCCGAAAAACCTATCGACAAGCCATCTGAAGCTTGTTAGAAATCGCAGCTCTTCACTCAAAAAAGGAGAAATAATATGGCAAAATCACTCACCAAATCCCAGATCATCGCCGATCTGGCGAAGCGTGCAAACATCGCCAAGAAGCAGGCTGTCGGCATCCTTGAGGATCTCGTGGCGCTTGCCTACAAGGAAGCGAAGAACACCTTCACGATTCCCGGATTGGGCAAACTCGTGTTGGTCAACCGCAAGGCCCGACTGGGCCGCAACCCGCAGACGGGCGCGGTCATCAAGATCCCGGCAAAACGCGTCGTGAAGTTCCGCGTCGCGAAGGCCGCGAAGGATGCGATCTTAGGAAAGAGATAGTTAGTTTAAAAAAGGATTGTGCCTTTTTTCGAAACCGATTGTGGTCCCTGGTCCATGGCCGGGGACCACAATTACTTCATCCCCCAAAGAGATTAGCTTCTTCTTGATCGATGTGATTTCCTTATCGTAGTCACCCTTCCAGAGATCGGTCCGTCCGATGCTCCCCGCAAAGAGGGTATCCCCCGGAAAGAGGACGCCGGCCTCCTTCAGTTTGGGAAAGAAGAAGGCGCAGGAACCGGGCGTGTGGCCGGGGGCGTGAAGGACTTGCCCTTCGAGGCTTCCGGCCTTGAGCGCAAGACCGTCGATCAAAAATTCGTCGACCGGCACGGGCGTCATCACCTTTTCCGGCGGCAATCTTAAGAATCGCGCCTGTTCGGCCATATTCTCGTAGAGAAAAAGATCATCCTTATGAAGGAGGACACGGGCGTTGGTCGCTTGTTGGAGCTTCGTCGTTGCACCGATGTGATCGATGTGCGTGTGCGTGTGAACGATCGACTTGACCTTCAGGCCGTAGCCTTCGATTTTGTGCAGGATCTTCGCGACCTCGTCACCGGGATCGATGACGATCGCCTCCTTCGTCTCGGGGTCGCCTAAAATAATGCAGTTGCATTGGAAAGGCCCGACAGGAATGATTTCCAGAATCTCGTTCATGGAGAAAAAATAGTATGCCGAGCGGCCCATTTCAACCCGGAAGAATTTTCGTCGATCGGTCCGTCGAGGACCTCCCGGCGACGCGCCGCATTCTTGAAAAATTTCCGAAGATCGCTTCCGAAATCGTCGACGCCAAGACGCTCAAGAAACCCGCGCCCATGACGGGGGCCAAGAAGAATTTGGTCCTCACACGCCTGAAGGCGGACCCTTTGAAGGAGTTTCACGCAATGACGGAAAGCGCCGGGAAAAGATATTATTCGTTAGATCTAGTTTCCAACTGTCACCTGGAATGCACGTACTGTATCCTTCAGAGCTATCTGGAGAACAATCCGGCGATCACGGTCTACACGAACATCGAAGAAATTTTAGAGCGCCTGGCGGCTCAGTTGGAGGAGCTCCCGAGGGGAAGCGTCGTCGGCACAGGGAAAATAGCAGACTCGCTCGCCTTGGACGAGATCACGGAACATACGAAGACGTTAGTGCCGTTCTTCGCCCGGCAAAACCGCGTGACATTGGAATTGAAAACCAAATCCGACCACATCGATAATCTCCTAGGTCTCGATCATGCGGGGCAAACCGTTGTTTCCTGGTCCATGAATCCTCCAGAAATCATTAAGCGCGAGGAATACAAGACGGCCTCATTCGACGAAAGGCTCGCCGCGGCAAAAAAAGTTTCCGAGGCCGGTTATCCGGTCGGATTTCACTTCGATCCAGTGATCCTTCATGAAGGATGGTGTGAACACTACGCCCGCGCTTTCGATCGGATTTTTCGAACAATCGATGCAGATCGGATCGCATGGATGAGCCTGGGAACCCTCCGCTTTCCAGCCCGCCAGGCGCGGATCATGCAAAAGCGTTTTCCGAACAATACGTCCGTCTTGGACGGGCTGATCTCGACCAATCGAACGTTTCTTCATTATCCGGACGACCTGCGTGAGGAAGTCCAACTATGGCTGGAGGCAAAGATTTTCGAATTTCTTCCGAAGGAAAAGACCTACCGCTGCATGGATTTTGAGTGAAAAAGCGTGTCCTTTAGCATCACGAAATCTCCCATCAGACTATAGAGAGGATATTGAAAGGTCGCCGGGCGGTTCTTTTCAAAGAAGAAGTGCCCGATCCAAGCGGGGGCGTAGCCTAAGACCGGAAGAGCAAAGAGCATTAACCAATGACGGGCAGCAATCACATAGACCAGAAGGGAGAAGACCAAGATTAATCCAATGATATGAAGACCCTTCGTAACGGGAAGACGGTGTTGTGAGAGATAAAAGGCGTAAAAGTCCTTAAAGGTCTCAAATTGCTTCTTCACCGAGATCGCCTTTTACTGGGCGAACATAAAGTTCGCCCCTACATGGTTCGAACAGAGCCGGGTTTTCCGGGTCTGTAGCCCAGTTCAGGGGGTTGTCGCGAATATACTGTCGAATGCGATGGAATTCATCCTCATTTCTGATGATGTGTTCGTAATAATTGCGTTGCCATAAGCGCCGTTCAAAGGGGTCGACGAAGCCAGCATTGACGGCATGGACGTAGCGTTTGGTGGTTATTGATTTGAAGGCTTGGATGATGCGGCCAAGTGATCCCATTTTGGTGCCACCGTAGGGGCGAACCTTGTGTTCGCCCGGAAGTTGCGGTCTCGCCTTCCTAATGCAACCCTGTCCCCACCATCAACCGGTTCGGATCGACGCCCATGTCGGTCAGGATCGTCTTCCACGTGTGCACCGGGTCGATTTCAAAAACGTATTTCGGATGCACCTTGGCCGTGATCCACGCGCCCTGGACCATTTCCTCCTCCAACTGGCCCGCACCCCAACCCGCGTAGCCCAAGATCAGTCGGAACGGCCGCGCTCCCTTCGTAATCATCGACTTCAAAGTCTCGCTCGTGCCGCTCACGAAGAGGCCGGGCTGGATCACCTGTTTTTCTTCGACCGATTCGTCGGCGTGGAGGATCCATCCGCGCTCCTCGTCGACGGGACCGCCCCGAAAGACCGCGAGCTTTTCCAAACCTTCGTGGCAGGTCAGCCCCTGGCTTTCGGCGAAGCGGCCGAGCAAGATATTCGTGGGGCTGTTCACGATCAACCCCAAGGTGCCTTCTTCATCGTGTTGCAGGACGAGGACCACGGATTTCGCGAAATTGGGATCACCCATCTGGGGCACTGCGATCAGAAACATCGGTTCGAAAGAACTCATTAGGAAGAAGCATAACAGATCGGATAAAAAAGACTACCGGGGACTCACCGATTCGGCGCTTGTCTCGAAACGCCGACTTGACTACCATCGGCGGCCATGGCTCCCGATCTTGAAAAGGCCCTGACCCGTTTCCGTGGACACCGTAATGACTATCTCGAAGACCTGAAATCCCTGGCAAGGATCCCCAGCGTCTCCTTTGCCGGATTTCCCGCCGAGGAGGTTCGGCGAAGCGCCTTGAAGACCTCGGAGCTCCTCAAAGCACGCGGCCTCGCGAATGTTCAATTGTTGGAAATCGAAGGATCGCATCCAGCCGTCTTCGGCGAAATCAAACAGGAAGCAAAGACACCCACGCTCCTCCTCTACGCTCATCACGACGTCCAGCCGGCCGGGGAGCGTCAACTCTGGAAGACCCAACCCTTCGAACCGACCGAACGGGACGGCCGCCTCTTCGGGCGCGGCACCGCGGACGACAAGGCCGGGATCATCATCCATACGTCGGCGATCGATGCGTGGCTTGCCGGCGCCGGCTCTCTTCCCTTAAACGTCAAACTGTTCGTAGAAGGCGAAGAGGAAACGGGCAGCCAGCATCTGGGTGAATTTGTCCGGAAATACAAAGATCTCCTGAAGGCCGATGCGATGATCCTGACCGACACAACGAACTTCGACGTCGGCATCCCCTCGATCACGACCTCGCTCCGAGGCTTGGTCGCCATCAGCATCGAGGTCCGCGTCCTCGATCACTCGCTTCACTCCGGCATGTGGGGAGGGCCGATCCCCGACGCCGCCCAGGTCCTCTCGAAGCTGATCGCAACGCTTTCAAAAGATGACGGAACCATCGCGATCCCCGGGATCTACGAAAAGGTCCGCCCGCTCACCATCGACGAGATCAAACACCTGAACGCCCTGCCGATGGACGACGAGTCCTTCCGAAGGCAGGCGGGGCTTCGACGCGGTGTGGCCCTGCACAAGCCGCACCACGGCCTCTTCGAGGCGCTCTGGAGGCGACCGTCGCTCGCCGTCAACGCGATCCAGGCCTCGAGTCGCCATGACGCACGCAACATCCTCTGCGACAGCGCCTGGGCCCGGATCGGCATCCGAATCGTCCCCGACATGGATCCGGAAGAAACCCTTCGTGCCCTAACGGCGCATCTAAAGGCCCACGTGCCTTGGGGCGTGGATCTGACGATCAAACCCGAAACCGCATCCGGTTGGTGGCATGTCTCGACCAGTCACCCCGCTTTCGATGCCGCCTTCTCGGCCTTGGAAAAGGGCTACGGACGTCCGGCCGTTGCCATCGGCTGCGGCGGTTCAATCCCGTTCGTGGAACCCTTATCGAAAGAATTAGGAGGAGCGCCCGCCTTGCTGATCGGCGTGGAAGACCCGTACTCCAACGCCCACGCCGAGAACGAAAGCCTTCATTTGGGCGACTGGGAAAAATCGATTGCGTCGGCAATCCATCTCTACCAGGAACTGGCCGCCGTCTTGAAAAAGTGAGTTAGAGAAGAATTCCCCTCAAGATCACCTGAGCCACGCTGAAGTAGATCACCAGCCCCGTCACGTCCACGAGAGTGGCGACGAACGGCGCGGAGGCGCTCGCCGGATCGAAGCCGAGGCGGCGAAGAATGAAGGGCAGCATCGAGCCCGCGATCGTACCGAACATGACCACACCGATCAGGCTGCAGGCGACCGTCAGCGCCACCATCACGTAATGAGGGCCATAGAGAGCGACCTTGGAAGGCCACAAAAGAATCCGGCAAAGGCCGATCGACCCTAAGATCGCCCCCAAGGCAAGCCCCGAGGCCAGCTCGCGCCTCACGACGATCCACCAGTCACGGAGCTTGACGTCCCCCAAGGCGATGGCGCGGACGATCAAGGTGGATGCCTGTGAGCCGGAGTTGCCTCCGCTGCTGATGATGAGAGGGATAAAGAGAGCCAAGACCACCGCGCGCGCGATCTCTTTTTCAAAAAACCCCATGGCCGTCGCCGTAAGCATCTCACCCAGGAAGAGGGCCGAGAGCCAGGACGCACGTTTGCGAATCATCTCAAAGAGGCCGACCTGCAGATAGGGGGCGTCCAAGGTCTCCATGGCGCCGATCTTCTGGATGTCCTCCGTCGCCTCTTCCTGGACGACGTCGACGATGTCGTCGATGGTGACGATACCCTTCATCCGATTCTGACTGTCCACGACGGGGATCGCCACGTGACTGTGCTGGCGGAAGAGCCGTGTGATGCTCTCCTGATCCATGTTTTCGGGAATGGTCACGACCTCCGTCCGCATGATGTCCCGAATGACGGAGTGATTTGCCGCCGAGAAGAGCTCGCGCAAACTCAGGACGCCCAAGAGATGTTGGTCGGCGTCTAGGACGTAGGCATCGTAAAAACTTTCACGCTCCTGGGCCTGTTTCCGGAGATAGCTAAAGGCCTCCTCGACCGTCATGTCGGGGCGAAGCCTGACGAACCTGGGGTTCATGAGACCGCCGGCCACGTCTTCCGCATAGGCCAGCAAGGCGTTCACTTCCTTCCGGGTGAGCTCGTCCAATTGGCCCAAGAGGGCGCTGCGGTCCTCGGAGGATACCTCCTGGAGCATATCGGCCAAGTCATCCGGGGCCAGAACCTGAATCCAGTACAAGCGACGATCCGGAGGAAGGGAAAGAATCAGTTGGGCCTGATCATGGGCGGAAAGGCTTCGGAAAAAATCCTTATCCTCGCCCTTGGGCAAGGCCCTCAAACCCTCCAACCTTTCGAAAGGTGAGAGAAGGGACCAGATTTCGGCCAGATCCTGTGATCCGAATCGCGTGGGGGCTTTTGCCGGAGCGGAGGCCATCGATTTCTTTTAGTTGATGCCTTTCTCGATTCAAGATAAAAAACCTCCATTGAAGAAATTTTCAAAGCAGATCCTTCAACATCGTTACGGCCTCACCCTGTTCGCCTTCTTGGCGGCAGCCGTCATCACTGGGGTTGCGTCGGTACTCTTCATGTGGGGTTTTGAATTCGTCCTGAAGCGGCGGCTCGATTTTCAAAGCTTCGGACCGTGGTGCTGGATCGCCACGCCGGCCGTCTTTCTGCTCTCCGTGGAACTGATCCGCCGGACCGCTCCCTATGCGGCTGGGACCGGGATTCCGCAGGCGATCTTCGCTTCAGGTCATTTAAGCGCCTCCACGGAAGGAAAACTAAAACCTCTCGTTTCCGGGAAAACGATGACGGTCAAGGTGATCGCCCTCTTGATCGCTGTCTGGGTGGGCGCGTCTACGGGGCGCGAAGGGCCCTCCGTTCACATCGCGACCTGCGTCTTTCTCATGGCGATGTTGGGCTTCCGCCGCCTCCTCGGAATTCCCTTCGACCTGCGCTCAGCGACCGTCGCCGGAGCCGCTGCGGGTCTTGCAGCCGCATTCAATACGCCTCTCGCGGGGGTCACTTTCGCCATCGAAGAGCTGACACCGGATCTCTTTTCCGGCATCAAGGATTTCGTCTTGATGGCGATCATCGTGTCGGCCATCGGAGCGCGCGCGCTGACCGGCGACTACACCTACTTTGGACATCTCTCCGAACCACCTCCCATTGATCTGGGTCTGATCATCACCATCGGACTCGCCTGTGGTCTCGCGGGAGCCTTGTTTTCCACCCTCATCTTGAAGGGGCAAGAAGGATTGGCGCGGTTTCATCGCCATCGGATCTTCCGCTACGTCGTCCCCGTCGTCCTCGCCTTGTGCCTCTTGACCGTCGCATCGATCAGCGGGACCTCCGTCTTGGGTCCAGGCAATCAAACCGCCAAAGAACTTTTGTCCGGCGCTTCTCCGACCGGCATTCTGGGTTTTCCCTTGGCCAAGATGGCGGCAACCCTCTTTACCTACTGGTCGGGAATCGCTGGCGGAATCTTCGCCCCCTGCCTTTCTATCGGCTCGGCCTTGGGCGCCGACATCGCACGGCTCACCGGGGCAGCCGCATCCAGCGCGGCTCTGATCGGCATGGCGGCCTTCCTGTCCGGGACGATCCAAGCGCCCATCACCGCCTTCGTCATCATCTTCGAGATGACCAATCAGCACCAAATGCTTTTGCCCGTGATGCTCGCTTCTCTTCTCTCGTTTATGACGGCACATGTCGTCGGCGCCCGCCACCTTTATAAAGCCTTGGCCGAAAACTACCGCGACCTCCTGACGTCCTCATGAACCTGATCCTGCTTTTCCCGGAAGATTTCATCGGCAAGGATCATGTGCGGTTGACGGATTATCGCGCCGAACACATTCGAGAAATCCATAAGGCCCCCGTCGGCAAGACGTTGAAGGTGGGCCTTGCGAACGGAGGCACCGGCGACGGGACAATTTTGAAGACCGACCGAAACGCCGTGGAACTTTCCATCCACCTCTCCGACGCCCGGCCCGAAACGCCGCGTGTCTCCCTGATCGTAGCCCTCCCCCGCCCGCAAACCTTGAAAAAGGTGCTCGAATCCGTGGGAGCTTTCGGCTTGAAATCCCTGCTCCTCATCAACACAGGCCGTGTTCAGAAAAGTTTTTTCTCCTCGAAGCTTTTAAAAGACGAGGCTTGGATGCGTCATCTAAGGCTAGGGATGGAACAGGGCAGTCGTACCTACCTGCCGGAAATCGGCGTCGAATCGTCACTCAAGGCCTTTTTCGAAATGATGGGGCCACCGGGCCAATCCGTTCGTGTGATCGCACATCCCGGAGGGAATCGGTCATTGTGGGACACATCGTTCGTTCAAGATAAAAATACGGAAATCCTCGCCGCGGTGGGACCGGAGGGTGGCTGGCTGGATCACGAAGTTCAGGAATTCACGGAGCGGGGATTCCTAAAAATCTCACTCGGAGAGACGGTGCATCGCGTGGAAAACGCGGTCACAGCGTTGATGGCCCAGATCGAATTTTTGAGATTAAGGGTATAAAAGCGCCATCTCCCACCGATTTCCCTTCCGCGTGTAGAGGTAGCGGTCGTGCAGCCGATTAGGCCGCTCCTGCCAGAATTCGATCTTCGTGGGCTTTAAGCGATAACCACCCCAAAAGGGCGGCCTGGGAATGGTTTTCCCTTCGTATTTCTTGTCGACGGCCTCGAATTCCTTTTCGAGGACCTCGCGGCTCTCGAGGCGGGCACTCTGGTGCGAGGCCCAGGCCCCGACTTGGCTTAGGCGCGAACGCGAGGCGAAATAGGCGTCCGCCTCGGCCTCGCTCACCTTCTCTACAGCGCCTGCGATGCGGATCTGCCGGCGAAAATCTTCCCAATAGAACGTCATCGAGGCGTTCGGATTTTTTTCCAAGGCCTTTGCCTTGGGCGAGTCGAAGTTGGTGTAGAAGACGAAGCCGTTGTCGTCATAGCCCTTGAGAAGGAGCATCCGTCCATCCGGAATCCCCTGAGGGCTCGCGGTCGAAAGGCACATGGCCTCCGGGAGCTGGATCTCGCTGCGGCGGCGGGCTTCTTCGAACCAAAGACCGAACTGCTTGATCGGATTCTTATCCAAGGGCAGCCAGGACTTCGTCGTAGTGCATCTCGACGTTCACCTTCGGAAAGATTTTTTGGATTTTCCCCTGCTCATCGATCAGGAAGGTGGTCCGCTCGATCCCCATGTAGGTCCTGCCGTACATGTTCTTTTCCTTCCAGACGCCGTAGGCTTGGACGATCTTCTTGTCGGGGTCGCTCAAGAGCGGAAAGTTGAGGCTGTATTTTTCCTTAAACTTCTGATGGGACTCCACCGAATCCGCGCTGACGCCTAAAACCACGGCGCCCCTGGCCTGGATCTGCGCAATGCCGTCACGAAAGGCGCAGGCCTCGCGCGTACAACCCGGCGTGTCGTCCTTGGGATAGAAATAGAAGACGACCTTTTTCCCGCGAAAATCCCCCAAAGAAACGACGTTGCCGTCGTCGAGGGAGGCGTAGAAATCAGGGGCCGGATCGCCTTCCTTGAGTTCCACCGCGGGCGCCGTGAACGGCGGCGGCGTTGAGGCTTCTGGTGCCACGACGCTCGGCTGAGTCGTAGGACGAGGCATCGATTTCTTCACTGTCTTTCGAACCTTCTTCTTGACCACCTTCTTTTTGGCTATCTTCTTCGCAGGTGCCTTTTTGGTCTTTTTGTTGATTTTCTTGCGGACGACTTTGCGCACCGCCTTACGCACCCGGCTCAGTTTCTTCTTTTTCTTTTTTGCCATGAGAGATCTCCTCGTCAAAGGGACGTGTGAACCTAACTCTTCTCCGGAAACAAAATCAACTGCTTAAGGGTGGATTGTAGATCCGTGTGGCGGAAACGATACCCGACGGCTGAAAGCTTTCGCGGCTCCACGCGGGCACTCGCAAGCAACAAGGCATCGGCCATTTCTCCAAGGATCAGGCGGGCGGCGAAGGCCGGCATGGGAAAAAGCGTCGGGCGTTTGAGGGCGCGTCCCAAGATCTTGGTGAATTCTCGATTGGTTAAGGGCTGAGGCGAAACGCCGTTCACCGGGCCTTTGAGCGATTCCGTCGTCAGACAAAACAGGAGGGCGCCGACGGCGTCGTCGATGCTGATCCAACTCCAATACTGATCGCCGCTCCCCATCACCCCGCCCAAACCCAGCTTGAAGGGGGTCAGCATCTTGGCGAGCGCTCCGCCTTCCGGGCTCAAAATAATCCCGAATCGGAGAGAGCAGACCCGAATGCCGCTTTTCACGGCTGACAGGGCCGCATTTTCCCAATCCCGGCAAACGTCCGGCAAAAAACCGGTCCCGGGAGGGCTTTCTTCCGTCAAGACTTCGTCTCCCCGGTCGCCGTAGAATCCGACCGCCGAGGCACACACCAAGACCTGTGGAGGTTTCTTCAATCCGGCCAAGGCCTTTGCAATCAGTTCGGTTCCCTTCACGCGGCTATCGCGGATCTTTCGTTTTCGCTCCGCATTCCAGCGCCCGCCCGCGATATTCTCCCCGGCCAGATGGATCACGCCTTCGATCCCTTCGAGAGAGACGGCATCGATCTCGCCTGCCGAAGGATCCCAGAAAATGTGGGAGGAATCGTCCGATCGCCTGCGGACGAGACAAAAAACCTCATGTCCCTTTTCCTTCAAAGAACGGAGAAGGGTGCATCCTACGAGACCCGAGGATCCTGTAAGTAAAACCTTCATTTCTTTCCCTTCACGGCCCGGCGTTGACGGTCCACCTGCTCGGCCAGGAAATTCAAGAACTCCGGTCCGTCCGCGAGCGGTCCCGCATAGTGAAATCGAACCCCCGGATGCCTTCTCTTCGCCTCCTCGATCCATTGCGGAATGTGACGCTTCACGTGTCGTCCCCAAAAGAGCATCAGGGGAACCACGCAGATCTCCCGCACCCCTTCACGAACACAGGCGTCGATCCCCTCGGGGATCGACGGTTCCGCAAGCTCCAGGAAGGCCCCACCTACGAGGCGACCTTTTACCTTCTTTTGAAAATCCCGGACCAATTCCCGAAAAGCCTCATTGCTCTCGTTCTCGCGGCTTCCGTGGGCGATCAAAAGAATGGCGGAGGACATGGATTTGTCATACCTTAAGGGAAGGAAAAAATCATCCGCTCAAGCAGCGCTATGAAAGAATGGCTCGATAAAATCGTAACAAACACCGCTCTCGAAGGGCGATGGCTTAACACGCTCTCGCTCCTCGAGTACATCGGGGCCCGAAAGATCGGAAAGACCTTTGCTAAGGTCCATCCGGCCCTGGAGGTGATGGAGCATCACGCAGACGAGACACGACACGCCTTCGCCTTCAAGCGCCTTTCCGCCGTCCTGACGGAAGGCAAGGACCTGGGCTATCTCTGTGGTTCCCAGGCCATCGAGTATTTTCAGACCTTGGACAAGGCCTTTTCGGATTGGATCACGAAACTATCGGGAAAGAGCGATTCCTATCAAAATTACCTTCTCGTCACCGCTATCATTGAACGGCGCGCCATGAAGCTTTACCCCACTTACCGAAAGGCCACCCGGAACGGTTTCGTACGGGACGAACTGAGGCAGGTGATCGAAGAGGAATCCTCTCATCGTCGGGTGATTGAAGATCGATGTCTGAAAATTTTGAACAAGAACGACGTCCCCGACTTTAGCGAGTGCGACGCCATGGAAGAGAAGCTTTTTTCGAAATTCGCGGCTGCGATCGAAAAAGAGATCACTTCGGGTGGGTCCTGACGGTCATGTCCCCATGAACGATGACCTGGCAGGCCAGACGGCGGATGGCGGGTTTCCCCTTGAGCTGGATCTCCTCCATGTTGCTGCGGGCACTTAAGTTCTTCGCCAAGGGAATTTCGACCTCGCATTTAGTGCAAAGGCCGTTGCCGCGGCAATTCAGGGTCTTCCAAATTCCTTTATAAAGGGACACGCCTTGGGCGATCGCCAGCGTTCTCAGGTTCTCGCCCGCGCTGCAGGAAACGATCTTCTTTTCCTTCTCAAACGTGACCGTCGGCATGATGGGATCCTTTCGTGATGGTCCTTGTAAGGAACTTCCGCGCCGCTGTCAACGGAACGAGACGAACCAGTCTTGCGCTTACCGCTCTGCGACGTTCCTCCAACCCACGGCTTAAAAGCCGCCGCGAGGCCCTCCAAACCTGGTGATGCAGGGAAAGCACCTTCCGATGATGAATCGGTTCACCGATATAATGCGTCACCTTCCGGGGAAGAGGCAAGAGCCCCAAGCCGAAAAAGAGCGGAAAAGGAAGGAGGCGGGAAAAGAGGCCCAATACGTGATAGACGTCGTCGATCCCGACCGACATGCAGGGAATCACCGGAACGCCGGCGGCGACTGCTACCTTTGCAAATCCATATCGGTCCGCCCACGGAAGATGATAACGCAGCGAGGACGACTTGCAGCCCTCCCTTGCGCCGCCCGGAAAGACGCAGACGAGTTCCCCCTTCTTCAGGAGATCGACGGCATTTTTCGGGTTCGCATCCACGACGCCCAGGTTCAACGCGATCTCCCGGAAGATCGGGAGATGCCATGAACGGCTGTGCGCGAGCACGCGGAGGCGGCGGCCGTAACGCTCGAAGATCCGTTTGGCGAGCAACAATTCATCGAAGGGAATGAGGCCGTGGTTGAGGACGAGAAGGGCCGGCGCATCCTTGGGAATATTCTCCAAGCCGGACACCTCATAGCGAAAATATTTTTCCAGCCAGCCTAGGTGCGCGGCCAAGAATCGAAGCAGTCGCCGATCGTAGAAACCAAGCCGGTTTTCGTCGCCCGGCCGGTAAGGGTTTAGTAGCAGGTGCTTTTTAGGCATACAAAATCATGCGTTCCCAAGACCATCGGCAGGATTTCGTTGTACCGAAGCGATTCCGGAAACTTCTCCTTCGCGTCGGTCGTCATGACAAAGGCCGCGGAAGCTTCTTGAAAGAGCCCTCCGTGCGTTCCCTTGAGCCCTCCGTGAAACCAAGCCCCCACCCGCGTCCGCACGTCCCCATATTCGTAGTCCGGATAGGTGCTGAAGAGGATCGGAGCGGGATTCGTCACCAGGTCGAAAAAGGCCTCGTAGAGCCGGAAGGGGGCGTCGGGATAATGATGGTTTTTCGTCGCCTGAAACCAATCGTCTTCGGAGACGTAACCCTGCGCGTCCACGCGTCCCCGGGCATGGAAATCGCGTAGAACCGACTCGTACTGAAGAGGATCACCGGCCAGGGCCTCGTAGCGGCATCGTTTGCCTTCCGCCTCGCACGAAACCTGCGCGCGATCGCCCGAGGGGTTCCGGTAATTCAGGACCTCGATGTTTTCGCCCGACCGATAGGCCACGAGATCGATGCCGCGCGTGGTCGCCAGGATTTCGGCGACTTGCTGAACCTTTGATTCATCCACATAGACGCTGGCCCCGCTGATATTGCCCCATTCGATCGCCACCACGTGGTCCTTGCGCCAGAGATTGTTGGAAAGGGAGAGACCAACCTTCCGGAGCCTTTGGACCAAGTCCCTTTTCGGAACGGCATCGGGTTTGCGGATGTAGTGAAAGCCGTGATCCGAAAAGAGAGTCATTTGGAGATCTTCTCCGAACTCCTCTTGGTATTGCTTCCGCATCTTCTGCAGGAATTGGTCCATATAGATGAGCCAGTGCCGGACCCGCGCACCTCCTAAGATGTGGCCCGCCCCGTCCGTCCCACCGATATAGGCCAAGAGCAATTTCCGATCGGGACGGTCCCACAGAAGATGCCGGATCTTGATCAGATCACGATGTCCGGAGAAACCGGGCGCCGCGTAGATCCAAAATTTTTGGAAGGGCGATCTTCGGTAGTAGTCGAACATATTCCGAAAATTTCTGGGGCTCTTGGGATGGAGCTCGGAGAGAAAGCCTTCGATCTTTCTCTTCTTGAAGGAAAAATATTCCCGATCATAGCCGGGCGGTCGCTCTCCGCCCACCTCGTGGAACATGGCTCCGAAGGCCGCGGTCGTCGTGGAGGGAAACGTGCTGATGACCTTCGACGGCTCCTGAAACCCCTGGAAATAGCCGTCGTCGTGCATTTTCTTAATGAGGTCGTACGGAACGCCGTCCAAGGCGATGACGAGCGTCTGAGGCCCCCTTTTTTCAGCCGTCTTTTTGGCGTTTTTTGGAAGATGGGCACAGCTTACGAAAACGATCAGCCCCAAAGCGGCCACGATGTTCAAAAGTCTCTTCATGGAATCAGTTGTTTTACGAGACTCGATTCCCTCTGGTAAAAACCCATCGTGTGAAAGGAATGAGGCAGTCTCAGATAGGTGTAGTCCAAATGATGCGCCACTTCGTGGAAAAGGGTCCTTAAGAAAGTCTTCGGGGCCACGACCTCTTCCCGCTTCGCCGTCCGCATCCAAACCGTGATCTTCGGATAGCGCCATCCTGGATTTCTTTCATAGAGGCCGTGGAGTTCGCCCCAATTTCTGGAAGGCCGTTGCTCCAAGACGCAAACTTTGACGGGCATGACGTTTAAAAGACGGACGAGATCCATGACCAGAGCCTGAGTGGCCTCTTCGGTTCGGGACCGGTCTCCCAAGGACAAGACCTCCATGACCGAATGAATGCGGGGAAAGAGGAAGGTCGCCGCCGCGATGGGAATCGACGAAACGGCATCGCTCCGCTGATAGATCCGCTTCAAGGCGGGCGACAACCGTCGGTAGTAAGAAAACGGAGCCCTCTTACCGGAGGAGCGCCGTGCGGCACCTGTCGGAGAATTCGATGTCATGAATCTTCAGGCATTTCCATTTGAAAATAAGGCTTTAGCAACACCCTGAGCCGAGAACAAGCAACTTCTTGACGCGCCTTTCGATACGTCATAGAGACACTTGAGAATGACACACATAGGCGAAACAACGGAGCGCGAGCAGCGACGACACGCGCGTTTGGACATCGCGTTGGCCGTCAGCTATGCCATCCAACAGGAAGGGTCCGAAGGCACCGAAATGGCGGAAACCCTCTCTTCCGACATCAGTGCAAGCGGTCTGCGTTTGATGACGGTCGCCTCTCTCGAAAACGGCTCTATCTTAAATCTCGAAATCACCCTTCCCGAAGAAGGGGTCGAACCCATACGCGCCCAAGGCGAGGTGGTCTGGCAAAACAAGATTTCGGACTATAGTTATGAAACGGGAACCGTCATCAAGTACATGGCGGAGGAAGACAAGATGAGGCTGATGGGCTTCGTCTTCGACCAAATGGCCCGCCTGGTCGGAACCTTCGGCGGCGGCAACTTCGGCGGTCAAACTCCCCCCACCCTCAACTGATTGGATCCGGCCTTCCTGGAAAAGATCCGGCCACTCTTCTCCATAATCGAAAAATATTTTCGTTATGAAGTGCATGGACTGAAGAATATCCCCACCGATCGCGCCTTGGTCGTCATGAACCACGGCGTGATCCCGTATCACGGATTTCTCCTGGCGAAGAAAATCTACGACGACCTGCATATCTTTCCCCGCGGGCTCGGGGCCGAGTTTCTTTTCCTCATTCCAGGCGTGCGTCAGTTTTTTCTTAAAGGCGGGGCCGTCAATGCGAGCCCCAGGAACGCCGAGCGACTCCTGAATAAGGGCAGCGTCGTTCTCTTGGCGCCCGGAGGGATTTATGAAGCCTTGATCGCCAAGACCGGACTCCGCCGGATCCCCTGGGAAAGGAGGACCGGCTTCGTGGAGATAGCCGTGAAGACCCGTTCTCCGATCGTGCCCACGTATTGCCACGGCATCAATTCCGTCTATTACAATTCCTATTTGCTTCTCAAGCCGCGGATCAAACTTCTGGAAAAAACCCGTTTCAGCCTCCCCTTTTTCTTTGGGTTCGGGCTTCTGCCCCTGCCACGCAAGCTGATCCACGTGGTGGGCCGGCCGATCCCGATTACTCAAAGAAAGGGCGAAACACGCGCCCAGCAGGTCCGGCGCATCCACCGACAAGTCGTCGCCGCCATGGCGGCGCTGGCGAAACGGCGAAAGCCGGCGTAAAATGCAAACGGTGAAAGAATCCCCGAAGGCCAAGACCTATCATGCGGTCACGGAGGACGGATGGAAGATCGCGCTTCACCGCTATGAGCGTCATTCGCGGCATTGTCCCGTCCTCTTGATCCACGGACTCGCATCCAATCGGCACAACATGGATTTCCCGAACGGCGAAACGTCCTTGGCCCGCTATCTTTGGAAAAAGGGGTGGGACACCTGGGTCATCGAACTCAGGGGGGCCGGTCATTCCTCGCCGCCTTCCGGTCTCGGGTGGCTGAAAAAAAGTTGGACCGTCGACCACTACGTCCGTCAGGATCTCCCGGCCGCCGTTCGTTTCATTCTCGAAAAGACCAAGCACACCCGTCTGCATTGGGTGGGCCACAGTCTGGGCGGGCTCTTGATTTCTCCCTTCGTGAACACTCATTCCGGCGACGGCATTCAAAGCGTCGTCGTGGCAGCCTCTCCGATGACCGGAATTCCGGAAAAGTTCTTCAAATGGACTTATCTCATGGAGCCTCTGCTGAGGATCTTCCCCGTCATTCCTTACCGGATCTTGGCCCGTGTCCTCGGCTTCAGGCCCCACTGGCTGAACAAAGGTCCCATTCCCCCTCTCTACGTACGGGGAAACATGGAGGCCAAGACGCTCCGGATTGGAGCCCGCATCGCCGTGGACGACCTCCCTTCAGGCGTCATCCGGCAGTTTCAACAATGGATGCGTTCCCGCAGATTCCGCTCCGCGGACGGCAAGATCCGTTATCATGTGGATTTCAAGAAATTGAAGTTTCCCTTCTTGATCCTGACCGCGGCGCTCGACCCTCTCACCCCTTATCGGGAGACAAAAAAGATCTACGACAACATCCTGTCACGCAAGAAGTCGTGGGTCGTCTTCGGCAAAGACCACGGGCATACGGCCGACTACAGCCACTGGGACCTGATCCTGGGCCGTCACGCCCCGCGAGAGGTCTATCCGACCATCTCGCGGTGGCTTCGACAGAACGATGGTTAACTAGATGCGATAGCGATGAAGTATAAATCCGTGCGTGGGATCGTAGGGAGAAACGCCGACGGTCACGCGATCGCCGACGATCACGCGGATATTGAAGCGTTTCATTTTTCCGCAGAGTTTCGTGGAGACCTTCACGCCGTTATCCAACGTGACGATGTATTGTCCCCCTCCGGTGGCGTCCGTTATTTTTCCTTCGAATCGGGCGAGATCTTCTTTGGACATGTGCGACTCCGAGCGTGGTTACCAGTTGTTGCGGCTTCCGCCGCCTTCGCGACCGCCGCGACCGCCGCCTCCGCCGTAACCACCACCGCCGCCGCCGCCCTCCCGCCGTAACCGGGGCCCCCCCTCCGCGCCCGTCAAGGCCCGGCCCTTTACATCCCGG
>CAZWYB010000029.1:0-1797 GCA_964637745.1 uncultured Pseudomonadota bacterium
GGTCGGGAAATGCGTTTAAAGCAAGTTGGAGGCGCGACCTGCCGGAAGGGAAGGTGACGGAAGACACGCCTGGCCGCTATTACATGACCGTCCGCGAGAGCGGGGAAAAGCGCCTGGGCCGCTGGCAGAAGGTGACGGTGAACGTTGCCGAGGACTATCGAAAATTTTTTAAAGCGGAACCCGCGAACCCGACCGGCTTCGGAATCCTGACCGACGGGGACGGAACACATCTCCCCGCCGCCTGCGATTACGACGATTTTACGCTCTCAGGCCCGTGACTTTTCCTGAATCAAGCGATCAAGCTCGGATTTGAGGCGGGGCAGGATGTCCTCGTAGGAGAAGGTTCCCAGTTCCTGTTGCTTCTTCTTTAGATTGACGAACGTCGGCGCACACCAAAGGCCCAGATCCGCGTCGTCGGTCTCGCCGGGGCCGTTCACGCGGCAACCCATGACGGCGATGGTCACGGCGTATTCCTTCGCGTATTGGGCCATCTCCTTCACTTTCATCGCCAATTCCACGAATTTTTCGTTCTCGACGCGCGAACAGGACGGACACGAAATGATGTTCAGTTTCTTGTCGCCGAAATCGGGAACGGAACGAAAGCGCCCTTCTTCGATGTCGTGGATGATGGCCCGGCCCACCTTGATCTCTTCACCCTTGTCATCGAAGGGAACCGTGAGCGAACCGCGGAGCTGGTCTCCGTTTCCTCGCGAAACCAGTTGCCTAAAGGCAATGCGGGTCTTGATGATCCCTTCGGGCGGCAATCCCGCCTCCGTCACTCCGAGATGCAAAGGCACGTCCGGCCTCATCTCGTGAAAGCGCCGGTTGATATCGATCACCTTCTTGGGATCGGAATCCTTGAGGGAGACGAGATAATTCGTAAAGCCCAAATCGTCCAAAATCTGGCAATGCTCGGCTGCGGAATGGAGGATCGCCTCTTCGTCGTTGTCGCCGAATTTTTCGATCCACTCGGGATCGATCGAACCACAATTCACCCCGACGCGCAGCGCGCAAGAATGCCGCTCTGCAACCTCCGCGATCCAGGCCACCTTGTCGCGTTTGGCTTTTTGCTTTTCATGATGATGCAGATGCCCCGGATTGTAGCGGATCTTCTGGACCAGGGGCGCCAACTTTTCCGCGAGACGGTAGCTTTCCTGAAGATCGACCACGAGGGGCTTGTCCGTTTCGTCCCGGAGTTTTCTCAAGGCCTCGACGTCCTTGTCGCTGTCGACGGCGATGCGGATCAAGTCCGCCCCCGCCTTTTCCAAAATGCGGATCTGACGGAGGGTGCCTTCCAAGTCCTGGGTGCGGGTCGCCGCCATGCTTTGGACGGCGATGGGATTCGTCCCACCGATCCGGACCTTGCCAACCTTGATTTCGCGGGTTTTGCGCTCGGGTAACATTGAGGGGCGAAACTACCTAGAAAGAGAGGAGGACGTCAAGGCAGCAAACTGCAGCCGCCCGAGGAGCCCCCGCCGGAGCCGCCTCCTCCACCTCCGCTGCCACCGCCGCTGAACGTCCCGGCGACGCAGCCGGTTCCGACCGTACAAATGACGTTCACCGTGTCCCCCGCCGCCCCCGTGAAGGTCGAAGACGACGTCGCCGCCGTGAAGGGGGGAGGCGCCGGCTCGCCGTTCGTTCCCCGGCAGGGCGTGTAGCCCGAAGCGCCCGTAAAGCCGGAACCGATGGACTCCAGGTCGATGGTGTAGGTCGCCCCGGGCGTCAAGCCGAGGATCGTAAAGCTTCCGTCGGCGGCTCCCGGAGAGCCCCCCGGGTCCGCCCGCCACGCGGCCGACG
>CAZWYB010000029.1:1807-17760 GCA_964637745.1 uncultured Pseudomonadota bacterium
GGGCCAGCGGCTCGCGGGAGGACGTCAGCAATGTCCGGAGCGGCGAAATCGCCGGAGAGCGCCGAAGTGGCTTCGACCCGAGGATTGGCGACGTTGCGAGCGACGAGGTTCGCGCACTGGAGCTGGGTCTTCCCGTCCGTGGCGAGAACGGTTCCCTTGATCTTCCACGTCGACGAGGCGAAGGACGCCGAAGGGTAGAGTTGGGCGATCGCATTTCGATCATCAAAATGAGGCACTTTGAAATTGGATCCGTTCCCGACGATGAACGTCGGAAACATCGTGGTGATCAGGTTGTCGTTCGAGGCATCGCTATCGATGGCTTCTCTCAGGTTGACCTGCGAATGATCGAGCCCTTGGAAGTGGCCCAGTTCGTGCACCATGAAGGACGTGAAATCGTCGTCCGTAAAACTCAAGTCGTCGCTCGGTCCAGGTCCCCTCGCGCATCCGGCCGACTCGACTCCATGGAGGCAGGCCCCGTTAAAGACCGCCTCGCCCTTGATCGCATCCCCCGTCGCCGTGTTGAAACTGATGATGGACGCGAAACCCAACGTGGTGAACTGGGCCTGCGGTCCGGAGGTCGGGCAGAAAAACTTGCAGACGATCGCCCCGTCTTCGTCGATCACCAAAGGATTCGTCCCGTCGCTCAACGTCTTGGTGTCCGGACAAGCCGTCGTATCATAAAAAAAGTCGCAGACATTGGTGCTATCCACGGCGACCCCGAGGCTCTGGACATTAAAAGTGACGTTCGATTCCGGCAAGGAGACCCATGTGTTCAAGGCGCCGTTCACCAGAGGAGTGACGTCCTTGCCGCGGACGTTCAAATCCGACTCCAAATCCACCTGGATCGGCATGCTGGGCCATTTGACCGGATCCCCTGCGGCGGTCACCGCCCGAGGTCCGATCGCCCAAGCCTTCAGGCCGAGAGAGCTCACCAGCATCAGCAGGAAGAAGAAAATCTTTTTCATAAGCAAAGGCTCAGTTTTGAACGATCTTTTTCACAACGGACACAAAGTCAGGATAGGACAATTCACCACCGTTGACGTTCAGGAGCTTCTTTTCTTGGGGGTTCAAACTCATGGATTTCATGACGCCGCCGTTCTTCGCCCCTTGAAAAAGTCCGAGATTCTTTTTTCCGTTGAGGAGGGTCTTTTCACCGGTCTCCTTTTGAATGACCTGAAACTTGCCCTGACTCAATCCGACCGGCGCCGACAAACCGATGGAGCTGGCCTCTCCCAAGAAAATGAGGGCCTCTTCGCCGACCACATACCGGGGAAATTCAGCGACATAGTCCTCGATCCCGACGACCGTCACGGGGCCCTCCTGTCGAACGTTGGTATCGGGCGACATTTGTCGGAATGTGATGCGATCAGCCTTCTCGCCTTTGATCATCTCATGCACTTCGAAGGTAACGACTTGGATCGTCCGTCCCGCGGAGTCCGTCTCTTCCGTCACCGAGACGCATTTTCCGGAAAAGATTTTTTCGGAGAAGGCGATCAATTGAGGCAAGGTCAGCTGCGCGATCATGACGGCGTGCGCCGGCAAGACGACCGCCATCGCGACCAAGGCAAAAAATAGTTTCTTTTTCAAAGCGCCCCCATGAACTTAAATATGTTAGAGAACGACCACGGCAATGTCAACATAAGTAGCATTCAGCTTGTGTGCCCGGGGCAAGATCCTGTAAACAATTGAATACAGAGCGAGAGGAGAATGAATGGGCTTTCAGTGTGGTATCGTGGGCTTACCGAACGTCGGCAAATCCACCATTTTCAATGCCTTAACGGCCGCCGGCGCCGCCGCGGCGAACTATCCTTTTTGCACGATCGAGCCGAACATCGGCATCGTCGCCTTGCCGGACGCGCGCCTCGACAAACTCTCTGAGATCTTCGAACCGGAAAAGGTGACTCCGACCTCCGTCGAATTCGTCGATATCGCCGGCCTCGTAAAAGGCGCGTCGAAGGGAGAGGGGCTCGGGAATCAATTTTTGGGCCACATCCGGAGCGTGGACGCCGTCGCGCACGTGGTGCGCTGTTTCGACGACCCGGACGTGGTCCACGTCCACGGCAACGTCGATCCGCTGCGCGACATCGAAGTGATCGATACGGAGCTGGCGCTCGCCGACTTGGACAGCGTCGTCAAGGCGGTCGCGAAGGTGGAGAAAAAGGCCAAGGCGGGCGACGCGGAATCGGTCAAACTCCTGGAGATCTACAAAGGGCTCGAAAAACATCTGAACGAAGGCAAGACGGTCCGCTCCTTAGGCCTGACACCCGAGGAGAAGGACTCGATCAAAGACCTGTTCCTGCTGACCAACAAACCGGTGCTGTATGTCGGCAACGTCGCGGAATCCGACATCCACAAGACATCTCCCGCCATCGAAGCGTTGAAGGCGCATGCCAAGAAGGAAGGTGCGGAGGTCGTCATCTTGAGTGGCAAGATCGAATCGGAAATCGCCGAGCTCTCTTTGGAAGAGCGCAAAACATTCCTTCAGGATTTAGGTCTTAAGGAATCTGGCCTCGATCAAATGGCGCGCGCGGGCTACAAGCTCTTGGGCCTCAACACCTATTTCACCGCCGGCAAGAAAGAAGTCCGTGCGTGGACGATCCCCGCAGGCATGAAGGCCCCGGGCGCCGCAGGAGTGATTCACTCGGATTTCGAAAAAGGATTCATCCGCGCGGAGTGCTATCATTACGACGACCTGATCGCCTTGGGCTCCGAGGCCAAGGTGAAAGAGGCCGGAAAGATGCGGCTCGAGGGAAAGGACTACGTCGTGAAAGACGGCGACATTCTCTTTTTCCGGTTCAATGTCTAATCAGACGCCCCTGTCCTTTTTCGCTTTTTCCTCTTCCTCTTGGTTGTGTTTGTTGAGGAGTCGAAAGACAGCGACGCCGAAGAGAGTCACAACTCCCGCAAAGAAGGCGAAGGTGATCCACCGGTTGTCGTTCCGTGTGTCCCTTTCGGCGACGACGCCCGTCACGTTGGAGTGGGCCGATGAGGCCGTGGAAGAGATGATCCCCGGACCAGGGCGATAGACGGAGGAACTCGGCGGCGGCGGGGCATAGATTTGACTCTGCAACAAACCCGGAGTCGCGGTCGGCGTTTGGGCCCTGGCGTTGAAGGCAAGCGATGAAAGACCGATGGCGGCGATCCCGGCCAGGCGCGCCGGGCCGGGCATGACGTTTGGGACAAAAGGCATAGACCCCTCCTTAGGAATCGCGAGACGGCGGATTTCGTTTTGGGGCTCGTTTCTCCTATCGTCCCTTCCCGAAAAAAGTTGCCGACAACTTTTTCGATTTTCGCGCGAAGATCCAAAACAATGACCGTTCTCCCTTTGGCCATAACCCCCTATCCCCTCCTGCCAAGGACGACCGCCCTGACCGCCGCTCAGGTCTCCCAGCAGATGCAGTCCGAACACTGGTGTTTGAAGTAGGCCGTCGATGCCTTTCTACCGTCTCACCGCACGCTTCAAGCGGGCACGCCGCCGAAGCTGGGCGTCGACATCAGCCGCATCCAAAGGCGGATCTCTCCTCTTTTGACGTCCGGCCCGAACGCCATGTTGAGGCTCGTGAGCGCCCTGTCCGTGTTTCAGGAAGGCGGAAGCAACCCGCTCATCCGAATCGTCTCGGAGTATTATCAAGGGGATTTCGTCCGGGATGCCCTTCTCTACCGTCTGTTTTGGGAGGCCGAAACCGAGGCCTTTTTTCGGAACAACGACATTCCCCTGCTCCGTCCTTTGAGCAGAGCCGCCGCCTCGGAACTGGAACCTTTTCCCTTCATAGACTGCGGAGCCTTCCTTCTGAATCTCCTCTTTCCCTTTGAGGAGGCCGAAAAGGCCGGAATCAATCTCCATGCCTTAAGGAACCGCAGCACGAGTCTCCTCGAGAGGATCGTCTTGGATCATTGTCGCGCCGTCGCCCCCGACGAAGATCTCACCGTCAACGACCTGATCTTCTACACCGACTCCTTGGAGTGGATGAGAAGGAACGGGGCCCTCCACTATGCGCGCGTCGTGGGCGTTCAGGAGGGAATCGCCTGGTTGGAAAGCAAGTGGGGCTCTTACCGTCGCCCGTGCCTGGCGCCGATCAACGATCAGTCATCCTCTTATGGGTACGAAATCCTTGTGGCACGATGGAAAGAGTCTCTTCCTGCGCCGCAGCAAACCTTGGAGCAGGCGGGATACGGGGTGCCCGTCATGCGCTCGTGGACGGACGCCGAATTCGTCGCCGCAGCCGACCGCCTGGCCCGCTATTATTATTCCCGCCCAGGCCACTCGGCGTTTAACCATCGGTTTTAAAGCAACTTTTCGTTGAGAGAACCGACACACGCACGAGAAATGCCTCCAACAACAATCAATCCCGCCTATCTGACCGCCCTGACTCAGGCGGCCTCTCTGGCCACGACTCTTAAGAGCACGCTTGCTCAGGTTCAAAGCCACGCCGGCGCCGACCATACGCAGGTGAGTCTCCTCTTGCAAAGGATGCACGAGGACCTGACCGCACTTCAGGGGGCAGCCGGCGCGGCCGCGGCGATACAGCCCCTCTTTCGACCGGAGGAGGCTCCGCCCCCTTCCCCTTCTGCGGAAATCACTCGGGCCTTAGTGACGGCGATCCAGCATCAAACGGGTACTCCGCATCAAATCGCCAACCTTCACCTGCAGGCCGCGGAGGACAACCTGCTTCCCTTGATCGAGATGCTGGAAACGTTGAAAGACGGAAACCCGGCGGAGATCCGCGAGGCGGCAACGCATGCATTGAATGTCGTAACCGATCTCATAAATAACGCCGGCACGGCCCGTCTCGCCGTCCTGCGCGCCAGCATTTTTCTCCAGGCACTCTCCGAGCTCCTGACGCCACCCGAAGGGCAGATGTTCCTCACGGACGAGCTTCTTCTCCGGCGGGTCCGGACCCTCATGGACTGGAAGGAGCCTACTCCGCAACCTTCCCGGGAGACTCCCCCGGATCCGGTGGTCACCATCGGTGATTCCAACGATATGGCCGAACCCGTTCTATTCGTCGATGACGATCCCGATCTTCCTGAGCTTTTTGCGATGATCTTGACGAGCCGGGGCTTTCAAAACGTGGTCACCGCCCAGGACGCGCGATCCGCCCTCGCGGTCTTCTCCAGCCGCGATTTCGCCGTGATCGTGACGGACTTCATCATGCCGGAGATGAACGGTCTGGAGCTGGCGCGCGAAATTTGGAAGAGGCAGCCGAACGAGCCGATCGTTTTCGTCAGCGGCAACGTCGACCTGATCCGCGGCGAGCTGTCCCCTGAGGAAGTCCTAAAAAGCGACCTGATTCCCAAGCCGGTCGATGACACCAACGACATGGTTGCGTTGATCCGGAAAATCATCCTGGGAAAACGCCGCTGACGTGACGCCTAATACTCCTTCTCCAAAATGAACTCCTGCTTCCAGCCGGCGTTGTAGAAGCGGATCTCCTTGAAGTAATCGAGTTTGGCGTTTTTCGGCAGGAGGAGGTCGAAGGTCACGCTGTAATTGATCGGAACGATCTCGGGATAGTCGATCAGGTTCTGCATCCTCTCCGGAATCTCGCGCCAGAGGGGGGGATCCTTGTGGCGCAGGCTGTTCACCGCATTGTACCGGGCGCCCCTTTCCCCCACGATCACCCAGCGATCCTGCTTGTCGTCCATCGGAATGTTGCGGAGCGACATGTTTTTGATGAAGACGGAGACCAGCTTGTAGCCCGCGATGAGGTTGTCCAGGCGCGGGTCGTAACTCGCGTCGATGGAAATCGCGTGCGACGGGAGGGTCCGCCCGGCCTCTCCCTCCACCTTGGTGTTCTTTTTGACCCCCGAGGAACGCGGAATGAAGCAGCCGGAAAGGACGACAAGGAGAGCGATGCCTCCGAGCCCACAGACGTGTTTGAAGAATTTCATAGTGTCCTCTCGATCCCTCATGGGTTGATCTTATCCACAAAATGGCAGGACGCCCAATGGTCCTTCTTCCACTCCTTGAATTCCGGCTCTTCCTCACGGCACCGTTTCTCCGCGAACGGACACCGCGTGTGAAAGGCGCACCCCGGAGGAGGAGCCATCGGCGACGGAATCTCTCCGGAGAGGATGATCTTCTTTCTCTTCGTCATCGGATCCGGCGTCGGGACCGCGGCGATCAAGGCCTGCGCGTACGGATGGAGGGGTTTTTGGAATCCCTCCTTCGACCCCATCTCCACGATCTTGCCCAGGTACATCACGGCCACGCGATGGCTCAGATAGTTCACCATCTTGAGGTCATGCGAAATGAAAAGGTAGCTGATCTTGTATTTCTCCTGAAGGTCCTGAAGCAGGTTCACGATCTGAGCGGCGACCGAAACGTCCAAGGCTGAGACGGGTTCGTCGGCGACGATCAACTTCGGAAAGAGAGCGATCGCCCGGGCAATGCCCACGCGCTGGCGTTGCCCGCCCGAAAATTCGTGGGGATAGCGGTCGTAGAAGTCCCGTGCGAGACCCACCTGTTCCAACAACTCCCCGACTTTTTTTCTTTTCTCGGCGCCGGACACCTCCCGGTGAATGACCAGGGGCTCGGCGATAATGTCTCCCACCTTCATCCTGGGATTGAGGGAGGAATACGGATCTTGGAAGATCATCTGGATCTTCCTTCGGTAGGGTTTTAGCGAGCCTCCCTTTAGTTTGCCGATCTCCGCGTCTTCAAATCGGATGTCCCCGCTGTCGGGCTCGACCAATCGGGCGACCATGCGTGCGACCGTCGTCTTGCCGCAGCCCGATTCGCCGACTAACCCCAGGGTCTCGCCCGGACCGATGTCGAACGAGACACCGGTGACGGCCTTGACCCATCCGACGACGCGCGACAGGAAGCCTCCGCGCACCGGAAACCTTTTGACGAGTCCTTGGACTTTCAACAGATCGGCCATAATCACGTATAGGGATAAAAACAGCGCGCCCTGTGCCCCGCCGCCTTCTCCTCCAAAGGCGGCTCTTCCTGCCGGCAACGCGCCTGCACCTTCTCACACCGATCTTGAAAGGCGCACCCCTTGGGCAGACGGCTCAAGTCGGGCACGGAACCCGGGATCGTCTGCAGCCGGCCTTGAGACTTTGGCTCCTCCAAGCCGGGCAGGGAATTCAAGAGGGCGCGCGTGTAAGGATGTCTTGGATTTGCAAAAATCGAGCGCGTGGGTCCCTGCTCCACTATCTTGCCTGCATACATCACGGCGACTTGGTCGACCGTCTCTGCGATGATACCCAGATCGTGCGTGATGAGGATGAAGGCCATCCCCAATTTCTTTTGAAGGTCTTTCAAGAGTTCCAGCACCTGGGCCTGGATCGTCACGTCCAGGGCCGTCGTCGGCTCGTCGGCGATGAGCAGATCCGGACGACACGAGAGAGCCATGGCGATCATCGCACGCTGACGCATTCCGCCGGAAAGCTCGTGGGGATAGGATCGGGCCACCCGCTCGGCGTCCGGGATTCCGACCAATTTCAGGGACTCGACTACTTGGGCCCAGCGTTGATTCTTGGGAAGTTTTTGATGCAACTCCACCGCCTCTTCGATCTGATCGCCGATGGTAAAAACAGGATTCAGGCTCGTCATCGGCTCCTGAAAGATCATGGCGACGCGCCCGCCGCGGATGTCGCGGAGCTTCTCATCCGGGAGGCTCAAGAGATCGATCTTCTCGCCGTTCCGATGGAGCCAGATCTTCCCGTCCACGATACGCCCCGGTGCCGAGACCAGGCGCAAGACGGAAAACGCCGTCACGGACTTGCCGCTGCCGGACTCACCGACGATCCCCAAACGTCCACCGCGCGCAATCGAAAGAGAGACGCCGTCGACGGCCTTGTAGACGCCGGAGGACGTGAAGAAATGGGTCTTCAGCTCTTCAATCTCTAATAGCGATTCCATTCTTATATCTTCATTCTTGGGTCTATTGCATCTCTTAAGCCTTCACCTACCAAATTATAGGCCGTGATGCTGATAAAAATCGCGATGCCCGGGAAGAGGGCCAGCCACCAGGCGATGTCCATGAAGTCCCGCGACTGGGACAGAATTTCTCCCCAAGAAGGCGTCGGCGGTTGGACGCCGAATCCCAAGAAAGAGAGACTCGACTCCACCAAAATGGATGACGCGACGCCGAAGGTCGCGGAAACGAAGACCGGGGCCATGCTGTTGGGGAGGATGTGGCGGAAGATCAGACGGGAGGCGCTCGCGCCCACCGTCTTCCCCGCCAAGACGAAATCCTGGCGCCGCAGCTTCAAGAACTCCCCGCGCACGAGGCGTGCGATCCCCGGCCAGCTCGTGAGCCCGATCACCGCCATGATGTTCACGAGCGACGGCCCGATGAAGGCTAGGACGGCGAGAATCAGAAAAAAGGTCGGGAAGCAGATCATGATCTCGATCGCGCGTGAGATCACGATGTCGACCCATCCGCCGAAATAGCCGGCGAGCGCCCCCAAAATCGCGCCGATCAGCACATAGAGAAAGACGGAGATGAACCCGACGGAGAGGGAAATCCGCGTCCCGTAAATCATCCGCGACAGGACGTCCCTCCCCTCTTCGTCCGTCCCCAAGGGATGGGCTGTAGAAGGCGGAAGGAGGATGGCATCCAAATCATAGGCGGTCGGAGAATGGCGCGAAAGATACGGAGCCAGAAAGGCGATGGCGAACAGGGCAAGGACCGTGACCAACCCCGCCACCGCGAGCCTGTTTTTACAGAACTGCTGCCAGATAAATTTCAAATTCATATCTTCTCAAAGCTGATTCTCGGATCCACGAACACATACAACACATCGCTGATCAAAAGACTGATCAACGTCAACACCGCCTCGATCGTCGCGATCGCCATGACCGTCGGATAATCGCGCGAGAGCACGGATTCAAAACCCAACTGCCCCATCCCCGGGATGGAAAAAATCTGCTCGACGATCACGCTCCCGCCGATCATCGACGGCAAGAGGGTTCCCACCAACGTCACGAACGGGATCAAGGCGTTCCGGAGCGCATGCTTGAAGATGACCTTCCGCTCGGAAAGCCCCTTCGCGCGCGCCGTCCGGATATAGTCCTGACGGATGACCTCCAAAAGCTGGGCGCGGGAAAAGCGCGAGAGGAAGGCGAAGCCGCCGTAGGTCAAGACCGTCACCGGAAGGACCAGGTGCCACATCACGTTTCCGAGACGCCCCCACCAGGGAAGTGCGCGCACGCCCTCGGAGACGATGCCGGTCACGGGAAAGAGATCCAAGTAGTCTCCGCCGCCCAGGTAGATGATCAGGATCATCGCAACCCAGAACGACGGCAGCGAGTAGAGAAAGAATTGAACGAGCGTCAACACCTTGTCGATCCGGCTCTCGGGCTTGATGGCGGAATAGACGCCGAGGGGCACGGAAATCAAATAAATGAGGAGAATGGAGATGATGTTCAAGATCAAGGTCACGGGCAGGGCCTCTTTGATCTTTTGCAAGACGGGTCGATGATCCTTGTACGAGTCCCCAAAATCGAGGGTCGCGAGCCTCTTGAGCCAGAGCAGGTACTGGACGTGAAACGGCTTATCCAGGCCGTAGAGTTTTTTCGTCTGCTCGATCACCTCGCGCGAGACCGTTTCCGACTTGATGCCCTCGCCTCCCAACTGTTGGAGCTTCATCGAAACGGGATTGCCCGGCGCCAACTGAATCATTAGAAACGTGATGAACGTGATCCCCAGGAGCGTGGGGATGATGAGGAAAAATCGCTTCAGGAGATAGGCCTTCATCAGAACTCCGCCCCGAGATTCACCTTCCACTCCAAAGGATCCATCCCGGCGGGATAGACCTTCACGTTCGTGAACCGTTTCTGCAACGCGACGAGAGACGGACTGCTGAAAAGAAACGTGTACGGCTGCTCGTCATCGATCAGGTCGCTCAACTTCCGATACAATGCGGCTCTCTTGTCGCGATCGAATTCCGTCCGCCCCTTTTCGATCAGGCGGTCCGCCTCGGCGTTTTTGAACCCGACGAAGTTCGACCCCTTCTCCGCCTGGGACGAATGCCAGACCTGATACGGGTCCTGCTCAAAGCCGAAGACCCAGCTCAAAGTGACGGCGTCAAAATTCCTTTCATCCAGATTCTTGATGAAGACCGCCCACTCGATCCGACGGATCTCCATCTCGATCCCCACCTTCTGCAGGTCTTCCTTTAAAATGGTTGCGAGACGCTCGGCGAATTTGCGCCCCGAGGGGATCAGGAACTCGAAACGAAACGGCTTGCCATCCTTGTCCAGGATCCCATCCCCGTCATGATCCTTCCATCCGGCCTCCGCCAGCAGTTTTTTTGCCGCCATCGGGTCGTAGGGAAGAGGCTTCACGTTGGGGTCGTAATCCTTGGTTTCGATATAAAACGGACCGGTCACGATCCGACCGAGGCCGAAATTAAGTTTTTGCAAAATGTCTTCGCGATTGACCAGCATCGTCATGGCGCGGCGCACGCGCTTGTCCGAAAAGAAGGGACGCGTCATGTTCCAGCCGATGAAGCTGTAGCCCGGCGTGTTGAACTCATACTTGTTGAATTTTTCCTTAAAATGTTCGGAGTCGGTCTGACGGACCCATTGGATGGGACGAAGGCCGGCGTAATCCAACCCGCCTTTTTTGAGCACCTGGAGGGCGACGGTGTCCTCCGCAATCACCTCCATGCTGATCCGCTTGATCTCGGGGACCTTGTTGGGCAGGACGCCGATCGCCCAGTAGTCGTCGTTTTTCTCCAAAACGATCCTCTTGCCCGTCTCCCAAGCCACAAAGCGATACGGACCGTTCCCGACCGGCGCCCGATTCAAATGATGTGTATTGAAGTCTTCGCCGTTGTCGAAGAGGTGTTTGGGAACGATGGGGATGCCGCCGCAGAATTCCAAGGCCATGAAGTACGGTCTTTTATAAGTGAATCGGACGGTCAGGTCGTCCAACTTCTCCACCTTCAAGATGTCCTGGTAATAGACGCGGAGATGCGGCGAGTCGACCTTCGGGTCCATGATGCGTTCGAAGGAATAAATAATGTCATCGACTGTGACGGGCTTCCCGTCCTGCCAGCGGATGCCGGGACGGAGGTGGAAGGTGAAATGGAGTTTGTCCGGAGAGACCTCCCAGCGGTCGGCCATCTTGGGCTTCCACTCCAAGGTCTCGTTGTCGCGCTCGATCAGGCTGTCGTAGATCAGGGATTCGATGCGCGAGGCATAGGCGTCCGTGGACGTCAGGGGATTCAAGACATCGGGCTCGGCGCCCAGATGCCAGACCAACGTCTCCGGATCCCTCGGCACCCGATAGGCGCACGCGGACAGCAGAAGCAGGAGAACAAAGAAAATCCTACTCGTCTTGAATACGCGTCGCATCCGGAGGAATCTCAATTTGAAAAACCTTGCCCTCGATCTTCGAGTTCACGTCGACGTCATGAAAATCCACTTGAATGCGGGAGTTGGGACGGAAGAAGCGGGCGTCGATCCTCATGGCCAGCATGCCGTCGTCGTTCTCGTTCGCCCGGTAGTTCGAGTAATCGACCATGTACTCGCGGCGTCCCTTCTCGTCGAGCGAGGTGTAACGCAAGGGCACATAGCCGCCTTCCTTCCTCTCGGCGAGGATCTCCCCCCGTCGGCCTCGAAGAACGATCTCCCGCCCTCCGCGCTGTTCCTTCACCGCATAAGCCTCTTCGTCTTCGAGCGGAACGTGGCTCATCAGGATCTTCACCGCCTGGGCCGGGGCCACGTCCACGTTGAGATAGCGGCTCATGGCGTCCCGGTCCGCCTTGCCGTGGTAGTAGTTTCCCTGACTCGGCCACAAGATCGTCAGATCGCCGTCTTTCAAAACAAACTGGGAGGTGTAGGCGCCGAAGTCGGATAATCCATCGATCCGCAGCTGATCGGGACGATTCAAGGCGAAGCTCGTCTCACCCCGAACGCCGAAGAGCTTCGAGCCGTATCGGACGGTCGCCAGACCCTTCAGGCTCAAGAGGGAGTCGTTCCGGCTTTTTAAAGAATCGTACACCTCGTGACGGAGGGCCGGCGAGGCCACCTCCGCGCGGCCAGGGGCGCGCGACCCGGTGGTGGCGCAGGCGCCGAGAAAAAAAATCACGGAAATAGCGCAAGCCGCTCGCTTCATTTCATGGCCCCTATTTTTTTCCTCACCCTCTCCAAATCCTTGGCGTTCTCGCCTTCGTTCTTCTTCTTCTCCAAGATCGACGCGGACTCCCGATAATACCTCAAAGCCTGGGACCCATTCCTCTTTTTCGAGTAGAGATCACCCAGGTGCTCCGCGATCGTCGGCTCTCCGGGGGCCATTCCATAGGCCTTGAGGATGTACCGGAAGGCCTCGTCCAACTCCCCTCTCTTGAAATGCGCCCATCCCAGGCTGTCCATGATGTAGCCGTCGTCGGGCTTCAACGCCAGCGCCTTCTGCAGGAGATCCAAGGCCTCGTCCAGCTTCAGTCCACGGTCCGCGTACGAGTAACCGATGTAATTCATCGCATTCGCGCTCTGCGGATTGATCTTCAAAACCTGCCGCATCGCCTGAATGCAGTTCTCGAACTGCCCCACCTTGTCGTATACCAACCCGAGCGTGTAATAGAGAAGCTCCTTTTCCGGGCTCTTCTCAAGCCCCCTTTTCAAGACGGCGATCGCCTCAGGGTAGTTGCGATCGTCCCGGTAGATCTCCGAAAGGTATTCGTAAAAAGACCCGACGGACGGACGGCGGCTGATCGCCTCCTTCATAAGGGCGATCCCTTCCTCCTTCTTGCCCGCCCTCACTTTGAGGTACGCCAAGTGCAGCCGCGCGTCCTTGAAGAAGGACGAGCTGATCTTGATCTTGGAAAACTGTTCCTGGGCCGCCTGATCCTTGTTGAGATTCTCGAAAACGACCCCCATATAATAGACGATACGGTCGTCGTCCGGATGGGACTTGATCAACTCTTCGAACTTTTGAACGGCCAGATCGTATTGCTTCTGATCGTAATAGATGAGGGCGAGTTTGAGTTTCAACGAGACATCGTTGGGAGTGATCGCCTCCATCCGGCTGAAGACGTCCAAGACGCCCTTTCCATCGCGGCGCGCGATATAGAGCTCGGAGAGCGCGGACAGGGCCTTGATGTTGTCCGGATCGACGTTCAAAACCTTTTGATAGGCGGCGATGGCCTTGTCGATGTCCTTGATGAAGTTTTGATAGAGCCACGCCTCGTAGAAAAAGGGTGTGCCGTCTTCGGGATCGCTCCGCTCCCATGCGGAGATCTGACGGAGCGCCGTCTTATAGTCCTTTTGAGCCACCAAGGTTTCCAGAAGAAGGACATTGGCCTCTTCGGAGGCCGGGTTCGTCTTCAAGGCGCGCTGATAGGCGTCGATCGCCTGGGGGCGCTGATCTTGGCTTTGATGGATCTTGCCCAAGAGAACCAGGGCTTCGTCGTTGTTGGGGTCCAAGGCCAGGGACTGATGGATATCTTCCTCCGAAGCCTTCAAATCCCCCATGGCCGCGCGCAGAAAGGCCCTCTTATAGTAGAGTCGCGGCTGCTGACCGTCCTGTTGGATGGCTTGATTCAAGGCCTCGATGGCCTTGGGCGCGTCATTCCGGCGGGTTTCAACCTCCGAAAGCAGATAATAATAGGTAGGGTCCTTCTTCGCCCCATCGGCCTTGACGGACCGCGTAGATTTCGCATGTGGCCCCGTCCCGGCGCAGCCCGCCATGGCGAAGGAAAGGATCCAAACGATCGTGGCACGATGGAAGAGTCTCACCCCGTTTCCATAGTGGCACATTTTAAGGAGCGGAGTAAATGCAGGAAGTGGTCCGGATTTTACGACCCTATTCTGGTTTTCCGCGACCTGCCGGCGGGTGAGGCAGTTGCGGCGTCACAGTCACGTCGGCCATGCAAGTCGCTGCGGCACCCGTAACGGTCAACGTGTAGGTCGTCTCTTCCATGGGACGGACATGTTCCTTGCCCGGCAGGGAAACAGCTTCCACATGTATCCCGTCGTCCAAGGTCGCCGACGTCCCATTTTCGCCGGTCCAACTGAGTTCATAACCCCTCATCAGCCCTCGACCCGCAGACGCAAGAGCATTGATATGGCACGTGGGAGGTGATGGGGGCGGTGGAGGGAGAGCATCCACCACTGTAGTGGATGATGAGACATTATTGTTACTCCCATCGGAATCTTGGGTAGGTTCGATATGAACATAATTTGAAAGAGTGCCGGCATTCTTAGTGGTAACAACAATCGTAATGCTTTTACTTTGATTCGTGCCGTAGATATATGGGATCATTAAATTACAGTTCACATGTTGACTGTCCGGGCTTTGACAACTCCCTGTCTGATCATCCACATTAACGCTTTTAAGCGTGACATTCGACGGCAAGGTTTCGATCCCCGAGACACCTGTCCCACACCCTACTTGTTTATTGATAATTTAGTAAGGTTTTGTCACTTGTATTTTTTTGGTTAGATCATTTTTTACCAAAACAGGGTCCGGACTAGCACTCATTTGTACTGTAATATCGCTTGAACAACCAAACGCCTGACGGAAGATTCCCAGACTCCCGAGAATGAAGAAAAATATGAGGATCTTTTTCATACCCATCACCTCTTTTACTCATAGAAGTTGCAAGACTTATGCCGGGATTTTGCGGGAATCCGATTAATAAATAGATATAAATATCAATACCTTGGCTGTTTTTGCTGGCGCCGAAAATTTATCAATTTGATAAAATTATCATATTGATAAGTGAAGGAAGAACTCCTGATTGCCCTTGGGTCCCAAGAGGGGAGACTTCTCTTTTCCCCATATTTTAAATCCGAGACCGGCCGCCTCCCCTTCAATTTTTGCCACCGCCTTCTCACGCAACTCTTCGGAACGGACGACCCCCTTCTTGACCTCTCCGGGGCTGAGTTCGAACTGGGGTTTCACGAGCACCAAGGCCTCGCCCCGCTCCTTTAGAAACTCCTTCAGTTTCGGCAGGATTTTCGTCAGGGAAATGAACGAGACATCGACGACGGCGAAATCGATTGCGTCTTCGATCTTCCCCCGATCGAAGTAACGGAAATTCGATCGCTCGAAGAGGACGATTCTCGGGTCCTTGCGCAAGGTCCAATGAAACTGGCCGTAGCCGACGTCGATCGCGTAAACTTTTTCGGCACCGCGCTTGAGGAGGCAATCGGTGAATCCGCCGGTGGAGGCGCCCACGTCTAGGCAGACCTTGCCGCGGACATCGATCCCCAACTTCTCTATGACCGGATCCAGCTTCAGGCCTCCGCGGCTGACGAATTTCAATTTTTCTTTGATACCGATTTCAACGTCTTCGTCGAGCAACTGGCCGGATTTTTCGACTCGACCTAGAGGAGTATAGATTTGCCCGGCCAGGATCAACGCTTGGGCCTCGGTGCGGGATGAGACCAGTTTTCTTGTGACAAGAAGCTGATCCGCTCGTGTCTTCATCGGGGTCGAAGTCTTTCCCAAGCCTCGTGCAAGGCTCGGGCGCCCACCGCAGGCCCTTGGGGATGTCCAAAGACGCCGCGGCCGCAGATGAAGCCGAAGTCCGTGTGGCCGATCTTTGCAAAAACCTTGGGCAAGGTCTCGGGAGTGTCGCTGCCGCCGGGAATCGGAAACGCCGGTTTGATCGGGCCCCAGGGTTTCAGACAGGCCTCGATGTTGGCTAAAACCTCCGAATCCGGACAACGCATCCGTTCCCCAAAACCCGCAAGCCCGATGATGTCCGCGCCAGCGAGCCTCTGGAGCTTCGTCGCCACGAGCGAGCTGACGCCGTAATCGGGGATCCGCGAAAAGACGGCCGTGCCCGTGAAATGGCTCATGATGGGGACCTTGGCCTTTCGCCGGATGACCCGTAGAGCGCTCACGCCGGTCATGATCGCGTTGATCATCACCGTATTGGCCCCGTTTTTGGCGGCGATATCATGCAGCCCCCTCATCCGATCGACTTCCTCCGTGAATTTCGCGATTAAATTCTTTTTTTTCCCGGTCTCATTTTCTGGTTTTTAT
>CAZWYB010000030.1:0-17543 GCA_964637745.1 uncultured Pseudomonadota bacterium
GGAACTGACCGCGCTGATCCAAGAACGCTTTGCCTCGCCGACCGTGGCGGAAGCGGTTCCCCGGGCTCTGTGGGCGGTTCTGACGATCCTCCAGCCTTTGACCCATTTAAGAGCAACGGCGAGATCGACGACGAGATTCTCACGCAAATCATCCGCGACATGGCCTCGGAGGATCCGGCCGTCGCCAATGCAGCCCTTCAGGCCTTAACCCGTGCCTGGGCCCGCGCGGATCAGGAGCATCGTGGTCCTGAATTCAGTGCCAAGGTCGACGAGGCGAATCGCCGCGTTCTGGCCGAGAGATCCGTCCAGCCGCCCGATCAACAGGACGACGAAGCTCCGGCTGCCCCACAACCTCGGCGCGCGGCCGCAGATGCCCCGGTGGCGAATCCCGCACCGACGGGTACCGGGACGGCCCCCCGAACGAATGTTGTCCCCTTTGTCGCGGCGACGGGCAATCAGGGGCTCACTTTAGGGGGATTCGGAGAATCGGGAATCCTTTTTACGGGAACGAGCCTCGCGGACGTGGCCGTCGGGGCGCCGATCCTGTCGGCGGTTCGTTTTTCGCCTCCTCCAGTCTTGGAGGGCGCGCCTGTTTTGCCCACTGCGGACGATCATGCGGGGGAGGGTGGAACTTCGCTCGTCCGGACCGCGAGTCTTCCGATGGATGGGGCGTCACCGACGGGTGCAAACGTCCCGATGCTCGTCACCGCGAGCGGTTCGCCGGTCCCGCTGGCGCCTTTCTCGGTGGAGGTCCCGCTCTTTCCGTCCGCCGCCTTAAGCGCTTCTTTGAACACAGCTCCGGATGACCGCTATTTCGCGATTCTCTTCGGTTCGCAGGCGGTTTCATCGCCCTTCATGCGCGTGTTGACGAGCCCGACGCCTGCGGAAATGCCCATTGTGAGGCGGGCCTGGGGGCCCGTCTCCCCAATCCTGGCGGAGCGCCAGTCCGCACTCGCCCTCAGCGCGTATTCGGTGCCCGGCTCCTCTCAGACGACAACCCTCGCGTTTGCTTGCGATCCGCGAAACGGCCAGATGATCGTGGCGGTCGGTCCTGTGGGGATGCGGCTGAACGATCTCTTGGCGAATGCCGCTGCGGGGGGGCATGGGCCGCTCACAAGAAGGGCGCTGGCGCGTGGGGCGGGCCCCATTAGTTTGTTCTCTCATGCGAGACATTTTGAAGATCACGACCTCTCCCTCCCTTCCGGAGTGTTCGTCAGTTACATCCCCATTCATCAGTACATGACCTTCGGGCGCCCCTTGGCTCCGGGCGTGACGGGGGCGATGCTGACGCGAGGCAAGAGCGCCGTCACGGAGGACGCCGTCGCGGAGATCGGTTCCGAATCCGGTTCCACCGATCATCAGCAGGGCGAAGGCGGTCAAGGGGGCGGGTACGGTGGGGAGGGCGGCGAGTCGGGGGACCGCGGTCGGAGACAGAATCAGGGCGAAGAAAGGCTCGTCGCCTAATTGACAATCCTTCCTTGAAGCGTTACTTCCGTGGCCTCGCATGGCCACTTCCTCCAAAAATAGTTGCCGTTTGAAAATGGAAGACCGAGCGCCGGATTTCGATCTTCCCGGCGTCGACGGCAAAAGCCACTCCCTGAACTCCTTCGCCGATAAAAAGGTCCTTGTTGTTTTTTTCACCTGCAATCACTGCCCTTATGTCCAAGGCTGGGACGACCGCGTGATCGCCTTGCAGAAGGACCTGGCCGCAAAGGGCGTCCAGTTCGTCGGCATCAATGCGAACGAGACCTCGAAGTATCCGGAAGACAGCTTTGACAAGATGGTCGTTCGGGCGAAACAGAAGGGTTTTAACTGGGTTTATCTGAGAGATGAATCCCAAAAAGTCGCCCAATCCTACGACGCTGCCTGCACGCCGGAGTTCTTTGTCTTCGATCAGGAACGCAAGCTCCGCTACCACGGGCGCTTCGACGACAATTATCAGGATCCGAAGGCGGTGAAATCCCACGATCTGCAAAATGCCCTTGCGGATCTTCTTGCAAATCGTCCGGTCCGAAATCCCGAAACGCCCGCGATGGGATGTTCGATCAAATGGATGTAAGGGAAAAATTTCTCTCCGATCCCCCCGTTGTCACCCTGGCCGGCGTCATCCAAGAACCCTACAACTTAGCGATCGCGACCGCGCGGACCTGTTATTCGGGCAAGGGAATCGTCACCCGTGAAGACGTGACCAAGGACGAAAAGGCGATCGCGCTCCGCGACAAGATCGGGAGCTCGACCTTGGCCGCCGGGCATCTGACGACCCGCCAGCACGCCCAGTTCGTCTTCGCCCTGGACCGTGTCTCGCGCCATTTCATCTGGTCCTTTCTCCACAGCCATCCTTTTTATAATTCGGAGCAGGTGAGCCAGCGCTACGTGAAGGTTTCGCGCGGCAACTACACGATCCCCCCGCTGTCCGAAAGGCACGCGAAAAAATACGTGGAGACGGTCGACTTTGCGATGGATCGCTACACGCAGTTGATCGAGCTGTTGATGCCCGATATCCGCAATCGCTTTTTCAAACTTTTTCCGGCGCGCGCGAAGAACGGAGTCAACTACGATAGTCCCCTTAAGAAGCGCGCCTACGAAGTGGCTCGATACGTCTTGCCCGTCGCGACGCACGCCTACCTTTATCATTCGGTGAGCGGACTCACGCTCCTCCGCTACCGCCGTCTCTGCCGGATCTTCGATACCTCCTTTGAGCAGGCCTACGTCGTGGATCGGATGATTGAAGAGGTCCTCAAAGTCGATCCCGATTTTGCAAAGGATCTGAAGGACCCCATGCCGTTGGAAGAGACGCCGGAATACGCCTTTTTTCAATCACAACACCTGAACGGCAACCGTTCGGCGGAGACGAAGCGATTTCTTCAGGAGTTTGATGGCTCAATAGAAGGTCACGTTTCGAAGCTCGTCGATTACAAGCAAAACGCCGAGTCCGTTCTCGCCCAGTCCGTGCGTGCGACGCTGGGGGCGACTCAAGATCGATTATCGGACGACGACGCCATCGCTCTCGTGATGAATCCGGAAAAGAATCGATACTTCGGTGATACCCTCAATCTCACGACGCTCTCGAAGATCTCGCGCGCGATGGCGCATCCGCACTACACGTTCCGCAAGAAAATTTCGCACACGGCGGATTCCCAAGACCAGCGCCACCGGATGACGCCCGCCTCAAGGCCGATTTTGTGGGCCCATTATTCGGGCGAGCCGGATTACATCGAGCCGATGCTCGTGCGCGAAAACAAAAAGGTGCGCGAGGTTTATGCCGACACGATGACAGTTCTCTTCCGCACGATTAATGATCTGATCGACGGCGGTGTTGAGCCGGAGTTCGCCCTCTATCTCCTCCCCAACGCCTTTCCGATCCGTTTCGAAGAATCCGGAGACCTCTTGAACCTCCATCACAAGTGGAAGGCCCGTTCCTGCTACACGGCCCAGGAGGAGATTTTCTTCGCGACGGTCGATGAACTGAAGCAGGTCCATGCGATCCATCCGCGGATCGCCGAACACATCTTGGCCCCGTGTTATCTTCGCAAGCTCTCGGGGGAGAAGCCCTATTGTCCCGAGGGGGATCGTTACTGCGGCGTGCCGGTCTGGAAGCAGCGGATTGAAGACTATTCGAGAATCCTATAAACAAGAGTCACAACCAAACAGGAGGGATTATGAAAAAGACGAAAATCGCGCTCATGTTGGCCTTATGCGCCGGATTGACGGTCTGGGTCGCCCCGGCCTTCAGCGCCGGTCTTTTGGACGGCAAGGTCTTTGAAGGGGCCGTGGGGCCGAAAGGTGAGAAGAATGGAAAGGCCGAAGAAATCAGTTTCAAAGACGGCAAATTCCATTCCAGCGCCTGTGACGCCTACGGCTTCGGCGACGGGGCCTACACGGCCAAGCAGGACGGGAAGAACATCTCCTTTGAGGCCGATACGATGAACGACAAGGGCGCCAAGCTCCATTGGAAGGGGATGGTGAAGGGCGATCAGGTTGAGGCGACATCCACCCTTAATGCCCCCGGTGAGAAGCCGTCGGAATCCTGGGCGAAGGGTCAGTTGAAGAAGTAGAGTTCGGAAGCGGGGCGCATAGAATTTTATAGCCTCCCCGATTATAACCGCAAAGGACGTGGTTGCCGCTGATGGCCATGTGGGCGAATCCCAGCGGTTGAGCTGCCGTCTCTGTCAGAAGGGTTTTGGGGGACGCCGAGTCGGAGTCTTCCGCCTTCAAAGACCAGGAATAAATGCCGCCCAAGCGGTCGGCGCCAATCAGTTGGTCGTGCGCCAGTGTCAGCGGAACGGCGCCGTTGCCCCAGGCGAGGGCCGGGGTGAGTCGAAATTGCTGGAGCAACCGGCCCGAATCTGCATCGAGGACGGCAAAGGGGCTGTCTCCGGCCACCAAGATTTTTTTCTGTGCTGGATTGTCTTTGATCCAAAGAATGGCAAAAGGCAAATCGATCTGCCACAAGAGGGAACTGATCGCGGCACCCTTGACCGAAAAAAGCCCCAATCGTTGCCCGGCGGCGATGGCCAGCGCATTGCCTGGACAAATCTGAGCAATTGCGGACACCTTCCCCCAGTCGGAAAGCTCAAAGGAGAATGAGATACGCCCATTTGATTCTTCCCAAGATTTTCCTATGACGATTCCATCCCGTGCCGGGTCCTCCGTCGCGAATCCGTTGGGAGACGTTCCGATGAGGCAACCGTCGATCAGGACCGTTCTTTCGACGTCTCCATACCACTGAAGGGAGCGGACATGGCGGAATGCGGGCATCTCAAAGACGCGGACAAGGCCATGGTGGTTGAGCGCCAAGAGATGCCTGCGGTCAGGGCTCATCAGAAACGCATGCATGTCGAGGTCGAACTGAGACAACTCATCGTGATCCGGATAGGCCGTTTCCTGATAGAACGACGGACGATGCAGACCGCCATTTTCGAAATGGCAGGTTTCAATATTCCGTCCCAAATTGTTGATGACGACCGTGTTTCCAAAGGCCTCGATCCGGCCGATCCCTTCCATTTGGCTGTTGCGCACCGGACTATCCGGATGGGTCTTGATCCAACTCCGTTCTCCGGAGCGGACCGACCGACGATGACGGAAACGAGCACGTTCCTGGGGAGTCAGACGTCTCCAGTCCATGTATGCGGGAGTGGCGACCGAGACGAGAAACTCCCTCCAGAGAAGGGCAATTCCCTGGGCCGTCACCTCCGGTGCCCTCGCCTCGGCATGGACTTTGATCCGTCGGCGCAAGCCGGCGTCGTCCCTTAAACGTTCCAAGGCCGAAAGCAGTTCGCCGTAGGTCGAGACCTCGATATAATCCCACTCCGAAGTTTTATGAGTTCGGTAACCGCTCTCGGCGCCAAGGATGGCCGGCACTTGGGCATGCCAGGCGTTGAATAATTTCGTGGCGGGCTTTTCAATGAAGGGATCGTCACGAGTGAATCTCCGAACGGCTACGATCGCATCCAAAGTCGAGTAATCATGCCACAAGGCATGCTCCTGGATGTGCCATTGAAGGCCTCGGGCGCACAAATCTTCTCGGAACCTTTCGTTCTGCAATTCCGGGGCGAGGTTATCGACATCGCCGACGTATGCGATATTGACGAACGTGTCGCCGCGTTCCTTGGATCGCGATCGAAGGTTCGGCTGAGGGTAATGAGGGATGTAATGGGTCGGCCACAAGGCCGGGTCGAGGTTTCCCATGTCGTTCGGGTTTTGGATCACATGGAGATGGGCGTCCTCATGAACGGGCCAATCTCCCTTGCAGGATACAACGAAGACGTTTTCCGAAATCTGTGCCGGAGGAGGAAACGATCTCCGATGGCAAACAACGATCCCTTCGGTAGGGACCGTGTCCACGAGTTTGGTTTGAACACCGAGGGATGAGAGGAGCTGGCAGGTTTGAACAACATGGGCGATTTCACCGGCCCGGGTGGGGAATAAGGCCATGGCGGTCGCGAGGTCGTCGTTCGCTTGAAAGTGCCGCTTCAGTTCCGGCGCGACAAAAAAGTAAACGGAGGGTTCACGCATACAGACTCTCCAGCTCCGCACATTTGTTGCATCGACCGCAGGGTTTTATTCCTTTAGGTGATAGACATGAAAACGAAAGGTGGAGATTTTTGTCTCTCTTGGCCTTCTCCGCGATCTTCCTTTTTTTAAAGCGGGCGTAGGGAGTCAGAATCTTGATCGGAAAATCCAATGCCGTTCCGGCTGTTTTCTCAAAACGCCGGAAAAACTCCGGCGTAGCGTCCGGAAACGGGTTAGAAGAAAGCGTTCCGAGGGCTATCCTGGGGATCTTTTTAGACGCACAAAACGCGGCCACTTTGGAGAGCAGCAGGAGATTTCGGCCCGGCAGAAAGACGTCCTTGTCGGGTGAATGATAACCGGGCGTTCCCCGCCCGGTGACCGCCCAGCCCTTTCGGTCGAAATCGGTGACCGGAAGATCCAGGATCGTCAAAGGCCGCAGCTTTCGGTTTTTCAGGCTTCGCAGATATTTCGCAAGCCAGTGCAGTTCCGCCTTTTCCCAGACCAGCCCGCAACGAACATAGATCGGATAGACGGCGGAGTGACTTTTCAAAAGCTCCGCCGTCAGGACGTTACTGTCGAAACCGCCGCTGGTAAGCACGGCAATAACACCCTTGTGCATGGAGGCTTTTTTACGTTGAAAACCTGGCGGGAAACAAGCATTTTGCCGGCATGGTTTTGAAAGGAAAAACGGCCCTGGTGACGGGAGCGGCCAAGCGGATCGGCCGCGAGATCGCCTTGGAGTTCGCTCGTCGCGGGGCAAACCTCCTGATTCATTATCATCACTCGCAAAAAGAGGCTGAGAGTCTGGCCCAAGCAATTCGGCGGATGAAGGTTCGATGTGAGCTGTTTCGGGCAAACCTCTTCGATCAAACCGAAACGAAGAAAATGGCCCAAACGATCCTCAGGAAAGTGGGCGGCGTCGATGTCCTGGTGAATAACGCCTCCGTTTATTACGAAACGCCCTTCGAATCCGTCCAGGAGAGGGATTGGGATTCATTTTTGGCTGTTCATGTGAAAGCCCCGTTTTTCCTCGCCCAGGCCCTGGCGCCCCATATGAAAAAGAGGAAGAGCGGCCGGATCATCAACATCGCCGACTGGAGCGGGCTGAGACCCTATCGCGATTATTTACCCTACTGCGTCTCCAAGGGCGCCCTGCTCACGATGACGGAAGCCCTTGCCAAAACCTTGGCTCCGGAGGTACTGGTCACCGCCGTCTGTCCGGGGCCGGTGATGCCGCCGCCCGGTTTGAGCGCCAAGTCGAAGTCGGCCGTTGCCAAGGTCGCTCCGGTCGGGCGATGGGGCGATCCCAAGGATATTGCACGGATGGTGGTCTTCCTGGCGGAGCAAGATTTTGTGACCGGCAGCTATCATCTGGTGGACGGCGGGAGATTGTTGAAGGGCTAGAGCGAAAGGAGAAGAATTCCTTGTATCGAGTTTGCAAAGAAATAACCTTTTGCTACGGCCACCGATTGATGAGCTACGACGGCCCGTGCATGCACCCGCACGGCCACAACGGCAAGGCCGAGATCCATCTGAAAGGGGAGTCGTTGGATCAGCGCTTCATCCTTTTCGAATTTGGAGACCTGAAAGAGATCGTCAAGACGTGGATCGACGAAACGCTGGATCACCGGATGCTGCTGCGTAAAGACGATCCCTTGGTGAAACCTCTCAAGGATCTGGGTGAGCCCGTGACGGTGTTTGATACGAACCCAACTGCCGAGGCGATCGCTCAAAAGATTTACGTATATTGTAGGGAAAAGAAATTACCCGTGGAAGAGGTGAAGGTGTGGGAGACCGAGTCTTCGTACGCCTCGTATCGGGAATGAGATAGGAGAGAATATGCCGAACAAAATCCTCGTCCTTCAACACACGCCGAGCGAAGGCCTTGGGACCTTGGAAGACGAATTGAAGAAGGCCGGAATGACGTGGGAGACGCTGATGGTCTCCGACGAAACGCTTTTTCCATCCGGGGTCAAGTTGGAGGAGTACGGCGGCTTCATCATCCTCGGCGGTCCGATGGGTGTTTATCAGGAAGAGAGCTATCCGTGGATCAAGAAGGAATTGATGATCGTTCAGGAGATGCTCCGTCAGAAAAAGCCGATCTTAGGGATCTGTCTCGGCGCCCAGCTCTTGGCTAAGGCCTCCGGAGGGCGCGTCTACCGAGGGATGAAACCGGAGATCGGCTGGCTCCCGATCCGTCTCGACGACTGGTTCTATAAGCGCAATCCCCTCTTCTTTCAGATCGATCCGTCCAAGCCGCACACGGTCTTTCACTGGCATGGGGACACCTTCGACATTCCGACCGAAGGCTATCGCCTGGCCTGGAACGAAAATTATACGAACCAGGCCTTCTGCTTCAACGGCAACGCCGTCGGCCTCCAGTTTCATGTCGAGATGACGGAGGAGATGATCAAGGACTGGCTTTCGGGCGAAGAGACGCGCCTCAAGGTGATCGCGGGAGGCGGAGATCCCGATAAAATTCTGGCCGAGACCCAGAAGTATTTGGCCGGCTTGAAGGAACTGTCTCATAAGATCTTTTACGGATTCGCGTCTTTGATCCGTGAAAATCGAAGAAACGCAGCGTAGTTGTCCCCCCTTGTATATCTTCCTCCTCTGCATTAGTTTAAAGATGTGAAACTGAAGGTTTTGGACATCCCCGAAGAGGGGATGGAGCTGACCGCCAAGGCGGCTGAAGACCCCTGGTTCCTCACGGTCGTTCAGGATGCCTACGATAAGGATTATCCCAAGGGCAACTACGCCCTCGTGGATCTGGACTTGATCCGGACCGGGAACAATATCCAGATTTCGGGGCTGGCGGAGATCGATCTCAAGCCCTCCTGTCACCGATGCGCCGAGGGTTTCGAACGGCACGCCGCCGTGACGATCCAGACGACGCTGGCGCCCCAGCAGGAAATGCATTTTACCGAAGGCGAGGAGCAGGAGCTGGCGGTCGACGACGTTTCATTCGCCTTCTACAAAGGCGAGGAGATCGAGCTGGGCGCGATCGTCCGCGAGGCCTTGGTTCTGGATATTCCGATCCGCTATCTCTGCAGCGAATCCTGTAAGGGCCTCTGCCCTCAGTGCGGGATGAATTTGAATACGGGACAGTGTGCGTGCGCTACAAAGACCGGCGATCCGCGCTTCGCCGTCCTGAAAGATCTATTAAAATCTTAAGAAGCCGGGATTTCGCCCAATTCCTTCAACGCCTCTTTCAATCCCTCTTCATGCCGCCGGCTTTCGAAGCGCGCCAACAGGCTGTAGGCGCACGGGACGACGTACAGGGTGAGGAAGGTCGAGACGAAGACGCCGCCGATGACGACCAAGGCCATCGGGATCCGCGTCTCCGCGCCTGGCCCCAAACCCAGGGCCGCAGGGATCGCGCCCGCGATGGTCGAGAAGGAGGTCATCAAGATCGGCCGGAGTCGGATCGGGCAGGCCTCGAGAAGGGCGGGTGTGAGTTCCATGCCCTTCTTGCGCCGTTCGTTCGTAAAATCGACCAGCAAGATCGAGTTCTTTTTCACGATCCCCATCAAAAGAATCAGTCCGATCATCGAATAGATGTTGAGCGAGCGATGCCCGATGACCAAGGCCATGAAGGCGCCGGTGACGCTGAAGGGCAGGGCCAAGAGGACCGTGAAGGGATGAACGAAGCTGTTGAACTGGGATCCCAACACCATGTAGGCGACGAAGATTCCCATGATGAGGGCGAAGAGGAGCGTCTGAAACGACTCGCGGAAGGTTTGGGCGCTTCCTGAAAGAACGACGCGGTAGCCCTCGGGCAGCGTTTCCTTTGCAATTTTTTCGACCTCCGCCAGGGCGTCGGACTGCGACTTCCCTGTCGCGACGTTTGCAAAAACGCCGATCGCGCGCTCGCGGTTTCTCCGTGAAATGGAAAGCAGGGTCGGTTTTTCGGAGAGGGTGACGACGTCTCCCAACCTCACGACCTCTCCTTGCATGTTACGCACCCAGATCTTGTTGATGTCGTCCGGACGCTTCCGGTCCTGATCCGTGAGGCGGACGCGGATGTCGTAGCGTTTCCCGTTTTGGGTGTATTTCCCGACGCGGATCCCGCCGATCATCGCATTGATGGTGTCGGCGATGGCGGAGACGTTGACGCCGTGGGCGGCCGCCTGGGTGCGGTCGGGAAAGACCCGGACCTCCGGCATGCCCAGCTGGTAATCGGTATCCACGTCCTCCATCAGACCGCTCGCCTTCATTTTCTCCATGATCTTATGACTGTAATCGGCGAGTTTGTCCCAGTCGGGTCCACGGACCGTGAATTCCACCGGAAAGCCTCGTTGGGCGGTGAACCCCGAGAGGGAGAGGTCCTGCACGACGGCGCGTTCGACGCCGGGAATTTTGTTAAAGGCGCTTCGGATCACACCCATGATCTCTTGCTGGGTCAAACGGTGGGTGGCCGGAGGGACGGCCGGGCGCTTCTTGAAAGGCTGCAAGGTGATGAAAAGCTGAGCCGCGTTGACCTCGCCTCCCTGAAAACCGCCGATCGCCACGTAATATTGTTGGACGTCCGGACGACCGGCCAGAAAGGCTTCGGCCTGTTTGACGACGTTGTCGGTGAACTCCATGGAGGATCCGATCGGCGTCTGGATGCGGACCAAGAACCGGCCCTCGTCCTGAGGAGGGACGAATTCCTTTTTGAGGGCTTTCGTCAGGCCCAACGAGACGGTGAAAAGCAAAAGGGAGACGGCGATGACCTTCCAGCGATGGTTCAGAACGACGGCCAAGGTGCGTCGGTACAGGTGGCCCAGGAAATCCATGAACCGGTCCATATTTTTCGCGATGAACGAGGTCGATCCCACCTGTAGGTATTGCGAGCAGCGCATGGGCGCGAGCGTCAGAGCCTCCAGGAGCGAGAGGAGGACGGCCGCGGACATGGTGACGCCGAATTGGTAGAAAAATTTGCCGATGATGCCCTTCATAAAGACGACGGGAAGGAAGATCGCCAAGATGGCGATGGAGGCGGCCATGGCGGCGAAGGTGATTTCACGGGCGCCCACGAGGGCGGCGTGGATGCGCGAATGGCCCATCTCGCGGTAGCGGACGATGTTTTCCAACACCATGATGGCGTCGTCGACCACGATGCCGATGGCGAGCGAGAGCCCCAAGAGCGTGAACGTATTGAGCGTGAAACCCATGAAATAGAGGATGATGAACGAGCCGATGATGGAGGTGGGGATTGCGAGCAGGACATTCAAGGTCGAGCTCCAAGACCCCAAGAACAGCCAACACACAAGCGAGGTCAAAAGCGCCGAAAGGATCAGGGTGAAGTTCAGTTCACGGGTTGAGTCCTCGATGAACTCGGTCGCGTCGAAGACGGGCTTCAACGTCATGCCGCTCGGCAGGTTGCCCTGAAGCTCCAAGAGCTTCGCTTTTACGGCCCGGGCCACCGCCACGGCATTCGAACCGCGCTGCTTCTTGATGCCCAGTCCGACCGCCGGAACGCCCATGTGGCGGGAGATGCGGCGGATGTCGTTCAGGCCGTCTTCCACGGTCCCGATGTCGCTGATCGCGATTTTTTTCCAAACCGGCCGTCCGCCGCGTTGCGGGATCACGATGTTTCGAAATTCGGAGACGGTATTCGCCTCGCCCATCACGCGGACGTTCATCTCCTTGCTTCCCGTGTCGATGTATCCGGCAGGCGTTTCCTGGTGCTGGAGCTGGATGCCGGCCATGGCGTCGCTGACCGTGATCTCTTCCTTGTTCATTTCGTCGGCGTTCAGCCACACGCGGAGGTTGGGGTCGATATAGCCGCCCAGGATGACCTCGCCCACGCCCGGCACCGTCGTGAACTGATTCTTCAGATAGTCGAAGGTGTAGGTCATCACGTCCCGAAGGGGACGGTCCTTGGCGGAGAGCGCCACCCACATGATCGGCTGGTCTTCCGGGTTTGTCTTGACGACGATGGGCGGGTCGATTTCCTTCGGCAGGCTCTTTTGGGCCTGGGCGATTTTGGTTTGGACTTCCTGCAAGGCGACGTCGATGTCGCGGTTTAATTCGAATTCGATCGTGATGGTGGCCAGCCCCTGCCGTGAGACGGACGACACCTCTTTGACGCCCTGGATGCTCATGACGGCATCTTCGATGATGTCAGTGACCTGTGTTTCCATGACCTCCGGGGCCGCGCCTTCCAGGGTGACGGCGACGGTAACCACCGGAAAATCCACGTCGGGGAGTTGGCTGATGCCCATGCGCTGGAAGCTGATCCAGCCGAAGACGATCAAGCCGATCATCAACATCCAGGCGAAGACCGGATTCTTAATGGAGATGTCCGAAAGGGTCATGGCGCATCCTCTCCATTTTGCGGCGGCGGGAGCTGGCCCGAGGCGACGAGGACGTTCAAATAATTCAGTTTGGTAGCGAAATAGGATTGATTGCTCTGCAGCCGGCTCTGTTGCCAGTCGCGGAGGGCTTGCAAGACGTCCAGATTGTTCACGAGCCCCAGCCGGTATTCTTCCTGTTGGGCGATGAAGCTCGCGCTGGCCTTTTGTTCCGCCCGACGGAGTGCGAAGTCCTGCGCTTGCGACGATTTCAGGCCGTCATAGGCCTGACGAAGATCGGTTTGGGCCTGGCGGTCGGTCTCTTGGTCGCCGAGCGTCGCCTGGTGATACTTGGCCTCGGCCTCCCGGATCAGGCCCCGCGTCGCTCCGCCTTGGAAGATGGGGATGTTCAGGTTGAAGGTCGTGTCCCAATGAATGTCTTTTTGAAAGCCCGTGCGGTAGAAATAATAATTGGCCTGGACGTTGGCGTTCGGGTAGCGCCCGCCCTTTTGATAGTCCCACTGCCCCTTGGCGAGACGAACCGTCTGTTTGGAGGCCATCAAGTCCGGTCTTTGGTCCAGACTTTCGGTGTAGCGCTCCAGAGAGGAGACGCGACCCGGGACCTGGAATTCGTCCCTCAATCTTTGGGTGGCCGGCTCACCGGTAAGGAACCCGAGAAAATCCCGGGCCGTTGCGACGAGGCCCTTGGTGTTTTCGAGGTCCGCCTCCGTCGAGGCCAATTGCGATTCCGTCGTGAGAAGCTCGCTTGGTCGCGATTTACCGAGTCCGATCCGATCCTTCAACTCTTGGGTTCTCTTGAGGAGTGTTCCACGGAGAGAGTTTTGGATATCGAGCTGCCTCTCGACTTGCAGGACCGTATAGTAGGCCCGGGCGACGTCGGAAAAAAGGATCTGCCGCGCCCTTTCCGTCCGGTAGGTGTTCTGCAGCTTCTCGGCGTTCGCCACACGCAGGGCCCGGAACTCGCGGAATCCCTGAAAAAGGGGTTGGACGAGCGCGACGCCCACTTGAGGCCGGCTCCGGCTGATGAACGTGTTGCTGACCGACGTCCCTCCCGAGGAGCTCGAACTGGATCCGCTCGTGTCTTGGATAAATTCGGAGGCGACGACGTTGATATGCGGGAGGACGGTGCCCAAGGCCTGGAGGTAGTGGGCCTCGGCGATCCGGATCGTTTGTTCCTGAATGGCAAGACTCTCGCTCTGCGCCAGGGCCTTTTCGTAAGCCTGTCGGAGGGTGAGGGCGCCCGACGCCTCCGCCCCGGCGGAGGACGTCCATACAAGAAGGAATATCGCTGGAATAAGACGCCTCATGGCTCGATTCCTTTTAAAAAGATCTCCACATAGCTTTTCAGAAGATCCGCCGAAGGCCGCCGGACGACCTGAGGGATGCGAAGGATGATCCGCGACTGGATATAGCCGAAGACCATGGCCATGAAGGCCAAGGCGGTCGTCTCCGGATCGATCTTCCTTAAACGCCGCTCCTGGATCTGTTTGCGAAAATAATCGATGAGGAATTCCCGGACCGGCAGGGTTCTTCTTTGGAAGAAGAGATCGGACAGCTTATGTCCTTCCAGGGCCGAGAAGAGGAGAAGTCTTAAAAAACTGGGGTCTCGGGCATTTTGTCCTTCGATGCGCAGGGCCAACTCGCACAGGAGAGGTCCCGGGCCCTTATCGACGGGAAGGTTGGCGAGAAGGGCGGGAATCCTCTCTTCCCTCTTGGTTTCGAGAATGGCCTCATAGAGGCTCTTCTTATCCGGGAAATGGCGGAAGAGCAGGGCCTCGCTGATCCCGGCCTTGCGGGCCAGTGCCCGCGTCGTCGTGCCGCTAAAACCCTTTTCCGAAAAGAGGGCGATGGCGGAGGTGACGATCTTTTCCCTTCTCTGCTTTGCCGAAAGACGTGCCATAATATAAAGTAAGTGATTACTTACAAATAGTAGGGGCGTGAGCCGGGTATTGTCCAGAGAAAAAAGAGGACAGGGCGAGGGGATTTTTGTATAGACCGACGTCGGATGGCGCTTCTCATCAACAGACAGTTCTTTATTTTTTTATTCGCGGCGTCCCTCGTTTTTGAAGGGTCGATCTTTGCCCAGACAACCGCCGATCTGGCCTTGACCGAGACCGTCAGCGATACCGCCGTCACGGTGAACTCAACCTATACCTATACCCTGACGGTGGAAAACAAGGGTCCTCAAGGGGCCGATGGGGTGACTCTGACGGATCTTCTTCAGCCGGAATTGGCCCTTTCTTCGGCGGCCGCCTCACAAGGGAGCTGCGCCGGAGCTCCATCTTTGGTCTGCGATCTGGGGACCTTGGCCGACGGGGACACCGCCACCGGTACCCTCAGCGTCGCAGGGGACCGGGCCCGGAACGGCACCAACAGCGCGTCGGTGACCTCCCAGGCCGCCGATCCCGACCCCAGCAATGACACGGTCACCTCTCAGACGACCCGAATCATCCTCACTGGAGGCGGTTTCAGCAGCGGGGTGACCACGGGATGCAGCCTCGTCCGCTAGCCGGAACCCTTCCCGGAACCCTCATTGACAAGGGGGTTAACCCTATAGTACCCGTCGCTACCTAATTCATAGAGACGGAGTCGAAAACCATGCCGGTTCCTAAGAGAAAAAAATCCAAGGCGCGTCGAAACAACCGCCGTTCTCATCAACACCTGCCGAAGGTTCAGGTTCAAAAGTGCCCCCGATGTCGCAGCCCCAAGCTCGCGCATCGCGTCTGCGCCTCTTGCGGATACATTCGCGACGTCGAAGTCATCCGTCTGGAGGAGGCGAAGTAGGACGTGAAAATAGCCATCGCATCAGATCACGGCGGCTTTGCCCTGAAGGTCCGGATCAAAGAGATTCTGCAAAAGAGAAATATCGAGATCTTGGACCTGGGAAACGAGGGGGCCGAATCGGTCGATTATCCCGATTACGCGATCCGCGTCGCCGAAAAGGTCTCGAAGAAAGAAGTCGATTCCGGTCTTCTCCTGTGCGGGACCGGGATCGGCATGTGCATCGCCGCCAACAAGTTCAAAGGCGTTCGCGCCGCCGTCGTGAGCGAGGCGTATTCGGCGCGCATGTCCAAGGAACACAACAACGCGAACGTCCTTTGTCTGGGCGGACGTGTCTTGGACGCCGATCAGAAGATCGCCGAGGCCGAGGCAATCGTCACGGCCTGGTTGGACGCAAAGTACGAGGGCGGCCGCCACCAGACGCGATTGGATAAGATCGCCGAAATCGAAAAGAAAAACTTCCGGTAATCGTTTCGCAGCGCGTCATCATTTCTGTTTCATTTTGTCCACAACCTCCTGCCGTTCGAATCGATAGGGCGGGCATGTTCACGCGGAATCTGGTCCCTGCGGTTTTTGGGAACTATCAGGCCCTGGGGGCGCATTACCTGGGGCTGCAAACTCAGCTTACTTCTTTACTCCATCCCTCTCCTCTACGGCCTCTAACTCCTCTGGAATATCAAAGGATCGAAGATACGGCCGACGCCATCAGGATCCTGGAGCAGGTTCCCGGCGTGGAGGCCTTCGCCCGAAGATTCTCCGAGGAGAGGACCTCCGATTCGTTCTTGCCCGCCCTTTGGAGGGGGGGAGGGGACGAAGGAAGGGAAGCGGCCTCGGTCTTGCTCGCAGGAGGTGGCCCTGCTCGTTCACCACGGGTGGAAAGGCCGAAAGACGACGTGTTGCAAGCCGCGGGCGTGGAGGGAGGGGGCGGTCCGTTGGTCAAGGTTGAGGTCCGTTCCTTGGCCGATCTTCCCAAGGTCAGTCAGGCCTTGAAGCCTCAGATGCGGCTTCAGATGGAGGTCCTGTTGGAGTCCATGGGCCTCCTGGCGCGGTACGGCGACAGACTCCGCGATTTCGAACGCGCCATCGGAGAGGAGCCGCTGACCGGCAAAGCCCCGAGACTGGGGCGCGAGCTGTGCGACGCCCTCATGCAAGAAGAGGACATCGATCAATCCTTTGCCCATCATCCGATTGCCCATATCGTTGCCGCCGGACTGACGGCTCACTTCAAGGCGATCGGAGATCTTTTAGGACATAGCATCTACCGCGATTTGGCCATGATCTATCGCTGTCTTCAGGTGGGAGACGAGGCCAATCTCCGACGCGCGGAGGCGATGGTCCTGCAGAACCTGCGTTTAAACCCCTTCAATCCGTGGCTCATCCAGGCCGGGAAGGTGGTCGCAAAGAAGATCGTCGCCTTGAACAGCTTGGGATTCGCTCCGGAGAAGAAGGTCGAATACTACGAGAACCTCGCCAAGGAGAGGAAGATTTTAGAGAACTGGGACCTTTCAAAGACCAAGAGGCTCATTCACAACTATTATCGAAAAGTTCGCGAAGGACTTTCGGAGTCGGCTTGGAGCATCTGGAGCGCTGTGGAAATGGTCGGTGAAGTGTTGGGTCCCATCATCGATCTCTTGAGCGGCGGAGTCCCTTCAACCGGAAACGTCCGCAAATGGCTCTACCATTTTTGGAAAAGCTCTAAAGAGGCGAAGGGAGTCAAACAGAGTCTCAATGCCGAAGAGAGAAAGATCTTTTTGGAAATCAGCCTCATGTTCGAAGACCATCGCGGTGCCTTGGCCTTGGTCGAAAAGGAGTCGCAATTCCGCATCGAGTGGGAGGCCTTGATCCGCAAGGAATGGGGAGGGCGGTGGGAAGAGGAAATCAACCTTCATGCCATTCCCCATTTGGGGCCCCATATCGTCGAGAGATTCGAAGCGATCAGCGAGTTGGCCGATTTAGTCGCGACCGGCAACGTGGTTGCCTTGGTGGGCGGCCCCGGGACCGGCAAGACGATCTTGGCGGCGCAACTGGCTCGTCGTTCCCTCCGCCCCGTCTTTTGGTACGGGTTTCGGCCCGAGCCGAACGTGAGCCTCGCCTTGAATCACATGGCGCATTTCCTCGAGACCGTGAATCCCGGTTCGGAAACGGGGCTTCTGGCGACCGTTCAGGATAAAAAGCTCAGCGAAAAGGTCCCCATCGTCGCAGCGGCCCTGAAGAGAAACGCCGCCATCTTGATCTTGGATGATTTCTACCGCGTCTTGGAAAGGGAGGAGGACCGGAAGGCGATGGAGGAACTGATTCAAAAGGGAATCCAAGGCAATGCCCTCACGGATCTGCTTCTCATCGGCCGCGAGGATCATGCCTGGCTTGCCGAGATGGGCGCCAAACTTTGGTACGATCCGGGCCTGACGCCCGAAGAAAGCAAACGGCTTTTGAACAAAATCGGGATTTTCC
>CAZWYB010000031.1:0-10725 GCA_964637745.1 uncultured Pseudomonadota bacterium
TCCCTTTTCTTGATTTCGTTCTGGATCCCGTCGTGCGCCGACTTCAGGAGATGGCCTACCTCGCGCGCCAGCAGAATGCCATAGTAGAGCTGCTTGACCTTGAAGATAATGTCCGACTTTTTCTGGATCTTTTTTTCCTTTTCGGCCGCGATACCGGTATCGGCGAGTTCCTTTCCGACTTTCACCTTTCCGAAAGTCTCGACCGGCACGCCTACGCCCAAGTGAAACTTGTTCTCCACGCTGATGTCTCCCGAGAAAAAGCTCGTCACGGCGTGGCTGACGTCCTTGGGTACGGGGCCGATGTCGTACTCGTAATCGAGGATCGGATAACCGAGCTTGCTCGCCTCGACCTTTTTTTCGCGGGCCCCTTCGATGCTGTAATCGTTGACCGGGAGCTCGGGGTTGTAGATCAAGGCCCTCCGGACGCATTGATCCAAAGAATAATGCATCATCTCGCCGTTATGACGACCGAAGAGCTGCTCCTCCTTGACGCTCGCGGAATCAGGCCCGCCCTTGCCTTCGTCCTCCTCGTCGGGGAGCTTGAAGGCGGCCGATGTCAAAAAGGCCGAAAGCAGAAGCAAGACGCCGATTTTCTTGGAGAAAAGCATGAGTGAAATGTGTTGGACTAATGCAGCCGGAGGGAAAACTCAAGGGGATTTAGCGCTCAGCCCAGGTGCAGGACGCGCATCGCCGTTGCCCAGCCGGAGGAGGTCGCCACGCGCCAGAAGAAGTTCACACCCTTGGTCACCCCTTTAAAACCGTCGGGGCCCAATTCCTTCGCCTTGCGCTCGAACTGGAGCTTCCTCTGGAGGAACTTCAAGGTTACAAACGAGGTCGCCCCTATGACGGCGGCGAGAATCGAATTGCCCCCGTGGAAATAGGCCATCCCGCCCCCGATCGCCGCGCCGACGGCCAAATCCGCCTTCCAACCCCGTTTCAGAGGACCGTACAACATACCGGCGCCGACGGGAATCACCAGTGCGGCCGGGTGGATCTCGCCCGAAAGCGCGCCATGCATGATCGCCTCACCCGCGGCCATGGGCAACATTTCACCCATTCCGTAGACAGCCCGCTGCCAAGCATCGGAGGTCGTCGCGACGCTGTTGGAGTCCGGAAAGAAACTTTTCTTGCTGTCCACCACGAACCGCCGGATACGTTTCCCTCTCTTCGTTACGACTTCTTCCCAATGACCTTCCATCAGGAGATAGGGCGTATCGTAGATAATGGCGGTTTTCTCGTGTCGGGCATAGTCCGCGTCTCGGCTATCCGGATCGACGATCACCTGATTGGCTGAATTCTCCGCCATGGCCAGGAGAAAGCGATCGTACCAGACATCGTCGGTGAAGACCTTCGTCGTTTTCGCATTGTAGGCGATCCCTCGCCCCTCGAAGGCGCGCTTGGCGACTAATGGTTTGTTCTTGTCGAAGCAGTAGACAAAACTCGTGTCGGCAACGAAATATCCCTCCGGAGTGAAGGTGCCGGAGGAGCCAAGAACGTTTTCCGGATTCATCCCCAAAAGATTTTCATGCTCCGGGCCAACGTCCGTCAGCATTTTTAGGACTTCAGCGAACTGGCTGCTGACGATGAAGATGCGGGTTCTGGCCTCCTCCTCCAGATCCTTGTCCGAAAGAGGCTCCGCCATCTTGCCTTCATGGATCAGCTGTTCGACCTCAGCCCTAACAATCCCCCTGGCCTTCTCGTGAACGGACCGGAGGACGCCGCGCTTGATGTGCTCGCGGGCCGCCGCATCCGCCCACTCGCGCGCGACCGGCAGGACGGGGATCTGGTCCAACTGCGCCGCCACGGCCTCTGACGCGGATCCCGGGTCCAAAGTGTGGCGTTGATAGCGGTACGTCATCTTCATGGTCTGCCAGAGCCGGTTCCATTTATCTTCCAACTTCTGCAATTCATCGGCGCGCGTCTGCCAGCCGTGCTTGATCAGGCCCGTGTGGGAGTTGCCGTTTAAAAGCGTCTTGTCGAAGTCGGCGAGGGCCAATCCGAACCCCCCCTCCGGCACGGGCATTTTGAGGCCGGGATTGCGGACCGCGACGGCGCCTGAATCGGAAACGGGGGCCGCGATCGATTCGACGGTTTCGTGCTGAGGCCCCTGAGACGGTGACGGCGCGGCTTGAGGATTTCCGGCCAAAAGGACCTTCAAGGCGTCGGCTCTCTGATCCAGACGTTCCAAGAGGTGTTGGGTCGGATCGCCGTCGCCGATGAAGCGGGAGAGGTCCGTCTGCGTGACTTCTCCGAACTCAAGGTGTTGGGAAAGATTTCTGCCTTCCGAGAGGCTCGTGATCGTTCCTCGGAGAACCTGCGGGGCCATGGCCGGCTGAGCGACGGTCACACCCAGGCGTTGCAGCACGGTGAACGGCGTCACAGTAACCGGGGACGTAGGCATGATGCGGCTCTCCTCAAACCTTCGTCGTCGGAGATTTTGAATTGTTGCGGGAAATTAGCCTGAATTATCCACCCGACGCGGCGTCATGCGGGGCGCCGCCGTCCGGGGTTCCGCCGTCCGGTCCCGGCAAGGGAGGAATGCCTCCGTCGCCACCATCGTGGCCAGCATCGGCATGCGTACCCCCGTCTTCCGGAGCTCCGGCATCGGCCCGAGGTTCCACGATCAGCGTCATGAACATCTCTTGGGGATTGCTCGCCGCGTCTCCCACGTCGTCGCAATTGCCGTTGCAGACCGTCACCGTCTGGGTGCGGCGGCGTCCGTCCGCTCCGTCCGTCTGAGGGATGATCATCGGATTCGATTGAGGAACGCTCAAGCCCGTCTGGTGGATCGTCACGAACTCGTCGCTGAAATCGGGGTCGTTCCGGCCGTCCGTATATTGCGGGAAGACGAAACGATCTAAAACCGGTCCAAGGACGCCCGTGCGGCGGGCGCGCGACCGGATGGTCAGGCTCACGTCGCAATTCGACGGATTCACGGCCCCATCGATGAAGTAGAGGAAACCCAATTGGTCCTTGTCATTGATGCCGTCGTGGTTCGAGTCATTCGTCATCGTGCCCGCGTCGGCCCCTGCGAAGACCGAAAACTGGTCCGACCACAGGATGTTGCCCATGCCGTTCGGGTTCGGTCTCAGGAGCTGGCTGATCGGGTCACCGTTCACGCGGTCCGCGATCATCAAGGCCTCTTGGCCCGTGATCGGTTGCGTGGGCGTGGGGATCCGCATGCTGGCCCATTCACCGTCCGCGGTGAAATGGATCCAACCGTCGGAACCGACCGAAACGCCGGCATCCGGGGCGGACCCGCCGGCACCTCCGTCGCCGCCGGCCCCGCCCGAGCCCGGGAAACGGATGGACTGACGATTCACCGAGATCGCGAGCGAGCCTGCGACCTGCGTCATTGGAGGATTGCCGAAGACCGCGCCTTGTCCATCGACCAAAAGCGTGAGGCTCCGCTGCGGAGGCATGCAGTGATCAAACTGGCCTTGTGGACCGGTATTGTTCAGCCCCCCGTCCTGGCCCGAGAGCGGCGGGATATTCCCATCCGGAAATTGATTCGAAGGGCCGCCACAACCGGCAGGGGCCGCGGCGAATCCGCCGCCTAAGGCCGCCCCGAGGACCACCGGACGGATGACAGCTCCAATCGGCCCCGCCATGATTCGGTTGCCGAGAGAGCCTAAAAAGCCGTTGAATACCTGCGCCATAAAAACCTCCTTAAAGAGACATTATTTTTTCAAATCAAAATCCACGCCCATGCCGATCGTCAGGAATCGGATCGGATCCTCTTCGTCGTCCGAGACGCCCAGGAGCGGGTGAACGAGGGTCACGCCCTCGATGCCGAACCGGTCGAGATTCATCTCGTCCCAGGCGTTCTGGATCGAATGCGTGGTGTCGCAGTCGTCCTTGGTCGGATCCATCACGCAGGCGCAGATGTCGGGCGTCACGTCTTTATAGGTCGCGCAGTAGGCCTCCAGCGGGAGCTTGGACGGGACGTCGACGCGGATGTCGCGGACGTCGCCGAAGAGATAGTTCGGCAGGATGAGCCCCACCTGGCGCTTCATGGCCGCCGCGATTTCGTTGTCGGGGACGATCGTGTTGTTCTCGATCACGTTAAACTGGATGTCCGTCTTCGTTTTATCCAAATCCAATTTTCCTTCCACCGTCTGCACCGCCGAGAGTCCGGCCTCCACGTGGATGATGCCGTCCTCGTTGACCGTGAGCATGAGCGTCACGAAGGCGCGCCCCGAAAGGGCGAAGGTCACGATGGGCAGCTTGTGTCCGGCGGTGCACTTGGCTTGGTTGGCTCCGGGATAGCGATCCGAATCGCACCAATCCTTGATTTCACCGGTTCCGGCGATCGGGTCGGCGGTCCAGCTAGCGACTTTTTCTTCGAAGAGGGACATCGTCTGGCTGCCCAAGGCCACTTCCAGCTCCGCGATGACGACCGGGGCCTTGACCGGTCCGGTTCCACCCCAAGACTCGACGGGACTCACGCTGACGATCTTCGCCGTCGTCGGCGACAACGGATTCACGCCGTTTCGGATCAACATCGGCGTCTTGGCGTCATTGGGCGTTCCGGCGACGCCGTCGCCGTCGAAATCGACGTAAGTCAGAGTGGTCGGTCCGAGGACGTTCTCGATGTTTAAGGGGAACGGGAAGCACTTGTAGGAATTGCCGTCGACGTGATTGCCGTCCTTGTCCTTGCACTGGCTGGAGTTATGACCAATGTCCGGAATGCCCATCTTGAAGTTTTCACGAAGATTCTTCGCGTCGAAATCCAGCATCTGGTGCCCCTCGCCCTGCTTGTTCGCGAGCGCCCAGAGGAGGAGCATGGTCGAGTGCACGCCCGAGTTGATGGATTCTTCGTTCAAGGCCAAGTTGATCTCATCGCCCATCTCCATGGAGGCGACGATCGGATCGACCGGGGCGCCCGTCCCGTACTTGGAAACAGGACCGAACTTATTGTTCTTGAACTCAGCGGGAAGCGTGTTCAAGAAATCTTTGGCGTTGCGCTCGGCTTCGTCGTTGGCGTCCGACACTCCTGCCGGGAGCAGGAGTCCTTTGCCGCCGAAGCCCAAGCCCCGAGAATCCACGAAAACGTCCGATTGGCCGAGCGGCGCGAAGAAATCCATGTGGAAGCGGTTGTCTTGAAGCTTGAAGGACAGGGCGCTCACCTTTTGGTCGTCAAAATCCGCAAGCTTGGTCTCGATCCTCTTCGGAAGCGAGCAGATGGCCGTCGCCTGAAGAGTGCACAACAATTGTTGGTTGGTACCCTCATTCTGTCTCTTCTTCCGGTCGACCAGACCCAGGAATTGGCTGGTGGAAATCACCGCTCCTTGGACGAAGCTGCCGTTGCCGTTCAGGCCGTTGCTCAGATCCTTAAGGGCCTTGCAGGCCTCCGTGTCGATCCAGAGGTTGCGTCCGTTTCCGTCGTCGCCCTTGTGACCGCCTTGATAGATCTCCGAGACGTCCTTGTCGCAATCGAATTCGATCAGATTGCCGGAGTCGGAGATCGCTTCCACCATATCGCGGTCCGGAGGCGGCGTGATCTGCACATGGAGACGCCCGTCGTGATCCTTTTGGAACTGTATGTCGAGATTGAGGGCCAATTGCTTGACCTGGAAGAGGAGCGGCAGGACGTAGGTGCCGAAATCGGGATCCTGAACGATGCGTCCCGGCAGGTCGTGGTCGTCGGGAATGCCGTCGTTGTCGTCGTCCTGGTCTGAGCAGCCGAAATAGTTCTTTTCGGTCTTCGCATCGTCATCGGGGCACCTGTCGCGCGGGACCGTCTTATCCAAGACGCACTTGCCGCTGGCGTTCAGGCCCTTGCCCTGGCTGCCGCTGATGCTGACTTCTTCGTCGCAGACGCCGTCGTGATTCGCGTCCGTGCACTTGCCGAGCGAGATCACGGGCCGGTCGCAGATGCCGTCGTTGTCGGCGTCGTCGTCCTCCGTGTCCGCGATGCCGTCGTTGTCGGCGTCTTCAAACTGCATCGTGTACATCTCGGCGCGGCCGTGCAGGCCGTCGATTTTGAGCTGCATGCGGATGCGGTTGCCGGCCATGAGGTAGAAGCTCGGGATCTCGATCTGGCCGATGTTGTTCACGCAGCCGCCTTTGTCGCAGAAGGCCTTGATGGCCACGACGCGCGACTTGCTCGCCAAGTGGTCCATCGTGCAATTGAGCTGATCTTCGATCGACTTGAGGCACGAGATCTCTTCGTCTCCCGGCTGGCGGGGATCGAGCAGCTTGAAGAACAGATCGTTCTTGAACTTGTCCGAATTGACGGCCTTCAGAATCACCGGCAAGAGCTCGTTATTAATGAAGCCCGCGTCGATGAAGCCGCCCACGCCCTTCGGAACCATGGCATCCTTGACGTCCAACTGCCCGTTTTTGTCGAAGAGCGGGCGCACGTTGCCGACGCCGAAGAAGTGGGTCTCCACGGTCTGGTTGCCGGTATTGTCCGTCGCCCGGATCGTATTGGTCGAGACGGGGAAATGAAGGTCTTTCAGGCGCATCTGATAATGTTTCTTGCCGGCGACGTCCTTATCACAAAGGGCCACGAACTGGGGCGTTCCGTCGTCGCCGTGGGCGTTGTCCTTCTGGACGCACACGGGGGAATTGGCGACGCACGCCGGCGGATTTTCGGGATCGCAGCCCGCGGGCGGCGTGGCGGTGACGGTCTCCGGATCGGAACCGCACTTGCCCAAGGCCACGTCCAAAACGGGGTTGGTGGATTCGGTCGGCAGAAGCGCCTTGCCGTCGACGTCGTCGATCTTATGGCCAACGTCGTTTAAGTAATTCCCGCAGAGGCCGGGACCCGTCAGATCCGCGTTGAAGGCGTCGATGGAGACGCGTTCTCCGGCGCCGACGTCGTAACCCGTAATCAGGTTGTCGACGAAGAGATCGATCGCGTTCCTGCCGTTGCCCAAGGGCACGTTCACCTTGAAGCCGCCGGGACAGAAGCTGTCCGTCGCCGGCTGGCAGAGGGTTTCTCCGGGGGCCGCGCAATTCGCATCCACAACGATCTCTCTGGCCGGTGTGGAGCTGTTGTCGGTTACCGTGTTGATGGCGCGAACGAGGACGGAGTTCCCGGCTTGGGCTTCGTCGTCGTGATTCTGAACGCAAAGCTCGACCGAAGGCGCGCGCCCTCCAGCAGGCGGCGTCAACTGGATCTGGTGCGCGGGATGGCCCGGAACGCCGGGATCGACCGTGTCTTCATGAACGCCGAAGCACGAAGGATCCGATGCGGCGCAGTCGTTGCTGCTCCCGGCGACGCGGGCCTTCGTGACCGTCATATGAGGCACGGCGACCCGAAGGACGCGACGGCCGATGTTGACGTCTTGAAAACTGCCGTCGTCGTTCAAGACGCGGCCGTTGATGGTGATGTCAAAAACGCCCTGTTCATCTAAAGGCACGGTCGTCATGAATTCGTTGGAACCGGCGATCGTCTGCAATTCCGGGACGAAGACGCCGGATGGACCCATCAACGGATCCGCGGGAAAGTCGTAGGCGACGATGAAATCGGCCAGCCTCTGGAGCTTGTCGACCGTCTTGAATTTCCCCAGGATGCAGACCCCGCTGCCGACGACCTCTTCATCGACCGTCGATCCGGTGGGCCCCGTCACGGGCTCCGCCACGCACATCGTGTCGTTCAGGAAGCGCGTCGTGTCGGCGTCACACCAAGCCGTTCCCGCCGGCTGATGCGGGTCGGGACAGGTCATCACCGCGTGGGCCTTGGCGGCGAAGAGGGCCGACAGGCCTACGACTGCGAAACCGAAAATTTTTGAGCCGAAACGCTTCATGTCGCTCCTTAAAACCTTCCCGATATCGATAATCCCGCTCCTCGTGGGAGCGGCGTCACGGAAACGTGCGTGCCGCTGCCGCTGCCCGCAGAACCAGGGCCCGACCAAACCATATAATCGATCAAGTTGATGACGGCTCCCGCGCCCTGAACCACGCCTAGAATCGCCATGTCCGTATCAATCCCCGGATAGGTTGTTCCCCCATAGGGATTGATCCCCGTGTTTCGCGCTCCGGGCGCCATATCGGGCGGCGCATACATATCGGATCCCGAAACCGTCGGCCTCCGCCCCACTCCGCCGAATCCCAATCCGGCGAATGTGCCTCCCAAAATCAATTGCGACCCGAAGCCCAACCAAAACCGGAGGGGATCGCGGCTGGTCTCGTTGTTCCCGTAAATCATCGCGGGGATGCAGGTGGAGGCGAGGGTCAAAGACATGGAGAGCTCCGGCGTCCCCTCCCCTCTCGGCTGCTGGCTCGCCGCGATTCCGAAGCCGGCGGCGCCTCCCAGACAAACGCCATCAAAAACCCAACCCATCGTGGGCGACAAACGGCGATGAAGCGGAACATAACTGACGACAAAAAGCCCCTGTCCGGCGACGTAGGCCCCGTTTGCAAAAGTACCCAAGGTACCGAAGCCATTGGGGGCCGGGATGCGATTCAGGTCATGGCGCCCTTCCCGGTCGATGATGTACTGCAAGCCTCCGGCTAAAACAGGAACGGCACCCCACAAAGGACTGCTGGGTTCACGGACCGCGGGGGTCGCCGACGTTTGAGCCGGCGGTTGTCCGCAGATCTGTTCCCTTTGGGGCGCAAGATCGGCGGGAACAGCCGGCAAGGCCCGGAAGGCCGTCACGAAGGCCGGGGAGGCGTCCTGAGGTTGACCGCCCGCGAGCGTAAAGCGCGGATGAGCGGCGTCGTGCAGGTCGACCTCGGCCTCCACCTGTCGGTGATTGCTGCCGTCGACGACGTCGATCATGGCGCGCCAATGATCGTCCGCGCAGTAGGCCCTTCGTGAAATCGGGTTGTAGTCGGTCATAAAATCTTCCTTTTCAGACTACGGCATAACCTCGGCTTTAATGACGATGTACATATTCGCTGCGCTCACACTGGCGTTGCTCGCGATGTTACGTCCGACGCCGGCCAAGTCGAATCCCTGGAAGTTCAAAGTCGTGAAATCCGGATCGTCCAACGTGTTGGTCGTGTCCGGCGCGAACATCGTACGACCGTGCAATTCCCTCGTGGCGCACGTCGTTCCGGCCTGATCGACATACGGCAGCAAAGGATTGCCGCCGGGGCCCATCAAAGTCGCATTAAAGCTCGCGTCGGACAGTGTATTGCTCGGCACCAAATACTGTGGACGGGCCGCCACATCAGGAACCAGGGATTGATCGTCGGGTCTCAACGTCACGCAGCCCGTGGTGAGAGACAAGTGGATCGTCGCATCGATGTCCGGATTCCCACCGATCGCCGGGACCGCTGGGGCGAAGAGTCGTACGGCGAGATCCTTGAACGTGATCTCTCCCGTCACCGGATCGTAGGTACCGTGCTGTTTGTCCTGCATGCCGCTCGCGCCCGACAAACAGGTATACTCGGCGGGAACATTCGGTTTCATCACCTGCGCGAACAAGGGGTTGTTCACCGCGTCGTTGCCTTCCTGATAACCCGAAATAACGGGGAATTTTGAAGCGCCGTTGCACGTAGCGGACACCGTCGAGCCAGTCCAATCACCGATGTAGAGATAGAAGAAGGCGCAATTGTGACCGGCGTTCGTCGAGCACTGCGCATAGTACTCCGTCCCTCCGGGTGTCGAACCGGGGGCGTTATAGAGTCGCAGTCCCTCAAACGAGGGATCGGACGGGCTTAAGGGGTTATTGTTTGGATCCGTATCGACCTTGGTAACGATTCTCTTGAGCGTGGCCTCGCCGGTCACCGGGTTCAACGTAATGCCCCCATTCAAAGTAAAGAGATCCTTGAGGGAATCGACATTCACATCAGGAGCCGGCAATGCGTTGAAACGCTGGAGGATTCCCTTCGTCGCATCGGAGACGATCAGGGTCGTCTGGAGCCCCGTATTGATTTTTTTACTGAAGCCCGCAATGAGGCGATGAACCTTGAGGTCGTGCTGATCCTGAGGCGCATTGCTCGAACCCTTGAGCTGGAAGGTCACCGCCGGCAACGTATCCGTGTTGTCCGAGTGGCCGCCGATGATCGGAGGAGCGCCGCTGCCCGTCGAGCCTGCCGCGAGGGAAATGGATTTGACGACTAAAGTCGCATTGGAGACCGCATAGCCGCCGGTAGTGGACGGCGTGAAGGTGATCATTCCCAGCTTGATCTTGTTCGTGTCCCCGGACGCCGTCAGCGTCGCACAGGGGGCGGTCGCGTCGGGTGCGGCCATGAGACAGGCCGTCGCCTGCGGATTCGAATCCGGCGTGAAGACGAACTTGCCGCCCGCATCCGCCGTGAATTGAATACTTTGCAGGATGAGATTATCGACCCCCGCGGCCGTTCCGTTGTTCAGGATGTAGACGGCGCGCGTCGCCGGGTCCTGACGGAAGCTCGAGAGCTCGCTCTTGGGCAGATAGAAATGTTTCGTGGTGCCGCCGTCCGAGATGTCCTTCAAGGCCGGATCTCCGGAGCCGGTGACGGTGAAGCGGCTCGCGTCTTCCACATAAAGGGCCAGCGTTGCGCGCGAATCCTTCTTCGCGCTTCCCGTCAGATTGACGCTCTGAACGCCTGTGAACGTATTCAAGACGAGGGTTCCGGCATCGGACCGGGTGCTCCCCGTCCCTCCGACCTTTCCGAACGGTCCGTAGCTCATGAAGAAGAAGAGGTTGTTGTTTCCGGCCGCCGGCACCGTCCACGGCTGATGCCCGATCTGCCACGTGCGGTGTTGAAAGTCCGTGCCCTGAAAGACCGACCCGACGCGGAAGTTCCGCGGCGTGCTTTACAAGTCGCGGGTGGCCGGCG
>CAZWYB010000031.1:10735-17380 GCA_964637745.1 uncultured Pseudomonadota bacterium
GAAGTTCCGCTTCACGTCCTGGGCTTGGACGTCGTTCACGGTCAGGTCGCGGACGCCGGTGTTCACGAGCTGGTAGAGCTTGGTCTTGGTCTGAATCCCCAAAAGTGTCTCGCCGAAGTCAATGGGAGTGGAGGTTGTCGCAGGAAGAATCGTCGAGACGACGGCATTCGGCGCCGCCGTATTGATTTCTTGCAGCGTGATCTCCGCCGCGGGAACCTTGGCCTCTCCCTTCAAGGTCACGGTGACCGAATTGGAAGAAGACAGGCTCAAGGCGGCCTGGCAATTCACGAGCCCGCCGGTCGACGTGCAACCGCTGGCGGCGACTTCCGGCTCAAAGCGGACGTTCAAAGTCGTGCTGTTGCCGGGGGCGAGAGTAATATTTTGGAGCGCCGATGCGTTGGTGATCTCAAAGGCCCCAACCTTAGAGGGAACCTGAAGAACCAGAGGCACGGTCGAGTCGGACTTGCTCTGGATGGTCAAAGTCCCGTCCTTGAAGAACTTGGATTCGGTTCCCGGTGCGGGATCGCCGGTGCCCTTTGCGAACGGCAGATTCGCCGGATCGAAGAATTTGCAATTGGTCCCATCGTGACTGCCCGGGACGCAAGCCTCGGCCGTGAAAGGCTGGGCGGGCTTGGTCGGATCGCCGGTGATCGCCAGTTTCTCGTCGGTCGTTCCGTAGACGGAATGCATTTCCAAATCCAGATTCTGAGCGCCCCCGCCCGGCCCGCTTCCGGTGCCGCAGTTGGTCGTCAGATCGGCCAGGGTTTGAATCGGCTGTCCATTGGTACGCGTGACGGTCCCGCTGATCTCCGCCGTCAGGATCGCATTCTTCAGTTCGGCCAAGAGCTGTCCGGAACCGACGTTGTCGTCGCGTCCCGTCCCCGCTGAAGACGGTGGCATCGAAAACGCCGCCACCAAGGACATCTTCGTCGTGTTGTCCGACGTATCGAAATGGAGGGGCGCGCCGTGTGCAGTCATCGTTCCGCCGGGTTGGTTCACCGCATCCGTGGGATCTACGTGGGCATCGGAGGTCGTCAACGTCAGGGCGGGATTACTGAAACCGGGAATGATCTGGAAGGAACCGGGCGCTTCACCCAGATAGCGTCGAATGAACGGCCCGGTGGGACAGGCGGGGCCGAGGTTGTCGACCTGAGTACACTTGGCATAATTCACAAAAAGCTGGGTCATGAAGCGAAGCGGGATGCTGGAGATCGCCACTTGAACGTTGCCGGAACCATCGGTGGTGACGGCGCACGGCGCCGTAATCTCATCGTCATTCAGCTTTTGAGTCGGATTGGGCGGAAAATTTTGATAGTCCTTGCCGGCATCGATGATGAGCGAGGCGTCCAGAGCCGTATTCTCCAATCGAAACTGAGGGAAGAGATCGCGAACGATGGAGACCTGACAATTCGCTCCACCGTTGGTGATGGCGAACTTCAGCCTCATCTTGGCGCCGGCGTTCGCGGCCCAACGGGTCACGGCGAGCTCCGGAATCCCGCCATGTCGGTTTTCCGCGTCGCAGAAAAGTTCCGGATGGCCGGGCACCACATTCCCGCTGTCGCTGCTGCAACAGAATAAATCCGTATTTTTGGAAGGCGCCTGCAGGAAACTGTCCGAATCCCCTGAGGCCAAGGAGGGACAGGTCGACTGGTTGGAATTGGGATCACCCGCGTATTCGCAACACTTGGGAGGGCTGTCGAAATGTCCCGCGGTAAAATCGTCGTCGATCTTCAAGGCTAAGGAGGCGGTGAAATCGACGGAGCAGGCGCCCGGCAATCCGCACGTGTGCGTCCCCGTATCGCAGACCTGGCCGGACTGACATTGTGAGTTGTCCGTACATCCGCCGGAACTCGGCGGATTCTTACAGGTGTGTGTGCCCGTATCGCAGATCTGAGGGGATGTGCAACCCGTGTTGTCCGTGCAGCCAGTCGACGCCGGAGTCTTGCAGGTGTGAGACGAGGTGTCGCAAGTCTTTGGCGCCGTGCAATCGGTGTTCGAGTTGCAACCGGTGTTTGTCGGAGGAGGAGGATTGGTGGAGCCGGAACCGCTGCCGGTGCCGCCGGTCGATCCGTCTCCAAAGACGAACGGAAGATCCTCTTTACTGCCGCAGGCGATGACATGAGTCAGGGAGCTTGCCAGCAAGAGCGAAAGAGCGATTTTCGTGAAACGACGCGTCAAAAAACCCTCCCCTCAATCCTGCGGCTTTATCGACGGACGGGTTAAAAGGTTGCCTGGAAACCGAGCCTTTGCCTTTATTTAGGGCGGCGCCTAGGGCGTCGTATTCACGGTCGCTTCGATGATGACGGCCCCGGTGCCGCCGCCGATGGTTGTGGCGACCGTTCCGGTGCCTCCCGGATTGCTGAACGTGGAGATACCGATGAGGATCACCTTCTTGGTGGTGGCGTCGATCGGAGAGCCGAAGATCTTCGCACGATCCGTCGTCAGGGTGAATCCGGCGTCATCGAGCAGCGACTTCGTAATGATGTTCGGGATGTCGAGCTGCGCCGTCGTTAGCGTGACCACGAAATCGGCGTGGAATTTCTCCGCCAGGTGAATGGGCACGTTGGAAATTGAGATCGATCCGTCGTCGGCGTAGATTCCCGGCGCGTCCGCCGTGGATGTAACAACCGTATCTTGGGTGATCGTCGTGCTGAGGGGCGGGTCGAGCGTCGGCGGAAGCTTGAAATTGGCGCTGTCGGGGATCGCCTTCAGAATGATCGTGTTCGCCGATGAATTGAACGTCACCGGAAGAGTGGGTTCAACGAAGGGATGCGCCGTATGGATGTCCGTGCTGATGGGGGCCTGCAGTTTGTCCGTGACGAGCGCGATCCGATTGACGGTGATCGACAGATCGCCGTTCAAATCACCCACGCCGGTCTTCGTCCCGCCGCCGGTCGTCGGACAATTCGGGGCCCGCGAGGTTGAAATTCCTGAGAGAGATACCTGGATCACGCCCTCCCTGGGGGCCGTGTAGGCGATATCGATGACGGCGTTCTGGTTCTGATTTTCGATGCGCGGGACGTAGCTCACCTGGAAGGAATAATTGACCCCGGGAGGGACGTGGATGTCATGGACCGCGTTGGCCGAGGCGTCGACCGGGGGATTGCTGCCCACGGTCACGCCCAAAAGCTTGAAATTTCCGTCCGGGTCCGTGCCTCCGGAGATTGCTGCCCCTTCGATGACGATCTCTTCTCCGCTGATGTTCTGAAAATGGATGTCCTTTTCCTGGGCCTGGCACACCGCCGTCGAGGAGAAGTTGACGTTGACCATGCCGTGGATCTGATCGGCGCCTTGGCCCATGCAGGAGACAAGCGACAGCGCGAAGGCCAAGAAGGAGATAACGCGAATCGTCAAGGAAACGGAGAGTTTACCCATAAAAGTCTCGGCCCTTTTATCGGATCGCAAATGGTAAAGTTGCCCTTAAAGTTTCAACGGCAATTAGATCAATAAGATAAGACCGACAAGGGCTTTCTTTAAATGGATCTGGCGGTCATCGAGGCGTCTCGGAACCAATCAAGCACGAAATTAAAGTTGAGAACCGGTTTTTCAAAAAAGCGAACTCGCTTGTCCTGCTGCAAAATCGCATCGAGCTCTCCTCGAATCTTGTCCGGCATCCCTCCGCTCCAAAAGGCAAAGGGCAGATTCGGTTTGAGCCTTCTGACATGCCGATAGAGATCGAGTCCCGATCCTCCGGGCATCATCACGTCCGACAGGATCGCGGCGATCGAGTCTTGATTCGCTTCAAAAACGGCGATCCCGCCTTCAACGTTGAACTCGGTCAAAAGGTCCGATGAGAACACTCCCTCGTGTCTTGCCAGCTTACGTTGCACCAGTCTGTGGAGATAGGTTTCATCGTCGACGAGAAGGATCCTCAATGGAGGAGAAACCAGTCCTCCCCCTCCCAGGCGTTGAGGGCCGGTGGCATCAAAAGAATCTCCGCCTCCCGGACCTTGCGTCCCCATGAAGAGAGGGGTCATCCCAGCACCTGACCAGGCCGGCCGAGTCAGTGGAGAAATTGGCATGCTCAAAAGTGTCGTCATCGGTGGATAAATTCTTCGCCGCTTAACGACTTTTGTTGCGCCCTATCTCTGATTTATTTGGGTTTTTATTTCTATATTGAGACTTTGAAACAAGCCTGCTAGTCGTATAAAAATAAAAAGCAAACTGAAGTCCGGCTTTGCTGGACGTAGTTAGCGGTGAGATAGTGATAAACAGATGGGAGTTTGAGGGAGAGCGGTATCTCCCTCAACTTTAAAGGGGACGTAGCTCAGCTGGGAGAGCGCGACAATGGCATTGTCGAGGTCAGGGGTTCGATCCCCCTCGTCTCCACACAAAAGACCTGACGAAAGTCAGGTCTTTTTTATTTAGAACCTTCGCACCAAACCTCTCTGAGAATTGCCGCCGCCATGACGGCGAAACTCAAGAACATCGCCCCGCCCCCGAAGTACATGAGGTACATGAAATGCGGAGAGATGTCACGGATCAGCCAGGGGCTTGCATTCTTCGCAAAACTTCCCAGAAATGAAAGCGCGATCCAGAAGGACTTGCTCCTTTCCGACAGGCCGGTGAAGACCAGCATCAATCCCACCATCCCCAAGATCGCCGGCTGGGTAAAGGTATGGACATGCGCGATCGAGATCATCGACGTGTCGCTCTGGGGAACGGCCAGGGAATCCTCGTCGGGCGAGCCTCGGTAATGCACGATCGCCTCGCTCTTGCGGAAGTGGGAGCGGTTGTAAATTTGAGCCAAAGAGACGAGATAACCGATGCTGAGACCGATCAAACAGCAGGTCACGAGGGCTTTTAAAGACGGACTTGCCTGAGAAAGGCGAAAGCTACTGGACGCCATAAACGCAGCTCCACAAGGCAAGCGCCCGCTTGACGCCCGTCGCCACCGACCGGGAAGAAATCGTCGCTCCCGACATGTTCGTAATATCCTGTCCGACGCGGACCGGATCACCCGTCTTCTTGCCCTGATATTGCTTCAGATATTTCGGTTCATGCACCTCGCTGCCGTATGGCTCGCGATAAACGAGGACCTCGACCTCTTTCACCGCCCCTTGAGAGGTGATCGCCGTGAGAAAAGTGATCGGCTCTTCCTTGCCGGGCTCATTGTCGATCAGCGCGTAGCCATCGATGCTTCCCTTGGTGCGCGCCACCTGGAACGCCCAGTCGGTCTTTGAAGGAGCGGATCCCAGCTTCTTTTGGACGCATGTCTTTTGGTCGGCGGTAAGCGATTTCTTGTCGACGGAAACCGTTTCCGAATCGTGGAAGATTTGCTTCAAGGCCTCGGCGGGCTTCAGATAGACCGTTTGCGCTTCCGAGGGCGCGGCTATGAGACAGAAAGCGGAAATGAGCATGAGTCGTCGCATATTTGGGGTGACAGACTAACAGTCTCTAATAATAAAAGCCAATGCCCAAATCGAACTGATCCACGCCTGCGTTCGCTTGATTCCAGTTGAACTGATAATCCGCCTTGATCGCCACCTGGGGAATCGGCATGTAGGAAACGCCCGCCGTCACGTTATGCCGGTTGTTCGCGGGATCCGCCGCGAACGTGGCCGGCATTCTGAACTGGGTGTTCGTCGCTTCATAGCGCCCGAAAACGACCAGGTCGTGCTTGGTGTCGGGAAGCAGGTGATGAAAGACGTGATAGGCGCCTTCCAGATACCATCCGATCATTTCATGGCCGACGAAATCGGTGAAGGTGGGATCCGCGGCGATCAAAACCTTGTTGATATTGCCGGCGTCCTTTAAGTCCGCGAAGACGAAGATGCCGTCCAGATCGATCCCCTGAAAGCTGTATTTTGCATCGCCTTCCAGCATCGTCAGCAACCCGCCGCCGATGGCTTTGTTCCCCTGCCCCGTATTGCCGACAAAAAACGATGTCCCGACGCGAAGCCCCGGAACGCCTTTATATTCGAGGCGGCCCGCGGCCCCAAAATCACGTCCGACGGCGTCGGCGACGCTGTGGGCGTCGTCAAACCCGTTGCTGCCCGTGAAACTGTGATTGACCGTGCCGTCGTCGTGGAAGCTCACGGCGTTCATGCTGGAGAGCCCATAGAGCTCGTAGGAAAAGCCGGCGGGAAGCTGGCCGTGGGCTCCGGCCCCGACGCCCTGCCATTCCGTCGGGATGATCAGCCGGTAGAGCTCGGGGCGTTCGACGCTGTAAAAAAGCGGCGGCTCGTGATGCTCGTTCATGACGCCCATGGGAACGAGGATGGAGCCGGCGCGGAGATTCGCCCAGGGTTTCAGGAGAAAATCGATATAGACGAATTCGATCTCCGGCTCCTTGAAATCATGCTCCAAGTCCAATTCCCCCCGCATCTTAATGCGGTCGGTGAAATCGTAGCCCAGTCCCAGGGTAAAGCGGTGAACGTCGATCTTGTTGGGCGTCGAGCCGATGAAGGCGTTGTAATGCACCTCGCCGTAGCCGAAGAGATGGAGCTTCCCGAAGTTGCCGAATCGCTTGAGGCCACCCTCCTCCGCCGCCTCTTGGCTCAGCTCCTCATCGGAGGCCTCGATTTTCGGCCCTCCTCCGGCCTCCGCCATCGCCCTTCCCGAAGTCAACGCGACCACCGCCACGACGAAGGCCGCCAACCACAACGCCCACTCCCGCCTGACCATAGAATCTCCTCTTTTTCG
>CAZWYB010000032.1:0-17326 GCA_964637745.1 uncultured Pseudomonadota bacterium
GACAAAGAGAGCGGAAAAATCAGGAGAGAAAAAAATATTAACGAGGAGGAGATCCCACCTATCAGACACGCCGCTGTATTTCTCATCGTGACACCTAAAGGTCCATTATGGCATAAGTCATCACAAAGGATAAAATTTAATTTATAATTTTAGTACCCTATTGGGCGGGGGTCGGTGCCTTGTCGGCGGCCTGGGGGGCGGCGATGGCACCGGTCGTCTGCAGGACCTGCATGACTTGTTCGTTGATGGCGGGCAGCACGTCCGCCATGTAATCCCCGAACTTCTTCATCACCGACTTGCCCTCCGGCGATCCGTAAAAGGCCGTCAGCGCCTGCAACTCCTTCACGGTGAAGTGCTTCGTCATGCTCTCGATCGCGACCTGCTTCAAGGCGTCGATCTTGATCCCCTTCTGCATGGCGCTGATGAATTCCGCTCGGTGGGCCTCGGGGATCTGCTTCGCCATCTCCTGGATCGAATCGTTGATCATCTCTTCGAAGGAGCTCGCCTTCATGTAGCTCTCGGCCTGGGCCTTGCGATTCTCGGGCGTATCCGCCTTCTCCCCTTTGAGGGACGAACAGGCGCAGGACAATAAGAAGAGGGACGACAGAACGAGGGAGAAATATTTTTTCATGGGTTAGACCGAGAAGGAATGGCCGCAGCCGCAAGAGCCGGTGGCGTTAGGGTTTTGAACGACGAAGCCGGAGCCTCGGAAATCTTCGACCCAATCGACGGTCGCGCCTTTCAGATAAGGCAGGCTCACGGGGTCCAAGACCACCTTCACGCCCGCCACCTCTGAAATTTGGTCGTCGTCTCTCTGCTCGTCGAAGGTAAACCCATATTGGAAACCGGAACAGCCGCCACCCTGGACGTAGACCCTGAGGTGCTTGCCTGTCGCGTCCTTATTGTTTGCCGCAAACGACTTGACCTTTTCAACCGCCTTCTCTGTAAGGTTCAGGATCGTACCGCTGGGGGGCGTCGGTTGAGCAAGGGGGGCGCTTTCCTGGGTTGCTTCCATGGATTCTCCTTGTTTCTCTTCATCCACTATAATGATCGGGCGACCGGGGTGTCAAGGGAAGGTCCTTATCCCTCCGTCACGCTCGCGGACTCTCCCCACATCTTTAGTTTATCGGTTTTGTGGGGATGACCGTCGACTTGTAGGAAATTGCCGGGCTTCAGCTTCGATGTCTTGAGCCCCTTCTTTTCCAGTTCCGCCTTCGGGGGGAGAGAAACTACGTTGTCTTCATCGACGACACGGATCGTCACCAAGGTACAATTCGCTTCGAAGGAGACGGCCACGATCTTACCGCCGGCGCTCTCATATTTGCCCATGTCGTAATGGCTTTGGGGCTCGAAGCCGGCGTCCTTCGCCGAAACATTTAAGGCCAACAATACGGCCAAAGAAAGGACGGTCTTCTTCATGTCATCCTCCTCATTTGACGTCGTGAGCCTTGCGGCATTTGTCCGAGAGATCGGCCTGATGGTCCTTCAAACACTGATCCACACCCCGGTGGCCTCCCTTGGCCTTTTGACAGTAGAGCTCGACCTCGACCTCGCAACCCACCCACGTCGACCGCCAATGCGTCATACGCGCCTGACAATCCGAAGAGAGCTCCTTCTCATGGCTCTTGAGACAGGCATGAACGCGCCCCTCGCTCGAATGAACGCCCTTGCAGAATTTTTCGATGTCTTCTTTGCAGGAACTCTTTACGGACGACTTGGCCGTTTTGGCCACACCGAGTACGGATAGAGAGAAAGCGCCCAAACAGAGCACGACGCCGAAAAAGACCCTCCCGCTGCGAAACCTCATAACTCCCTCCTTAACTGAGAAATCGGGATTTACAAGCCCCCGTTTTTTTTGACGGCCCGGACATTCCGGTTCCATTGCTCCCATCCGATGCGGTCCATAGCGCTGTCCCGCGTGAGGTCCTCGAAAGCGGCCGCCTCCATCCTCTCGAACCTCGGTTGAAATTCGGGCGTTGGCGTCGTCGGGATCCGGTCATTATAAGGACAGACCTCCTGACAGACATCGCAGCCGTAGACATGGCCACCGACCATTTTCTCCTGCTCGGCGGAAAATTCGCCCCGGTATTCGATCGTCAGATAAGAAACGCACTTTCCGGAATCCAGAACCCCGGGCTCGGTCAAGGCGCCGGTCGGGCAGGCATCGAGGCACTTGCTGCAAGTTCCGCACTGGTCCAAGGCCGGACGGTCGTATTCGGATTCATTGAACTCCAAGGTGGTCAGGATTTCACCCAAGAACGTGAAGGAACCGACGCCTTCGTTGATCAGCATCGTATTCTTCCCGATCCACCCCAACCCCGCGCGGGCGGCGTAACTGCGCTCTAAGACCGGCCCCGTATCGACGTAGCTCTTGGTCTTCGCGCCGGGATCGATTTCGGTCCGGATGAACGCCTCGAGGGCCTTCAAGCGTTCCAGAACCACGACATGATAATCCTTGCCCTGCGCATAGCGAGCGACGGTGTCCCCTGCCGCACCCGTATAGTAATTCATCCCGCAACAGATGATCGACCGGCTCCCTGGAAGGACCTTCTCCGGATCCCCTCGTCTCTCCGCTTGGCGGTGCAGGTAGGTCATGGTCGCCCCATAACCCTGCTTCAGCCACCAGCGGAAAAAATCGAAATCCGGAACAGGCAAGACCGGCGCGATACCGGCCAATTCAAAACCCAAATTGAAGGCTTTTTCTTTGATTTTTTGGGATGTCTTCATCTACAAGGTCGATCACAAGGATCGACCTTACAATGCCATTAGAACCAATTGTAACGAAACTGGAAAAAATATTCGAGTTTACGAGCACCGTACGGACGTTCCGGCTCCGTCTCCCGGAAGGGAAATGGATCCCTTTCAAGGCCGGTCAATTCTGCATGGTCCACGTCCCGAAGGCCGGCGAAGAAAAACCCTTGAAGAAGGCCTATTCCATTTGCTCGTCGCCGTTCGAAGCGGGCTACCTCGACCTCTGCATCAAACTGGTGGAAGGCGGCTACGCCACGAACTGGTTTTGGACGCTGAAGGAAGGCGATCCGGTCACGATCACGATCCCCTACGGCGGATTCGTGCTGAAGGAACCGGTCGAAAACGATCTGGTCTTCGTGGCCACCGGCACCGGACTCGCTCCTCTGCGCAGCATGATCCGCGTCCTTTTGAGGGACGGCTTCCAAAAGAACATCCTCCTGATCTTCGGCGTCCGTTACGAAAACGAGGTTCTGTACGAAAAGGAGTTGAGGGATCTTGAAAAACGGCACCCTAATTTCAAGTTCATTCCGACGATTTCCCGTCCGAAACAGTGGAAGGGAGAAACGGGGTACGTTCAGGAAAAGCTGAAAAAGTACGCCCCCGATCCTACCGGAAAACAGGTTTATATCTGCGGGCTCGTCCCCATGATCGAAGCCGTCCAAAAGGCGGCCGAAGAAATAGGATTTGACAAAAAGCAGATTCACTTCGAGAAATACGTCTAAACAGGAGGACCCTATGAGGAAACCTTCCATCATCGCCCTAGTTTCGCTGGGGCTTGTTCTCGGAGTCTGCGGCATTTCCGCCGCCAAGTCTCACGGTTCCCAGGCCGCGGCCCGCGCGGCCACACCGATCAGCTTTTACGGCGTCGAGATGAAACGCGACGACCACATCACCTTCAAGGATTTTAAGAATTACGCCCGCTCCCACGGCCAGGCGAATTACGTGGTCTCGAAGTCTCCCTGGATCGATTACGAAGGGACGGGCGACGTCATCCTGGCCTCTTACGGACCGGACATCGCGGCCGCCAACAACGCGGTCGGATCGATTCCCGGAGGCGGCAAAGTCTTGGAGATCCACGTCAAGCCGGCCATCATCTCTCCCAATAAAGGCGTCGCCGTCTATAAGCTGCCGTTACTCCCCACCAACGATTCCATGATGGGAGACGTCTGGTTGCTGACCGGCAACACGCCGCAGGAGATCGAAAAGGGAGTCATTCTCTCATCTTCGGTCCCCAATATCTCAGGGCTCTTGAAACTGGTCGGTTTTACCGACAACGAGGGCGCCCTGGTGTATTGCAAAGATGACTGCACCCGTTATGACTTGGTCACCGGTGCGAAGACGCCGCAGGCCGCGATCAACGGCGTCGAGGCCGCCGGGATCCATCGGTCCGTCGAAGGGCTGCTCTCCAAGGGAGACGTGGACGCCTGCAAGGGTAAGATGACGGCCGATTTCATTCAAAACGCGGACAAGAACGGCTACTACCGAGGCTTCTGCAAGGCGAAGGCACCCACTCCCATTCTTGAGGTGCGCCTGAAACGCGATTCCGGCCGCTGGAAGGTCGTCGACAGCGTCTGGCAGAAGTAGCCAATAAAAATCGCTTGATCTTCTGAGCCAAACTCTTTCATAAAGGCTGGGAATCATTACTGTTCAATCCAACTTCTAACTCTTGGGGGAACCATGCAGGCAACCGATATTCTCCAGTCTCTCTTTCGTTGGATCCACGTCGTTGCGGGAATCATTTGGATCGGGATGCTGTATTTCTTCAACTGGGTGAACGGTCCCTTCGCCGCCACCATGGACGCCGACACCAAGAAGAAGGTGGTGCCGGAATTGATGCCGCGCGCCCTGTTCTGGTTCCGCTGGGGCGCGGCCTACACCTGGGTCACGGGCGTCCTGCTTCTACTTCTCGTTTTCTATCATGGAGGCGCGGCGTTCGAAGGAACGGCAGGCCCGAATCCCGCGGCCTGGGCCTCGCTCGCCATCGTCTTCGTCGCACCCTTCTTCTATGACGCCCTCGTCAAAGGACCTCTGAGCAAAAGCCCACGCGCTCCGGCGCTCTTCGGGATCTTCATCGTGGCCGGACTGACCTTCCTGATGTCTCATCAGGCGGGTTTCGGTTTCCGAGGCTATGCGATCCATATCGGGGCGATGTTCGGGACGATCATGGCCTTCAACGTCTGGTTCCGCATCTGGCCCGCGCAGCAGAAGATCATCACGGCCATCAAAAGCGGAACGCCGCCGGACGCGGCTCTGGTCGCGCTCGCCGGAACGCGCTCCAAGCACAACACCTATATGTCCGTGCCCCTCGTGCTCGCGATGCTGAACATGCACTCCACGTGGATGTCGTCGCAATGGTGGATTTTCACGGTGGCGGTCGCGGTCGCGTGGATCGGGACGTCGCACCTTTACAAGAAGGCCGCTAAAGTGAAGGGTTTCTAAGGAAAGGCCCAGTTAGCGGCTTGCTCTTCCCCAGGCCCAATGATGACCTGTTGAGTCTTCCTCCCCAACCTCTCATGCCACACCTCCAAGGTGTAGGTCCCCGGGGGAACATTCTTCAATTCGAACGACCCGTCGGGTCCCGTCACCGCGAAATACGGGTGGTCCAGAACACCCACGTAGGCGCGCATCCAGGGGTGGACGTCGCAGCGGATCGTCACCATCACCTCCGGTTGATCGAAGGTATGAAGGATCTTGGGCGTTCCACGGTCCATGGCGAGATTAAAAGAAGACGAATTTTTGGGCAGACCGTGGACATTGTGAAGAAGGGCATCGCTGTTCGTAATCGCCAGCGACTGACCGACTCTTAGACCAACCACGCGCGGCGCATAAAGACATCCCTTCTGATCGATCGTCACCGCCTCCGACGGCGGGGGCGGGACAATGTACTCCTCGATGCCCGACCGGATGAAGACGAAGGCGTTTTGAACCTTCCCATCTTGGATCAAGACGTCGTCGTCATGATCCTTCGGATTTTGACAAGGGGCGAAGCTCGCGAGGGGGATCTTTGAAGGTTCGGGCGGAACGCCGTCATAGCGAACGATACCGCGGATCGTCCCGGTCGTTGTCGGATCGATCGGCTGCGACGGTTTCAAAACCGTCGCCATTTTGGTTGAGTGGCAAGCGCTCAACAAGAAGAGGCAGAAACAAAGGATTCGCTTCACAGCCACCGCATTAATTCGGTGGCTGGGCTTTATGCAACCCCAATCAATTTCGCGGTGAAGGGATTCGAAGACACGGTGAACATCGACCGGAGATTCACCATCTGGTTCTGCTTGCGGCGCGTCTCATCAAAAGATCGGCGGATGATCTCGGCCCGCGTCGACGGCGAGTGGTACTTCGTGCATTCCTTTTTTTGGATCTTGTTCAAGAACCGGATCATGCCGTCCGGCGAGTAGCCCATCTGAAAGAGCAATTTGCCGGCGTAGGCGTCGGCCGAGGCCTCTTCTTCCTTCCGCATCTCGAAGATCTCTTCCCAGCTCATCGCATCGGGATTCAGGCCCGCGGTCCAGTCGGAGAGCAGATGACCCCACTCGTGCGCGAGCACGCCGGCGATCGTCCCCTCTTCCGTATGGTAGTGAGTGAGGAATTCGACGCCGGCAAAGACGATGTCCTGACCGTCCGTCTCTTCGCAACCGCGGAGGGCGCAGGCGATGGTCTTTTTTGCGGGAATAATGCGGCCCCTTTTTCGGGAAAGGACGTTGAGTTTCCTCTGGAGCCGGGCCAACATGCCCAGTCGGCTGAAGAGGTCGAGCATGACCGGATTGTTCCGGATGTCGACCACTTCCGGAATCGGTTCGCCAAAGTGCTTCCGGTAGACCCCGGGATCCCGCGGGCTGCCGCTCCATTGGATGGGCGGCAGGAGCAGGTCGGTCGGGGCCGAGGTATCTAAAGAGAGCTTGGAGATAGACATCCAGTCTCTTTATCGGCAGAAATCACGGCCAGTTGCCTCCATCAGCCAATAAATTTTCAAGCCGAAATTATCAATAATATTAAGTAATTATGATGCTGCTCGTTGAGTAGCTGGCTTGGCCATGCGCTGCCACGGCAAGACGACACCGGGTTCGCGGTCGACGATGCGCCGCGCCAATTCGGCCGCCTGGTCCCAGCCTTCCTTGGTATCCGCATAGGCGTCGGTCGCCACGCGGGCGCTCTCGTAGTATTGGATCGCCGGGATCTTGCCGTCCATGGTGGCGCGATGGAGGGCGATGGAACGGGCCTCGCTTTGGATGGCCTCCGTATACCACTTGATCGCCTGGGCTCGTGTCTGGAAGTGCAGGCCCTGCGGGACCTCGTTGACGACGAAACCGTCGAGACCGTTGAACCCGAAGGAGTTGCCGGCGGTGCCGTAAGGCGCGGGCGCCTGATCCGGACGCGTCTGATAATTGGCTCGGGCCGGCTGAATCCTCGAGAGATCCGTGACGCCGGGTAATGTGGTGGCAATGGGGCTCCGTCCCGTGGCGTCTTCGATGTTGTTCAAGCCCGGATGCGGAAGCGTCACGCGCTCGGTCGCCTGCATCATCAAGGAGACGTCTTCCACGAAGGTGCCTCCCAGGGTATGCCGGAAGTTGTACTTGGCGTGGCTCTCGAAGATCTCGGCATCCAACCCAAGCTCGGCCAATAGCTCGGGCGACCAACCGATGAGCTGATTCATGAGGTTCTGGGGATGATCAAGATCGAGCCCCAGAGCGCGCACAAGGGCTTCACCGCCCTCCATGCCGCGAAATTTGGAGACGTCGATGTTCTCATCCTGCAATAGCCTCCTAAAGAAACGCGGGGACTTATCTCCGGCAAAGATTCTGAGCGCCGCCCACTCGAGGGCTTCCTCCAAAGCACCGATCACAAAGGACTCCGACTGCGTGGGATCACCGCCTGTGCCCGTGCTGTGGCTGTTCATCTGGCGGATCTTGTTCAAGGGGATGCCGTGCATCCGGGACTCGCGCAGACCGTTGAAGAAGACCTTGCGCTGTCCGAACCGGCCAAGGCCTGTCCAGGCGCGCGCCTTGCCGTCCGGCTCCTGCGAGGGACCGTCCGTGCCCGTATCCGCACCGCGAAGAACACCAATAGGGCGATAACCATATTGGCGCATGGCCCAACCGGTGACGACCTTGAAGCCGCCGGTCCCGGTTCCGGCCTGGAATTTCGGATTTCGTCCCTTGTCGTGGGGGCGTTGATGGCCGTCGATCGGGAACTCCTTCTCCTCGGCCTCGGCCTGAGTGCCCATGGCGCCAACGCGATGGAACATTTTCAATGTTTCATTCGTGGCCGCATCATCACCAGACGTCGCAACGATGACCGTATTCAACGCATTTTGGCGCAGGCGCTCCGCTTCGAGGCGCATGACTTGTTGATCGATTCCAGTCGCCTCATCGGCAAGACGGGCGACCTCCTCCGACTTCCGGAAGGCGTCGCGCATCTGCTTCTGGGTCGAACGGATCGTCTTCTTGGGCGTGGCGCAGGCGTACGGATCTTCCGTCGTCTCGCCCATCGCCCCGTATTGGTCCGCCGAGGAACGGCCGCCCGCGGCGACCGGGATGCCGACCACGACGTCCAACTTTTTCGGCTCCTCGCCCAGGATGAAGGCCTGTTGTTGGTCGCGACTGACTTCCAGACCTCCCATGCCGAAGCTGTCGATGACGTAGATGTTTTCCTTGCCATGGCGGGCCGCCAATTCGCCGGGGACCAGGCCCATGCCGCGGGCCGATTCCGTATGAACGATCTGGGCGTTCAGAATGTGCCGGGCCTCGTGGTCGATTAAGTCCTTGTTGCCGCCCAGCCGTCCGTAATCGAGCGGCGGTGTGTCGGCCATGACCCAAGGTCCAAGCTTTTCGACCACCTCACGCTTGAGGTTGGCGCCCTCCTTGCGGGCGACGATCACCTCTTGCGGACGGCCTTCGTCGTCGCGGATGGTCTCCGCCTGGAATGTATATCCCGTGCTTCCGAGGCGGGCGATTTGATCGCGCAGATCTTCGGAATCCAAGGCCTCGACCTCCGCCGCCGTACCGATGACCAGACGATCGTCTCCGACGAAGCTCTGATAGCGATGATAGGCGTCCGCCCGTTGGCCGTTTCGTTCCAAGACGCGCGGCCCCATGTTGGGGAAGAGGTGATCCGGCCCGTAGGTGGTCGCCGCATCCGTGGGCGACATACCGGCGATGTCCAGGCCCATGGAGAAGGCGACACCCTTCAGACCGATGTCCTTGCCCCAAGGTCCGACATAGTTGCCCCGGATCTGCATCATGTTTGTGAAGGAGTCGATGGCGCTGCCGCCCCACGTCGAGACCATGCCGAGACCGACGACCACGAGGTCGTCGTCGCGGATGTCGTTGTAGGGGTTCTTCGCGCCGGCGGCTCCATCCGTCTCGTCGACGTAGAAGCCGTAGTCTGTGACGGTGCGGATCTGGCCGTCCACGTACGGATGCCACGCCGAAGCAGCACCCTCGGAAGCCCTTCCTTCCGAGGGTACCGCCTCGCTGGGGGCGGCGCTGGTTTCTTTCGGACCCTTTTGAACTTGAGTCAGAAGGTCCTGCAGGCCGCCGGGACGCTCACCCAATCTCGTGAAGCCCCCATCCGCCACGCGATCAATCAAATCGTTATTGCCATGTTCCGGATTAAAGGACGCGACATTAATCACGCCCATGTCGCCGCCGTTGAAGATCCAAAGCGGGGAATTTTCCGAACGCGCCGCCTGTTCCAGACGGTCGCCGAATTTTCGAAAACCTCCCATGATGCCCTTGTCGGATGGAGGCACCACGGCTCCCGTCAAGACGGACACCTCGCGGTAGATCGGGCGGCCGTCTTTATAGGTATAGCCTTCGGTGTCGCGGCGCTGAGCCCACTGGCCGGCCGGCATCGCCGCCTTGGCGAGGGAATAGCTGCCGCTGCCGCCCAAAGCGAACTTGTCGTTCGGGCTCGCCTGATTGCCCACGGACAAGACCGGGCTCGCCTCAGGAGACCGTTTGTACCACTTCACATACTGTCCCACGGCGTAACGGTAAGAATCCACTAGGGTCTGAGTCACGGTGTGGAAATCGAGCTTGGCCTCCAGGAGATTGTAGTCGTCGGCCGCCATCCCGTTGAGGATGATGTCCGGTCTCCAATCCTGATCCTCCTGCTGCTGCCGCAGGGCCTCCATGTTCGAATAATTAGGAACGAATTGCGTCGACACGCGGAGCTTCGCGCCGCGCACCGCCGAGCGATTGCGGATCTCGCGGGCCTTGCCTTCCATCTTGCCGAAATCTTGGCGCGTGGTGATCCACACGTCGGCCCCTAATTGCAGGAAGAACTCGACGGTCGGCTGCGAAATAGTGCCCGTGCCGCCGTAGATCATCACCCTCTTGCCCTTGAAGTTGACCTGGCCGTTGGCCAGGGCCCGCAGATCTGCGACCGTCTTCGCGTCAACAAGACCATCCTTCTCCCATTGGTCCAAAATTTCATTGGGCGAAAGATCGCGGGAGACTTCCCGAATGTCTCCATTGGCTCCCGACACCATGCGGGTGGAATTCCACCAAATGGGTTGCGGGAGACCGCCGACACGGAGGCTCTCCTCGCCTTCGGCCGCCACTTTGTCCAAGGTATCGGCGACGTCGTTCAAGCCGCTCGCGCGGGCGTTGGCCGCCAGGCGCCGAGCCTGACGGACACGCAACTCATCCACCTGATTCGCCAGCAAACGGACTCGGTAGGCGTGTTCGGGCGTGCCGGGTTTCAACTCTCCTTCGGCGACATCCCCATAGATGCGAACCAAATTCTCCGGGGCGCCGTTCATCTCGACCTCTCCCCACGGGTGGTGGAGACGAGCCGGCCAGGTTTGCGTCATCATCGAAACAAACTCGGGGCTCGTTTCGGCGCGGAGGCGCTCCAACAGGAGCTCGTTCTCCATCGCGACGGTCGCGCCCACCGGACGCACGCGTCCGGATTTTGAGTCGAATTCCATCGGCCGGGTCTGGGAGGCAGAACCTTGCGCGGGGGCGCCCATTTCCTTCATGAGCTTAGCCGCCTCCGCGCGGGCCATGGCGCGTACCTTCTCTTCATCGACGGGCGCGGGTGCAGCCGCGGTCGGCATCATACCAGGCATCATCGGCATTCCCATGCCGACCGGCGCCGCGGACGCCTGAGCGGCGGCATTTCGCGCCTCTCTCTCCTGTTGCATCGTCTCCAATCTCGGACGGGCTCCCCGATAGAACGGGCCCTTCACTTCCTTCAACGCCTTCCCTTCCGCCGCGATCTCCTTAGGATATCCCCAGTTCTCCACTCGCGAAATCAATCCATCCAATCCCGCCAACGCCCCTTCAGTCACGTCTCCAAACACCGCATCCGCCAAACGACTCATCCCGGCCGTCTTCGTCGTCAGCTTCGCATCCTTCATCAAATCAAACACCGACCGGCCCGGAATCTTGGCCGCTTGGAGTATCTGTTTGTATGTCTGCCCCGGCGTCCCCAACGCCGCTCCACGCTGCTCGATCGCCGGAACCTCTTCGCCAGGATACTGCTTCGCCCACATCCGCGCCGCGATCTTGAACAGGTCCGTCACCGTCCCGTTCTGCATCGTCTTGATGTCATTCTCCGTCGGCATCGCCCCAATGCCCGCCCGGTTCCGGACCAATCCAAACAGCCCGGCGATCGCCAAAGAGTCCATGTCCAGTTTTGCCAGCTTCGTCTCCGGCGTTATATCTGCAGGCTTCACTTCCTCGTTCATCTCGCTCAGGCTCAACACCACGTCCGCCCACAAGAACTCCGACGCACTCGCCGTCAACGCGGGTGCCAAGGGCGACAACGCCACCGACGACACCGCGTTCTTCCCCTTCTCCATCTCCACGCGCGCCGTCGTCAGACGCAGATCCAAGACCTGCATCTGGTGCGTCGCGTACGCAGCCGGGGCCGGTTCCAAGGCCACGGGGGCCGACGGTCCCGCCATGGGCATCCCCATAGCTGCCATCGATGCCTGTGCCTGCGCAGCCTTTGCGTTTCGGGCCTCCCGTTCCTTCTGCATCGTCTCCAATCTCGGACGGGCTCCCCGATAGAACGGGCCCTTCACTTCCTTCAACGCCTTCCCTTCCGCCGCGATCTCCTTAGGATATCCCCAGTTCTCCACTCGCGAAATCAATCCATCCAATCCCGCCAACGCCCCTTCAGTCACGTCTCCAAACACCGCATCCGCCAAACGACTCATCCCGGCCGTCTTCGTCGTCAGCTTCGCATCCTTCATCAAATCAAACACCGACCGGCCCGGAATCTTGGCCGCTTGGAGTATCTGTTTGTATGTCTGCCCCGGCGTCCCCAACGCCGCTCCACGCTGCTCGATCGCCGGAACCTCTTCGCCAGGATACTGCTTCGCCCACATCCGCGCCGCGATCTTGAACAGGTCCGTCACCGTCCCGTTCTGCATCGTCTTGATGTCATTCTCCGTCGGCATCGCCCCAATGCCCGCCCGGTTCCGGACCAATCCAAACAGCCCGGCGATCGCCAAAGAGTCCATGTCCAGTTTTGCCAGCTTCGTCTCCGGCGTTATATCTGCAGGCTTCACTTCCTCGTTCATCTCGCTCAGGCTCAACACCACGTCCGCCCACAAGAACTCCGACGCACTCGCCGTCAACGCGGGTGCCAAGGGCGACAACGCCACCGACGACACCGCGTTCTTCCCCTTCTCCATCTCCACGCGCGCCGTCGTCAGACGCAGATCCAAGACCTGCATCTGGTGCGTCGCGTACGCAGCCGGGGCCGGTTCCAAGGCCACGGGGGCCGCACCGGTCCGCATGGTCGGAGCGGGTGCAGTCGGAGTCACGGGGGCTGACGCCTTGGGAGAGACCGCGGGCGCCGGTTCCTCTTCCACCGCCGGACGCGACCCGAAGAGGGCCTCATCGACCTGTCCAACGACAGCAATGCTCTGGGCCACCGTGTTCGGCAGGATGCGTCCCACCATACCCGTCAGGATCGTACCCGCGCCGAATTCGACGAAGGCCTTCGAACCCGCGCTCATGGCGCGGACATTCGGATCCCAGGCCACGGAGGCGTGATTGAGGATGACCAGCTCCTCGCGAATATCCTCCGCCGTCCGAAGCACGCGGCCGGGAGTCACGATGGAGGCGATCGGAATCTGCGAGGCTTGAATGCCGATCCCGCCAATGGCCTCCCGGAACTCCAACTCCATGTGGGAGACTAACGGCGAATGGAAGGCGATGTTTCCGTTCAGGGAGGTGATTTTGAAGCCGTCCTTCTTCAGGGCTTCCTCGGCGCGCGCAACGGCTGCAGCGGTTCCGCTGATGACCAGCTGCGACCCTTCGTCGGTGACGGTATTGACATTGGCGACCACGAGGGTCTCGCCCTCTTGGCGAATGGCGGCCAATCTCTGCTTGAGGTCTCTCTTTTCCAAACGCGCTTTGGAACTGACGGCCGATATTTTCCCCTGCGCATGCTTGCGCATCAGCTCGCCGCGGACGCGCACGAGCCGCATGGCGTCGGCAAGGTCCATGGCCCCGGCGGCCACGGCCGCCGTGTATTGGCCGAGGCTGTGGCCGGACACCACGGATGGAGCCGGAAAGCCCGCCGTCACCCGCGCGCGGTAATAGGCGAGCGAGGTCGCCAGAACCGCAGGCGACGAGTTCACGACATCGTTCAGCCACTTTTCTTCGACGGCCTTCTCATAGGCCGACCGGCGTTGGGCATCACCCTCGGGAATCGAGGCGCCATCGGTGATGACGTCCAGGAGGAGATTGCCCCCTTCACCGAGCGCCGCACAGGCGTCGATCAGCGTCTGTTGGCCGACGCCTCCGGCCGCATAGAGGTCCTTCGCCATCCCGACTTTCTGGGAGGCATTGCCCGGAAACACACCGCTGTAAGGCGGCGTGCGGAGCTCCATGGTTCCCTGGGCCTTGGTCTTGCCATCCTTCTGGGAGATGACCCGGAAGGACAAAATTTCGCGATCGCCTTGAATGCCGACCCGGTCAACCTCCAAGTCCCAGGGCTCGCCGGGAAGGATGGGAGCGGTCACGGTGGTTCCCTCACCGAAACCGATGAGGCGCGAGAGGTCGTTTTTCAAATAACCTTCGGCGATGGAATGATGGACGGCGTGGAGGATCTGCCATCCCTGGGCGATGATGCCGTTTTTGAAACTGACGCCGACGCGGCGGGCGAAGCGGTCGTTGGTGTGCAGCCACTGCGCATCGATCTGATAGCCGGTGATCCTCTCGCGGGAGAGGGCGATGCCTTCCTGGCGATAGACCTCGATGGGGCTGACCTCGATACGGGGACCTGCGGGAGAGAGCTGGGCTGCGACCGGCTTTTCAAAGACAACGCCCTGGCTCGTCACCGGAACGCGGCTTAAAAACTTAGTCTCGAACTCTCCCGTCACTTCTCCTTGATCGTTCGTTTCTTGCGTGAAGATGGTGACCTCGCGTCCGTAAGCCTTGTCCTCGATCCGCGAGACTTGGGAGGTGTAGGTGTAATCGCGGTCCAGGGCGATGGGTCGGCCGTTGTCGCCCCGCATCGTCTGGGCGCTGTGAACCACTTTGAGAAAATCGATGTTCGCATCCGGGTGCATCCCGGCCTGCATCATCGAGGCCCAGGCGTTCTTCAGTCGGAAGGTGGGGTGGACCTGAAAGCTCTTATGACGCGGATTCGTATAGGCTCGGCTCGTCGCGCCAATCTGTTTGTGCCAGGAGAGCACGTCATCCAAGGTCGCTCGCGCCGTTGTGGCGGCCGGGTCGCCCAGATTTTCCGTCGGCCTTCCGTCCGGACCGACCCAGAGACGGATGTAGGCGTCGCGGCCCTGCGCGGCCGTCTCACCCGGAACCGCAACGATCGACTTGCTTCCGGCAAGACCCGTGCGGACCTCGTAGGTCCAAGTGACGGGCGTCGCCTCGCCGACGGGCTGGGCCAAGTGCCAGGTCTCTTGGATGGTCTGTTGATCGTCGCTCGGACGAATTTCGACCTCAAGGCGACCCGATCGGTTGAAAACGCGGACGCCTTCGAGGACGGTCTTGCCGCCTTCACTTCGGCGCAGGATCTCTATGCGGTCTCCGCGCTCGACGATCAAGGCCCGATGAAGGGGATTGCCTTCCGTCTCACCCAGGCCGACTTCGCCCGTGCGCAAGGCCCGCGCCAGGTTTCCATGTCCGGCGCTTTGAATCGTCTGGAGCCATTGCTCTTGGTTGAGATCCTTACCGATCTCGACGACGAGATTGGTCTCTCCGTCGCCCAAATCCTCTTCGCGCACTTCCCTCACTCCGGAAACGGCCTGGAAGGCGGACGCCGAGGCGACCCGGTAATCGTCGCGTTGCGCCTCATCGACGGCAACGGTGCGCTTCAAGAGCGATTCCAAAGACTCGACCGTCTGCGCGCGCCAGGTGTCGACGCCTTGTTCCGCGTCGATGGCAGCAGTCCTGCGGAGTAAATCGACCGCCAAATCCAAAGTGCGTTGATTCAAGTCGCGGAAGATGTCCGGGGCCGACAGGCCCAGGTATTTTTTGGCATCCTGACCCTCGCGCTCCAGGGCCTGGCCCATGGCGCGGATGGATTTTCCGCCGAGAATATAAGCCGTGCTCGGGTCAACGTCCGGGTGCATGACGATCCACGTCCGGTAGGTCTTGAAGAGTTGAAAGACGCGCGGGGCCGAAAAATCAGACAGGGCCTGCACCAGGGCCTCACGGTTGCCGGACATCCAGTGGGGCCATACACGGTCGACCAAGGGCTGAAACTCGATCCGGTTGAAATCGCTCATCCCCTTCAGCCAAGAGCCGTGCAACAAAGCGGTCTGCGAGGGAATCTCCTGTAGGAGAATATCCGCGACCTTCTCCGCGCGCTCCCGTCCGATCGGCTCTCCGTCCTGTCCCTTCTTCGTGTCGTTTTCGCTGGAAGGGGTCGGAACGCCGCGCTTTTGAAGCTCTTCAAGGAACTGCGTGACGCTGGTGGGACGGATCTCCTGCAACAACGCGGCAACATTCACTGTCCAGCCGCTTTTGGGGATGATCACATCCCAGGTCTTGGTGCCTTCCAGAACTTCGGTCAATTTCAGGAGGCTCTGGCTAAAACCCGTTCGAAGGACGTTGATCCAGCGCTCGAACTCACTCTGAACCTGATCGAAGCCGACGTTTCCGGCGGCCGCCTCGGCGATATGAGCCTTGATCTTCATGGGCGGGGTGGATTCCGCCGCCATCTGCATGATGCCGCCCACCTGCACGCCGCCGCGCACGTCGCTGTTCGCCATGACAAGGGCCGCGTCGAGGATCGCCTGCGGCGTCGACTGGCCGCCCGTCATGAAGTGTGGAACCGTCATGCCCTCCGTTTTAAACGAGCCCCCCTGGTTCATCAGGCTCCGGGTCAAATCGTGGCCGTAACGGATGTTTTCGGCTTCTCTCCAAATATTGTGGCCGCCGCCCTCGGCGCCTTCCGGGGCGATGGCGAGGAGATGCCGGTATTCTTCCGGAATCTCCGGATAGATCTCCTCCATGTACTTCTTCCAACGACGCTCGTTTTCGCCCAGAGGCATGACGGCGATGCCGGCCCTGAGCAACGGCATGTAATGCTCGTTCCAGAGGGCGAGCGAGATCTCGGAGAAAGCGATCGATACCAGGGCCACAGGAATGCCGCGCTCCTTGGCCTTGATGATTTCCTGGATCTGAAGCTCCCAGTTGCCCTGCATGTGGATGACGTTCGCCCCGAACGGCGCGCCTTTTTCCCAATTCGGGTCTCCCGCTTCGCGGAGCTTGTCGCGGGTCATTGCATGGATCTTGTCGAGCTCGGCGGCCAGGGCCTTCAGATTCGCACCCACGGTCGTGACGGCGAAAATACCGAGATAATGGGCGGCGGCCAACGCGGAGACGAGCTCGGCGCGCGTGTTGCCGGTCATTGCGGCCAGCGCGATCGGCATCGCGGAATCGAATCCCAATCGCTCCAAAAATTCGGAATGAAAACGGGGATTGCCGGTATCGACGTTCAAAGTCTTCGCCAGCCGGCGCATTAAATCGACACGTTGGGCCGGATCCGCGGCAACGATGCTGGAGAGATAGGCATACGGGCCCGTATAGTCGCCGTTGGCATCCTCGGGATGACTCTTATCGACCTGAAAGAAAAACGGCGCGTCGGCGGGGGCTTCGTCGACCCATTGATGAACGGCCTGCGCGCGGGCGCGTCCGACTTCGGACGCCTTGAGGAGCGTTTTCCCCTCGGCGATGGCCTGCTGCAAAATTGGTATCAGCTCGGCGCGATGCGCTGGATCATTCAAAGTCATGCGGGACAAGGCATCGAGCACATTTTTGAATTCGCCGGTTTTGTCTTGTCTTAAGGCCTCGGGCAATTGACCGATGGCCGGACGGAAATTCGGGTCGGTAAAGACGCGTGGGTCGGGGAGCGTCGCAAGCACCTTGGACAGATCGCCGGATTCGAGCATCGCGCGACCTTCAGGCATCGCGAAAGGGACCACGGCCACGGGAGACAGACCGCGGGCGTCGGTCAAATTGCCTTGAATAAAGGAACCGGTCGCCTTGCCCGGGCCGCCGTCGATGATGAGCGTCGGCTTGGAGGGATCGATCCGCGAAAAGGCCCTCCACGTCACCTCCGGCCAATTGACCGGATTCACATACTT
>CAZWYB010000033.1:0-17253 GCA_964637745.1 uncultured Pseudomonadota bacterium
CGGCGACAGCCACACCTCGACGCATGGGGCCTTCGGCGCCTTGGCATTCGGAATCGGGACCTCCGAAGTCGAGCACGTGTTGGCGACGCAATGTCTCCGCCAAAAGCGGGCGAAGACGTTCCGCGTCGAATTCACGGGATCGAGGCCGAAGGGCGTGACCGCAAAAGATCTGATCTTGAAACTGATCGGCTTGATCGGAACGGCCGGCGCCACGGGACACGTCTTGGAATATGCGGGATCAGCGATCCGTTCTCTCTCCATGGAAGAGCGCATGACGGTCTGCAACATGTCGATCGAGGCGGGCGCCAAGGCCGGCATGATCGCGCCCGATGAAACGACCTTCGCCTACCTTTCCAAAGCGGGGCGGAAGTACGCTCCCCAAGGGGCCGCCCTCGAATCCAAGATCGCACAATGGAAGACGCTCGTAAGCGACGCCGACGCCAAGTTCGACAAGACCCTCACGATCGACACGAATCAAATTGCCCCTCAGGTCACGTGGGGCACGAACCCCGGCATGGTGACGGATGTGGATGGCATGGTCCCCAATCCGGACAACGTCCCCGGCCTCGCAAAAAAAGACGCCGAGCTGGCCCTGGAATACATGGGGCTTAAGGCCGGAATGAAGATGACGGACATTCCCGTCGACGTCGTCTTCATCGGGAGCTGCACTAATGCGCGCATCGAGGACCTGCGGGCCGCGTCAAAAATTTTCGCCGGCAAGAAGGTCTCGGAGAAGGTCAAAACCTTGATCGTTCCGGGCTCCCAGCAGGTCAAGAAACAGGCCGAGGCGGAAGGTTTGGATAAGATTTTCAAGGCGGCCGGCGCGGAGTGGCGCGAGTCGGGCTGCAGTATGTGTCTCGCGATGAATCCGGATCAATTGCAACCGGGAGAACGTTGCGCGTCGACATCGAATCGAAACTTCGAGGGCCGCCAGGGCAAGGGCGGGCGGACGCACCTGGTCAGCCCCGAGATGGCGGCGGCGGCGGCGATCGAGGGGCATTTTGTGGATATTCGCAAATGGCCCTCACCCGCATAGATTGCTGTGAATGCAATTCCCCTCTCCCAAATTGGGAGAGGGGCTCGGAAACACTTTGAATGACTGGATGGGTGAGGGACTTATGGAATCGTTTAAATCACATCGCGGCGTTATTGCCACACTCGACCGGGCCAACGTCGACACGGATCAAATCATCCCGAAGCAATTCTTAAAATCGATCAAACGCACCGGCTTCGGCGAGAGCCTCTTCTTCGACTGGCGCTATCTCCCGAACGGAAAATCCAATCCGGATTTTGAAATGAACCGTCCGGAGTTCCACAATGCGTCGATCTTGGTCACACGGAACAATTTCGGATGCGGGTCTTCGCGGGAGCACGCGGTTTGGGCCCTCGTCCAATACGGGCTCCGCGCCATCATCGCCCCGAAGAGGGCCGATGTTCCGGCCTTCGCGGACATCTTCCACAACAACAGCGTAAAGAACGGGCTCTTGAACATCCAACTCACCGAAGCCGAGGTGGAGGAGATCTTTCAGATGGTGAAACGTTATCCCGCTCTGCAAGCGACGGTGAATTTGGAAGAGCAGAGGGTCACGCTGCATCTCCCCGAAGAAATCTCTTTTCACTTTGAGATCGACAAGGCCGTCAAAGACCATTTGATCCGCGGCCTGGACGACATCGGGCTCTCCCTCCAGCACGAAGCCGAGATCACGGCCTTCGAAAAGACGCACGACGCACAGGTCGGTTGAAAAGCGGGGCGAATACAAGATTCGCCCCTACAAATCAATTTCTCAGAAAATGACAGCTGTATCCGCCCGGATTTTTCCGTAGGTAGTCCTGGTGGTATTCCTCGGCGGGGTAGAAGGATTTTGCGGGGGCGATTTCGGTGACGATGGGCCGAGGCCATTTGCCGGACTTCTCGACCGCCTCTTTGACCCTTTCGGCGGTGTCCCGCTGGTCGTCGTTCATGTAGAAGATCGCCGAACGATACTGCGTGCCGAAGTCATTGCCCTGGCGGTTCTTGGTCGTCGGATCGTGCATACGGAAGAAACAGCCCAAAAGCTCTTCGTAGGTGATTTTTGCGGGATCGAAATCGATCCGGATCGCCTCCGCATGTCCGGTCTTTCCGGTGCAGATATCGCGATAAGTCGGGCCGGATGTGGTCCCTCCGGTGTATCCGACCTCGGTGTCGATCACTCCGGGAATTTTCTGCAGGATGCTTTCCATCCCCCAAAAACATCCACCCGCCAAGATCGCTGTTTGAGTTTTAGAATCATTATTCATAATCAAATGCTGAGGGGCATGGATTCGAACCATGATTCCGTGGGTCAGAGCCACGTGTCCTGCCGTTGGACGACCCCTCAATTCGCTCGGCACTGGCAAAGCCAGATGCCTCGCTTGAGTCGAGGGAGCATACCGCTGCTCCCTCGAGCTCCCATCTGCAAGATTTCATTTAGTAACAAGTGATGTCGTCGGAGGCAAGGGCGGACTAGTTGAGGATCTTTTTTGGGGTCGTGGTGAGTTCTTCCATGATCTTTTCGATACCCTGTTGGGAGAGATAATTCGACAGGCATTTCTGGACGCCGTCAAAATTCCCCTTCAAGGCCTCCTTCTGGGCATCGCGTAAGGCTTCGGGATAGGGACGACGGATCAACGGAAAGGTCTCTTTCAATCGGGGTTCCACGAATTTAAGGAAGATGCGGCGCGCGCCTTGGCGGTTGACGGACTCGCTCAAAATATCCACCACCTGGGCCAGCTGGTTCGACGTAACCGGCTTCTCATGAGGAATAAGGTCCGACGACGGGACGTCTAAAGGAGTTTTCTCCTGTTCAAGGGACGGCTCGGAGATCGAGACGGCATATTTTTCATAGGCCTTCTCGATGAAACCGCGCATGCCGTCGAGCTTCCAGGGTTTCGGAAGATGGCCCGCCAAGATCACGCGGCGCTGGGCCTCCTTCACGATGCCGTCATCCAGGTATGCGGACAGGATCGCACGCTGAGCCTTGGGCAAGATCTTTTCGGCCTTTTCCAGAAAATCGATGCCGGTCATGCCCGGCATGTTGTGGTCCGCAATGACGAGGAAGATGTTTTTTCCTTGGAGAATATCCAAGGCCTCTTGGCCGGAGGAGGCTACGACAATTTCGTAATTCGCCTGAAAGGCCTTCTGAAACAAGACCTGATGGCTCGGTTGATCATCGACGTAGAGAATGGTCGGGCGGGCCCCCATGCTTTTCTCCTACAAACATTGTCGTCATGAGGCGGTAAAAAGTTGCGTATTAATTGAAGGGAGGGCTAACTAAAAATACCCTTTAATATCAATGAGTGAAAATTAGACGAACTTGATGGTTTTGAGGAAGTTTTGAAAGGGGCGGTAGTAGAGCTCAAACTGGTCGGCCGGAAAACTCCCCGTTAGGTTCAGGGCCGTCAGGTCTTTGATCAGGGTCACTTGAACCTGTTTCACCATCTGGCCGGGCTTGATGTCCGGAGCCGGCTGACCGGGGGCCTGTTGGGAGGCGAGCATCTGTTTCATCGCCGAGACGTCCCAGGTGCAGACCATCTGCATGCCCTTGACGCCGCCGATGATGATCTCGCGCTCGTCCGTCACCTTGAAATCGCGGATGCCGCGATTGACGATCGACTGCTTGATGCGCTCGAAATACTGATTGAGGGGAATCGGTTGGGGCAGACGCTCTTTCGTCAAAATGATGTTCGGCTTGACGTTTTTGTCCGGAGAGGGGAGCGTGAACGTGAGCATCCCCTGATCCTGCCAATTGGGTGGTGTTTCGAACTCAAGATCGGTAAACGTTATTTTTCCCATGGTTTCCCGAAACTAACATCGAACCGAGCGAAAGTAAATGTCTAAGAACGTCGCAATCATGGTCCCCAAATCCGAATCCGACGAGAGGCTCGACCGCGTCCTTCAGAGTCGCCTGAAAATTTCCCGGAAAAAGGCAAAGGCCTTGTTGGACGGAGGGCGAATCCTGGTCAACGGACGCCGCGTCGTCATCGCCTCCTGGAACATGAAGGCCGGCGATAAGATCGAAATCTCTTCGGAGGAAGAGACCAACCAACCGGAGGCCGGACAATACTATTTGAAGGTCGTCTATGAAGACCCGGACCTTCTGGTCGTCGAAAAGGACGCGGGCGTTCCGTGCGAGCCGTCGAAGATCGCGACGCGGCCGTCGATCGTCTCCATCATCAACGCCTATTTGAAAAGGAAGATGCCGCACCTGAAGCATCATTACTTGGGACTGGTTCACCGTTTGGACCAGGACACATCGGGCCTCATGATCTACACGAAGACCAAAGAGGCGAATAAGATTACGGATCAATTCAAAAGGCACTCGATCGTCCGCAAGTACCAGGCCGTCGTGGACGGGCGCATCGAGGACAATCAGGGAACGATCGAAACTTTTTTAAAGAAGAGCGAGCTCCTCCCCGGAGGGAAGAAGGTGGCCTTGAGCACGCCGGCCTCCGGGCAGAAGGCCGTGACGCTCTTCAAGGTTGTGGAACGCTACGGCGACACGACGTTGATCGAGGTCCGGCTAAACACCGGCCGGACGCATCAGATCCGTGTCCACATGGCCTCGATCGGGCATCCGGTCATTGGAGATAAGATTTATGGACATCGGGGAGAGGGGTCAGGGGTGAGGGGGTTCTCGCGCCAGGCTTTGCACGCAGCCTTTCTGGGATTTCATCATCCGATCACCGGCAAGAAGATGGAATTCCGTTCGGAGCTCCCCAAAGACATGAGAAAGTTGGTCGATCGGATGCGAATTCGGTCTTAAATGTAAGGAGGTTTTCATGGCGACGGCCTTGGGCGATGCAGCCAAAATCACATTCAAGACCCTGCCTTTCATCCTCCTCCGATTGGGCCTGTACCTGGCCTTCGGCTTTGTCTTTTGCCTGTATTGGACCCTCGTCTTCTTTATCGGACAAGGCGCGGCCGCCATCCACGACTACGCGCGGGTCGCCGTCTGGATCATCGCGCTCATCCTGCCTTTCCCTCTCATCAAACTCTTTCGGGAATATTTCCTCTATGTCCTTAAAACCGCCCACATCGCCGTCATCGTCGAGCTCGTGCTGCATGGTTCGTTGCCGGCAGGGAAGGGTCAGGTGGAGTGGGGCAAAGAAAAAGTCATGGCCCGTTTCAAGGAGACCAGCGTTCTCTTCGTGGTCGACCGCTTGGTCTCGGGCGCAATCCGCACGGTCAATGGGATGATGCAGGGCATGGCCAACCTCTTTCGGGGGGTTCCCGGGCTGCAAAGCCTCGTTGGACTGGCGAAAACCATCCTCCGGTTCAGCCTCACTTACATCGATGAATCGGTGATGGCCCGCAATTTTATGAAGGAGAATGAGACGGTTTGGCAGTCGGCCAAGACCGGATTGGTCCTCTACGCCCAGAGCTGGAGGCAGATCTTGAAGACGGCCATCTTTCTCGGCATCGCCGCAATCGTCAGCTACGGGGTCTTATTGATCCTTTACCTGATTCCCTTTCTGGGCCTCGCGGGACTTTATCCCAAATTCAAAATCCTTTTCGTCCTCTTCGCTTTCATCTTCGCAGGCGTGACGAAGCTCGCCTTGTTCGACCCTTGGGCGCTGACGTCCATGATCGTGGTCTACCTGGAGACGACCAAAGACATGGTCCCCGACCCCGGTTGGGAAGAAAAGATCGCGATGGTGTCCAAACAATTCCGGCAGATTCAGGAAAGGGCCTTGCAAACCGTCCCTTTGTCCACGCGAGAGACGCGAGGCACCTGAACGATATCTCCGCGTTCGAGCCGGTCAAAATCCTGATTCTCTTTGGACGCATCACGGTCCAAGCGCGTGATCCTCATCAGATCGGGCAAGGCGCCTTCGCCGCAGAGAAGCCTCTCTGACTTTCCCTTCGAATTCAGCGGACCGGAGACGACGCGCCAAATGTCTTTTGGGGCGGTCTTCGGCTCTTCCTTTCCGAGAAGAATATACGCGCACTTGAGATAGTCTTTGCGGATGGCGACCAGGCGGTCGATCTTTTCGATCCAGGCCGGCCTCTCCCACGGGATGTAGGTGTGACACCAATCACGATGATTCGCCTTCAACATCGGACAGGCGGCCTGATGGAGACAGGGGGCGTAGACGAAACCGGCTTCTTCCTCCAACAGAGAATCCCGAAGGGACATCAAGTCCCGCGTCGTGATGCGCAGGGCCGGCTCCATCACCAACAGGCGGCCGTGCGGCGCGAGATGATGTTGCAGGAGGTTCTTCACTAAAGGGAGTCGCCGATCCCGGGCCAATTCTCCCATGACGTTGAGGCAGAGAATCAGATCGGCGGAGGAAGCCTCCGGAATCTTGGGCAGACGACCGGAAAAGAGATCGCCGGTGACCAAACGAACTTCGGAGGAGATCTGCCGATCGGGAAATTTTTTTCGGATCCGATCTAAGGTCAAATCGTGGAGGGCCGCCGCGTCTTCGAGGGCCTGCCGGTTCTGGTCGATTAGGATCCAGCGTAGCTGGATTTTTTTGACCCCCATCCGATTCATCAAGTTCTCGAGATACAGCATCGTCCCCAACATCCCCGTTCCGGGGCCGCTACCGACGTCTAGGATCGCCAGATCAACCTCCCCCCGTTCCCCCTCCTTATTACCCCACAAGGGGGCTGCTTCGCTGAGGAGGGGGTGTGGGGGAGGTCCGGTCCAAGTGTTTTCCAAAAGCGCAGCCACCTTCAGTGCATTAACCGGCAGAAAATAGAGGATGTATCCCGATCGCATCTCCTTCCGGTTCAGATAGTTCTTCGGAAGGAAACCCCGCTCCTGGGTGAAGGCGAGATTGAGCTCGCGAACTCCCGTGGTGAAAAAACGGTAATCGCCCTCCGTGAAATCGGCCCGGTCGGCAAAGGCCTTCTTACGCGTATCTGCATAGAAGGTCTTTTTGACGTAGCCTTTGATGAGGCTCTCCCAAAAAGACGGCATCTGCATCGTCTTCATAATTCCTTACAGAGCACACCCCTTGGTTTTTTGTCAAAATACTGATAGGGAACAGAGGATGGACTTGAAAAAACTCGTGAACGTGAACGTCGCCGGGAGTCGTCCCATCCCGACGCCGTCGGAGATCCAAACCCTCCTGCCCGCAACCGACGACAGCCTCAAGACCGTCCTGGAAGGGCGCCAAATCATCCGAGACATTTTGGACGACAAGGACAAGCGCCTCTTTGTGGTCGTCGGCCCCTGCTCCATCCACGACACGAAGGCGGCCCTGGAATATGCCGAAAGACTGAAGAAGGTGGCCGACCAGGTCAAGGACGCGTTGGTCTTGGTCATGCGCGTCTATTTTGAAAAGCCGCGGACAACGGTGGGCTGGAAAGGTCTGATCAATGACCCTCACCTGGACGATTCTTTTCAGATCGAAGAGGGATTGAAGATCTCGCGCAAACTCCTTTTGGACATCACAAAGATGGGCCTCCCGACGGCGACCGAGGCCTTGGACCCCATCACGCCCCAGTATCTCTCCGAGTTGATTTCCTGGTCCGCAATCGGCGCCCGGACAACCGAATCCCAAACCCATCGCGAGATGGCCTCCGGGCTCTCCACACCCGTCGGTTTCAAGAACGGGACGGATGGCAACATCCAGGTCGCGATCAACGCCATGCAATCGGCTTTAAAGCCCCATCACTTTTTGGGAATCGACTCCAACGGCAAGATCTCCGTCTTCATGACGCGCGGGAATTCCCACAGCCACATGGTTTTGCGGGGCGCGGACAGCGGTCCAAACTATGACCCAGAGAGTATCGCGCGCTGTGAGCAGGCATTGGACAAACACAAGCTGCGGAAGAAGATTATGGTCGACTGCAGCCACGGCAATTCCAACAAAGACCACAAGAACCAGCCGAAGGTTTTTGAGCATTGCATCGATCAGGTCCTGGATGGGAACCGCTCCATCTGCGGGATGATGGTGGAGAGCAACCTCTTCGAAGGGAATCAAAAGATTCCATCGGATTTGAAGCAGCTCAAGTATGGCGTCTCGGTCACGGACCAGTGCATCGATTGGGAGACGACGGAGAGGCTTTTACTGAAATCGTATGAGCGGCTTATTTCCTAACTTCCACCTTCTCCCGATCCCGGTCTTCTGAGTTCTTTCGGAACGCCTCATCCATCTTACGGGCCTCTTCGATCAGGGCGTCGCGTTTAGCCGATTTAACACTGTCTGTTCGGAGATAGTGGTCCATAAACCTCCCCACAGAACCCAACCCATGTATATCGTCGGGATTACCGGAAAGGCTCGAGACATAAGATTGAACGATTCCCATCCGGAAGGCATGTTGCTTTTTAGCGGTGGAGAAAATGTCGGGATGGTCCTTGATGAGTTGATCCGCCGAGGCCAAGGTATCGAGAAGTACGGTATGCGTGCCCGAGTCCTCGACCGATTTGAGATGATACCAAATTAGTCCATACTCATAGCCGGTTCCCTTGGCTTGATCGAAGTCCCTGCGATTAAGGCCGATATCGTTTAAAAACCCATCTAAGCCTCTATTACCAGCGATTGACGGAAGAACGTTCTCTTTGGCCAGACTTTTTGCCGCATCGGCTTCCGCCTGGAATTGAGACTTATTGAGGGTCGCTCTTTGGAGTTCAGGGAGCAGATGTTCAACCCCGATCGTCAGTTTAAGCAGTTCTGTGTTGAGGGCAGGTCGGTCTTCGGGATTCAAGGAAGGGAGGACCTTTTCCAAGGCATGGACCGTTTCGAGAAAACATTGGGCACTGGGATCGTGATGCTTTTTGGGGTCATCGAGGTCCTCTTTAGAGGACTTAAAAAACGTCGCCAGTTCGACAAAATCTTGCGCAAAGAGTGTACGGTATTCCGGATCGAGGGAAGGAATGATTGCCGCCAGTGTCTTTACGACTCGCTGCGAGATCGGCAAGTCGCCAGTCGCAAAGTCGCGAACGGCATACATCTCCTTTAAAAGGCTGTTGGCGATCGATAAACGATCTTCGGAATCTTCTAAAGTAGGGACAATTTTCGCGAGTTCGTCAAGGGCGTGCGCAACGACACCCTCATTGGAAACCATTCTCTTTTTGGCGTTTTCTCTGGCCTCACCCGTATCGGCCATCAAGAAATCGACGTGCCCTCGACGGCGATCCTTGATTATTTTTACTAGATTTTGAATTTCGAGAGGAGCTGTGCTTGCGATGCCGTGCGCTTTTGCGTAGACCTTAAAACTCTGGTCCAAGGGAAGGATCGCGCCGTTTTTCAGCTACTCATCCATATGAAAATCCACAAAATCGTCGATCATGGCTTTCCTGGTCTCATCGTCCGTGGTCTCCCAATCCGGCGCATTGTCGGCGAAAAGTTTTTCGATTCGCCTGAGTTCAAGCTCGCTTCCGGAGGCCAACCGGTCGTTGAGATCTTTTTGTTTCAGGCTGGAGTTTAAAGCGGTAAGCTCGATGTATTGACCAAATTTCTGAAGCAAATCTTTATTTTCACCAGAAATTTTGGGCTCTCCTTCGCGGACAACCGCTGCGCGAATGAGGTCTTCCGTCGACCAATCGTCGTCAGGAGACAGTAGGACGCTCAAACCTTTAAAGAAGGAATATGAGCCATGGGATAAAGAGGGGATCTCGATCCGATGAAAAGTCCCGGCACCGGACATGATCAGGACATCTCCGGGCTTAATTGAGACTTCTTTCCCTTGTTCGAAAAAGATACTGAGCCCGCGCCGCTCGACTCCGATCTTGAAAAGAGGGGTGCTGCTCTTAAGCACATAGCGGATTTTTTGACCTTCCTCGGTGTTGGCAAGATAGCGATCCCCTGGATCCACTTCAGGAGGGGTGACATCGTCGCCCGCTTCTTCAATGGTCGCTTGGACAACGACGGTGCCATCGTTCGCTGTTTGTCGGTTTACGACCAAAATTGGCTTAGACATATCATTCCCCCTACTATTTTCGTCCTTCCACCTTCTCCCGATCCCGGTCTTCGGTCTTCTCGCGGAAGGCCTTGTCTATCTTACGAGCCTCTTCGATCAGGGCGTCGCGTTCCTGTGAAGTTCGGACCTCCTTTTGGAGGAAGCTGGTCATGAACCGTTCCATGGAAGGGCCGTCTTTCGAATCTCCTTCGCCGGCGGAGAGGCTCGAGACATAAGACTGAACGATTCCCATCCGGAAGGCATGTTGCTCTTTAGCGGTGGAGAAAATGTCGGGATGGTTCTTGATGAGCCGGTCCGCCGAGGCCAAGGTGTCGAGAAGGACCGTATGCATGCCCGAGTCCTCGACCGATTTGAGATGATACCAAATCAGTCCATATTCGTAGCCGGTTCCCTTGGCCTGATCGAAATCCTGGCGATTGAGGCCGATATCGTTCAAAAACCCATCTACGCCCCTTTCGCCAGCGATAGACGGAAGAACATTCTCTTTGGCCAGACTTTTTGCCGCATCGGCTTCCATCTGAAATCGGGCCCCGTTGTCCGTGGCCCTTTGGAATTCAGGTTGCAGAGCTTCGATCCCATGCGTCAGACGGAGAAAATCTCTGTTGAAGGCGACGCGTTCCGAGGCGCTTAAAGAGGGAATAACCCGTTCTAAGGCGCGGACGGCTTCTACATATAGCTTTCCCGGTTCAGTCCAGAGACTTTCGGGGGCACTGAGTGTATGGGCGCTCCAAGATAAATGATACGACATACGGACAAGATTTCGGGCGTAGGTGGGGCGTAATGATGGATCCAGGGAAGGCACGATGGCCGCAAGCGCTCGGATGGCCCTTTTCGTCGTTCGAGGCGTTGTCTCATCGTAGGACTCCATGATCTCGTCCATTTTTGTTGATACTGCATCAGCGAATTGCTTGCGGTCTTTTGGATCCTCCAAGGTGGGGACGATCTTTCCCAAGGCGTGCAGGGCGGCATTTCGCGATAGCGGATGATCGAGCAGTTTTTCGACTTCATGAGCGATCGCCAGTCGATCTCTTGGGGCCAGTCTGGGGACAACCTCCCCTAAAACCCGAGCGGCAACGTTTCTGAGAGCTGAGACTTCATGTTCCAACTTCTCTACAAGGTCATTCGCAAAGACCCTATCTACAATTTGATTCACAAGGTCTTTATCCTTATCTTTATCCTTTGGTTGAGGCATAAGGATAAGGGCCCTTGCCGCTTCGATTGCTTCTTTTCGAAACTTCTCCTGGGTGGTTTGACGAAGGGTGAAAAAGATCGTGCCAACGCCACTTAGAATCCCCAACACACCCAAAGCCATTTGCCATGGCTTGATGCCCTCGCCGTCGTCTCCATCCTCTTCAGCAGGGTTCGTAAAAAAAGAAGCGAGGGCAGAGGATTGTTGCGAAAAGATGCCGGTTAAAAAGGGGTGAGCCGGTTGGACGTCCTTCTGAACCAGCGTGAAAGCCGGGACAATTGTGCCAGATTCTTGATGACCGGCCCCTGATAAGACGTCTCTGGCCGTATCGATGAGTCCTGCAATCGGTCCCAAGACGGTCTGTGCGACGAGATTTTCGATCGACATATCGTTCCCCCTACTGTTGTTTTCGGCTGGATTTGAAAAAGGGTGTCGCGAGGTAGGATTGCAACGGGTGGAACGACTCGAATTCTTCATTGACTTACTCCGCTCAAAATAATATATATTTTATATATTATTGGAGACGGAATGAATCCTTTTAAGTATGGAGATCCTGTCGAAGGAGAATACTATTTAGAAAGAAATGCGCTTAAAAAATCTGTACTTACATTTATTGAAAACCAAATAAATATCGTTCTTATCGGACCCAGAAGGTATGGCAAAACTTCATTCATTTTAAATCTGATCCGAGGGTTGGAGTCGAAGGGATATACAACCGCATTTGTTGATGTCTTTAGCGTCACGTCTCATCGCGATTTCTTAAATCAACTTGTTGGGGCTATCAGCCAAAAGAAAACCTTGATGAAGCGGGTCTTTGAGTGGCTCAAAAAGGTTCCCAAACAATTCCAACCTGCTTTTGAATGGGAATCGGGATCCACGGCCTCCAACTTCAAGTTGTCCTTACAAGCCCATAAATTGAACGACGAACAAGTGAAGCAGCTCATTTCCGATACCTTGGGCTCGTTGGAAAATTTGGCTGAAAAGCCATTCATCGCCTTCGACGAATTTCAAACCATTGGACAACTTGAGGATGAGGGATGGTTGGAGGCAACCATACGCTCGAAAATGCAAATTCAAAAAAAGGTGTCCTTTCTTTTTAGCGGCTCACGCCATGGAATTATCCATGATATGTTTAACAATCAATCTCGGCCCTTTTATCGAACCTGCCAATTGATCGATTTCCCAAAATTTGGTCCGGAATTTACGGATTGGATCATCCAACGGTTCAAAATTGCGCAAATAGAATGCCATAAGGAAAGCATAGATTATCTAAGACAACTTGTTGATGACACCCCCAACTACGTACAAATGGCGTGTTTTCATCTTGTGGCTGATGAAGTAAAAAAGATCGACCGCGGATCTATTGATGCCGTACTGAGAAGGATTACGGCTCAAAACTCTTATCCCTACCAGACGATTTTGAACTCTCTTTCCCCTATCCATCAAAGAGTACTTCGATTGGCGGCGTGTGAAGGGAAAGCGATATACACAAAAGAAATATTAGAAAAATACGAGATCAAAACTGGCGCGCATGTCTCCCAAGCCATTAAATCGCTCGTTTCCAAGCAAATCTTGGATGAAAGCACCGGTAAGGGCGTGGTCATCTTCGACGACCCATTATTCAGGATATGGCTGAGAAACGAATTCGCCTCAAGAAGGGACAATTAAATTTTACTTTCGCCCTTCCACCTTCTCCCGATCTCGCTCTTCGGCTCCCTTGCGGAAGACTTCGTCCATCTTACGGGCCTCTTCGATCAGGAGGTCTCTCTTGGCGGATTGATCTAATTCCCGACTGAGGTGATCCTTCAGAGAGCCTTCCACGGAGACATCCATCTTCATCACCTTGGCCACTTGCCCCTCACCGGAGAGGTTGATGGCATAGGAGCGGATGATGCCGAAACGGAAGGCGGCGATCTTTTCCGGGTTGGAAAAGATATCCCGATGATCACGGATCAAATTGTCCACCGATTGCAGGGTGTCCCAGAGGATCTGATGTTCCCCCAAGGTTTGGTCCTGCGCCCCGGCACGCAATTGGAGAACAATCATTTTGTAGACTTGGTCCTCGCTCGTGGCGGTCGCCAGGTCTTTGGGGTCTAGGCCGATCCCGTCCAGGAGATATTTCCAGGAGGTGCCTTCCATATACCGTTGAAAATTCATCTGTGCTTTGGGCTTTCCGCTCGCGATCCTCTGCATGTCTCTTGCGTATTGCACGTCCTCGATGATTTTAGGCCCGATGTTTTCCGGACGACCTTCGCCCATTCTGTTGTCGCTGACTTCTTTTGCCTCCGGTTCCGTCTCCGAGAAGAGATCGAACACGGAATCGACTACGTCGGCGATCCGACTCCCGTTGGAGCCTATGACGATAAACGGCGCAAACGGCCCGGGACTCTGGGCCCGCTTAAAGTCATCCCCATGAACCCATACTTTTTGTACGTATTGAGATGCCAACCAATAAGAGCCACCCGAGTGGCCGAAATTTCCGGCCACTTCGGCGGCCTCCACCAACTCGCGTGACAGTGGGTATCCCCTTTTCATGGCGAGTTCCATGATCGCCATCCACTCTTGCGCGCCTTTGACTAACTCTGGCCCATAGAGGTTTTGGCTCATTTGAGCCTCGATTGCAGCCGTCTCCTCCTCATTTTTTACGGTAAAGGAACCGGACTTAGGCCCGGATCCAGCCCTCACTTCTTCCGCCAGAGGGGTGAGTTCTCGGACTAAGGCCGCTTTACGGTTCTCGAAGGCCTGCCGTCGACTTTCCCGCAGATGATGGAAGGCTATTCTCGCACCAAGGGTGAACAAAACCCCTCCCACCGCTCCCAAAGCGAATAGCCCTAGGAGTTTGCTGTCATCCTTGTCACCGCCCTCGTTCCCGGAAGGGTTTAATGAAAAAGAGGCCAAGGCGGCGGGTTGCCGGGAAAAGGGATTCCGAAAGGGATCGAAGGGTTCAACGCCCTTTTGAACCAGGGCAAAGGAGTTGGAGAGACCCCCTTGAGTCTTGGTCTCGGCGGGCCTTTCTTCCTGTGCTTCGAATTGCGCTCTGATGAATTTGACGGCGGCTTGCGTAACGAAATCCGTGATCGCCATATCGTTCCCCCTACTGTTGTTTTCGGCTGGATTTGAAAAAGGGTGCCGCGAGGTAGGAATGCAACTATGAAACTATATTGACTCAAATTAAATATTGTGTCAAATTAGTTTCTATGAGAAAGCGGCTCCCTAAGGCTCTACAAGGCAGGATATTTTTGCTTTCTGAGGCCTTGGCCTATCGCATCAGTAAGGCCACCCTCACCCGAATGGTTCAATCCAATCAATTGGAGCGGGTCGGCCGAGGAATCTATCAAGCGGTGGGGGATCATAATGAAATCCCGGAATCGTCCTATGTTGTTGCCACAATGCAGTGCGGCCTGCCATCCGCTATCTGTCTTCTTTCGGCCCTGGAGCATTACCAAGTCACGAATCACATCTCCAAACAGACATGGATCATGGTCTCTCAATCAAAGCGCGTTGTTTCAAAACACCTAAAACTCATCCGTACACGCAATCCTCATTGGGAAATTGGTATTCGAAAAACAAACAATTATTGGATAACAACGCTGGAACGCACCCTCGTGGACTGCCTGCTCTATAAACAAAAGGTCGGAAGCCAAACAGTCCTGGAAGCCCTTCGCAAAGCTATCTCTCAAAACAAAGTGAAACTCGGTGCCATTTACGATACGGCTAAAAAATTGGGCGTTGCCCATCGTATAAGGCCTTATATCGAGGTCCTTGCGGCATGAATCCGGAATACGCAAAACACGTCATTAAGGCGATCAAAGATTTGACGAAGAGAGATGACCACTTCAGTCTGAACGAGTTGAGGATCATCGTCGCACTTGAAAGAGCGACGGCACGATTGTCTGGTAATAAAGATCTCGTCGATCATCTGATCTTCAAGGGTGGGTTCGTCCTCTTGAAGATATATGAAAGCCGGCGCTTTACACGGGATGCCGATGCATTGGCTGTTTCAATTTCTAAGAAAAAGTTGAGCGACCTCGTCGGGAAAGCCTTGGCTGTGGATTTAAATGATGGCCTTTGGTTTGGAGATCTCCAGATCGAGGAAATAGACGAACAAGGGGAATATGGTGCCTATCGCTTCAACTGCGCCTTTCACATCGGAGAGCCGGATTTAAAGAAAATCAAGAACCTCTCAAGGATTCACATCGATGTAGGCTTCAGTGATCAATTGCCGCAAATACCTATTCAGCAATCGATGCCAAGTATCCTCGGCACCAAAGATCCTGTGACGTGGAGAGTGTACCCTCAGGAATTTATCGCCGCCGAGAAGATTCAAACCATTTTCGACCGTGGATCAGCCAACTCGCGGGCAAAGGACGTTTATGATTTAAATTATCTGTTACCACGATGCTTGGATTCAAAGGTGCTGAGAAGCGCCCTCGTGCAAACATTCGAAAATCGAGGAACGAAATTACCGGATTCACTCCAGAAGGAGGCCCAACAAATTGACACAAGTATTCTCGCCCTCTCATGGCCGGGAATTGAGATAAATACAAAAAGGGATTTCAAACAAGCATGGGAGGAGTTAGTGGGTCATTTTAAGCTCATAGACGAACATTAAGGAATCGTCTGAATTTGAAAAAGGGTGCCGCGAGGTAAAAACGCAACTGGCGGGGTTACTTCCGACCTTCGAGTTTTTCCTCACGCCGGTCTTCGGTCCTCTTGCGGAAGGCGTCATAGGTCAGGCGGGCCTCGTCGATCAGGGCTTCTCTCTTGTGGGATTCCGCGATCTCTTGTTTGAGGAAGTCCTTCATGAAGACCTCCACGGAAGGAGACCGGCCTTCCCGGGATGGATCCGAGGCCGCGAAGCCGCTGGCCTCCATGGCGTAGGCCTGGATGACCCCGCGCCGAAACGCCTCCCTCTTTTCGGAGGTGGAGAAAATATCGCGATGTTGGTTGATCAACTTCTGGGCCGATTGCAACTCATTCCAGAGGGCCTCATGCGGGCCGAGTTCGCCGGCATCTTCCAATCCGGCCAAACGCAGGTAAATCACCTTCGAGAGGTTGCCTTCTCCTGAGGCCGCCAGCACGTCCAGATCCATCCCGAGCTCTTTGGTGAGATAGGCCCAACCGGCGGCCTTTGCCAAACTCCCCCTAACGTCCTGACCCGAAAACATGACGCCTTCTAAACCTTCTTTCTGAACGAACTTCGCCAATTCCAACTCGCTCATCTGATCCACATTCACGAATTTTTCTCCGGGCCCGACATCGGCGGGGGACCTAGTGAATGAGTCGAGGACCGTGGCCGGCACGACGTTCGCGACGTTCCAGATACCCAGCCTCTTGGCAAAGACCTCATAAGTTTTCTCCAAAGGGATCGAGGCGCCTTGCCGGCTTTCCGCGTTTCGGTGAATCTCCAAAAGGTCGTCGATCATCATACTTTTCCATTTAGCCGGGGCGGTCTGCCAAACGTCTCTCATATTTTCGGCAAAGAGTCTTTCCGCCTCGCGCCTGGCGGGATCCGGCAGGAGGGCGTCGATGTCCTCGTCAGGAGAGACCGCGAGGGCCATGCCTCGGACGAGGGCGGGATAGCCGCCGGCCCCGGAAGGTAGCTCGATGCGCTGAAACGTCCCGGCGCCATACACGACGAGGACGTCCCCAGGTGTCATTTCTAAGTCCTGACCTTGTGGGGGGATAATGCTCACTCCGCCTCGTTCGATGCCGATGCTAAAAAGAGGGTTGTTGTTCGTAATCACATAACGGACATTCTGCCCCTCCGCCGCAGCCGCACTATACTGGTCCCACAGATGCACCGCCGGGTCGGCGACCTCTTCGGCCGTTTGTTCGATGCTGGCATGGACCAGGATGCTTCCGTCGTTCGCAGTCTGACGCGTTACGATCAACATTGGTTTAGACATACTCATTCCCCCTACTCTTGTTTTCGGCTGAAAATCAGGAAATGGTGCGGTGAGGTAAAAACGCAACTGGCGGGGTTACTTCCGGCCTTCGAGTTTTTCCTCACGCCGGTCTTCGGTCCTCTTGCGGGAGGCCTCATCCATCCGGCGGGCCTCTTCGATCAAGGCATCCCTTTTAAGCGATTTCCCCATTTCTCTCTGGAGGTAGTTCGTCATGAACCGCTCCACGGAAGGAAGGCCCTTCTGATCTCCTTCGGCGCCCGAAA
>CAZWYB010000034.1:0-13114 GCA_964637745.1 uncultured Pseudomonadota bacterium
ATTTTGGCTCATTGGGAAAGCCTTCCTTTTTTAAACGACTCGACGGATTTCGTTGTCATGAGGATGGCGTCGCTCCGTGGCAGTTTGGGGCGCCTTCTTCGGGAGGTCGGCCGGATCTTGCAGCCTCAGGGAACCGTCCTGTTTTCCGACCTGCACCCCTTCAGCCAGATGATTCAGAAGGAACATTTGAAGAATCCGGTCAGCGAAGAAGGCTTGGGACCGGGCTTTGAGCGTTATTATAAGTGGTTTCGTGAAGCGGGTTTGCAGGTCGATGCCGTGAAAGAAGCCTTTTTCGAAGGCGCCATGAAAAAAAGTTTCACGAGCGAGGATCAAAAAAAATATTTTGATCAGGTGAGAAAAACGCCTTTTTTGATTTTTCTATCTTTAAGAAAGGGTTGAGACGCATGGCGACGATCGAAGACAAATTGAGGGAGTTGCAGATCGTTTTGCCGGAAGTTCAACCCGTTGGAAACTACCTGCCGGCGATACGGACGGGGAACCTCGTTTATGTATCGGGACAATTGCCTAAAGTGGAGGGGCGCATCGCTTTCAAGGGACGTGTCGGCAAAGATTTGAATCTGGAATCGGCCCGCCGTTCGGCCAAGGCCTGCCTGGTCAATATCCTTGCGGTGCTGAAGCAAGAGCTTGGCAGTCTCGATAAAATCAAAAAAATCGTCCGTGTGACCGGCTATATCAATACCTATCCCGGCTTTAATGACCATGCCAAGGTGATGGATGCGGCGAGCGATCTTTTGGTGGAAATTTTCGGCGAGGCCGGACGGCATTCCCGCGTCGTCGTTGGGGTCGTCGAACTCCCTTTGGCGTCCTCCATGGAAGTGGAAATGATCGCCGAGGTTCGGTAGGGGTGTCGGACGGACGCTTCTACTAGCCGTTAGCCGCTGCCTTTTTCCCCAGCATATATTCGATCTTTCGGGTCAAAGTCGCCAGATGAAAAGGCTTGGAAATGTAATCGTCGGCGCCCAGTTGAAGGCCTCGAATGCGGTCGTCTTGGGTTTCCTTGGCCGAAAGGATGAGGACCAGGATATGACGGGTCACGGGGTTCTCTTTAATGGCTCGGCATACCTCGATGCCGGAGGTGCGCGGCATCATTAAATCCAAGATGATCAGGTCCGGTTGAAACCGCCCGACTTCGTCGACGGCCCCCGTCGCGTCGAAAACGCTGCGGATTTGGTAGGCCTCCCCCTCGAGCTTTTTGGTGATGAGTTTATGGACGGTCGGATCGTCGTCCACGATCATGATTTTCCAGGGGGGCATTAGAGGTCATTTGGCTTATTTGCTGAGGAAGGTCAAGCCCGGTGGTCCGCCGACACGTCCTTCGGCTGCGCCTCCGGACGCTCCGTCATCGACCCGCCTGCGGCGGGTGCCCCGACTCGGTCGTAACGCGCTGCATAAAAAAATTTGACAGCTTTTTCCGCATCCGCTATGTAGCCGAACTTCCCAAGATTTCGATCTTGGGTGTCGATATACATAGTTATAGGTCTTTGATAAGTTATTTAATCATAAGTAAATCAACAGATTAGCATAATATTGCTAAAACTATCTGTTGACATAGTGGGCTATTTTAGGTAATTGGGCCGGTAATTTCATTCGGCTTTAAGCATTAAAGCGGCCATTCCTGACGAGGAAAGGGGGTGTTGGGGGGGGTACTCTCTGAGGTGTACCCGGGGCTTTAGAATCGTCGACAGGGCTGCTTTAGGCGCAAGATGCAGTACTTTTAACGTATAAGGAGGAAGTATAATGAAAAAGCTACTCGTAGTGGCAGTTGCAGCAGCGCTCGCGCTGCCGGCAATCGTGGCCAGAGCCGAAGAGGGTTCTGAGCTCGAGATTTCCGGCAACGTGACGACGGTTACGGGATGGCAGCGTCCCTCAAGGAACCCGGGCTTTCCGGATGCCGGCATTTTGGCCGACGGTCTGGCGGCGCCAGGGCCCTTGACGACCGACACCTTTGGCTTCTTCGTCGATCAGGTCGAATTGGATCTGGCGAAGAGCTTCGGTGAAAACATCCGCATCCGTGCGGACCTCGATTTCTCCCCCCACCGCATGAACGCGGGCGGCGGTCAGGTGGAAATCGAACAGTCCTATGTGACGGCCAATATCCCGGCTGGAAACGGCATCGAGTTCCTCGTTGGTCGTTTCAATTCCGGCATCGGCCTGGACCCGATCGATCGTAACGAAATGTCGACCGTGTCCTTCTCCAGCGTCCATCGCGTGTTGCTCCCTCACAACATCACGGGTATCCGTTTCGGATATGATTTCTCCGAAGCGACGCGCCTCGAGGTGTTCGTCGTGAACAAGTTGAGCGATGCGGCTCCGGGAGCCTTGACGGACATCCCGTCCTTCGGCTTGAACCTGAGCTACAAGTGGGGCGAGGAAGGCAACAAGAGCTGGGTCAAGTTCAACGGCGCCGGCGGACCGGAAGGCCCGACGAAGAAGGGCTGGTCCTTCTTGGGCGACCTGAACGGCAACTTCGCCGTATCCGATGCCTTCTGGATCGGTGCGGAAGGTATGTACCGTCAGGACGACGGTGGACTCATCGGTGCTGAGAACGCCAAGTACTTCGGCGGTCAGTTGAAGGCTCGCTATGCCTTCAGCGATGTGTGGGATGGAACGCTCCGTTACGGCTTCGTGTGGGATCTTGAGAACGGCGGAGCGGGCGGCGTGCCTGCGGCCGGTCTTGTTCCCGCGAACCCTGTGAACATTGCGACCACCGGTATCGGAACGGGTCTTGGCGCACAAGGACAGATGCACTCTGTCTCCCTGGCCACGAGCTATCAGATCACCGATGGCGCGAAATTCGTGGTCGAAGGCAGCTGCGACTTCTCGCACTTCAGAGCGGGTGGCAGCATGGGCCTGACCCCGGGCGTTGCCGGAATGTTCGCGTACAGCTTCTAATCTGGAAATTAGCTGATGTTGAAAAAACCCCCGGGGGCCCTCGCCTCCGGGGGTTTTTTATTTGCCTCTTCTGGAGGAGTCTTAGAAGGCGTACCCGAACGCGAAGTGGAGCCGCCCGATCGATTCCCCGGGCTTGCGGTCTAATTTAAATCCGTAGTCGAGGCGGAGCGGACCGACGGGCGTTACGTAACGGATGCCTGCCCCGGCGGAGTGGCGGAAGGAATCAAAACCGACTTGGCTGAAGTTGTCGGTCAGGCTGCCGTTATCCATGAAGGCCGCAATCTTGAAATTCTTAAAGACAAGCGTTTGGAGTTCGGAGGTCGCCAGGAAGAGGAGTTGGCCGCCGGCGGGACGTCCATCGGACCCGATGGGGCCGACGCCGTCTTCTGGGAATCCGCGTACGGAATAATCACCGCCCAGAAACAGTTTCTTGTCCCGGGCCAGGTCCTCGTCCCCAAACACCTTGATCCCTTCCATGCGGACATAATTGATCCACGTCGTTCGGTTTCCGAGAGGGATGTAGTAGGCGATGAACCCCTTCGGCTGAATGAAATTAAAGGTCGAGGCAATGAGCTTATTGGAAATATCAAGGCCGACCAAGGCCGTATAACCCCGATGGGGATCGGCGTAGGAGTCCCTCTTGTCATAATTGAATGAAAAGGAAAATTTGGACGTGGTGTGATCGGATTCGGAGGCGCCCGTGGCGTCGGTCACATCCGAAAAAAAGGTCCGAATCAGCTGATATTTGGCGAGCAGGGTCGTCCGGTAATTGAACTGTCGGAGAAAATTCAGGGAACCCCCGCCTTCGACGATTTTGAAGCCGGGCCTTATCTCTCTGTCGAGACTAAAGTCGAGGGAGGCCTCGAAGGGGTAACCGAGAAAATAAGGTTCTTTGAAAATGATCTGTCCTTTTTGGATATCCCGCCCGCCGGTCAAGCGAAGGTTGATGCGACGGATGGTTCCGAAGAGATTGATTTGACTCAAGGTCATATCGCCGGTGAAAAAATGATCCGTGTCGTAGGTGACGCCGAAGTCGACGATGACCTTGCGGTATTCTTCCAGCTTGACGACGAGGTGAACGACCGGTTCCTTCTCCGTCAGGCCGATCGTCTGGATGTTGACGCTGCGGAAGGCCCCTGATTGCCGTAGAGATGACTCGCTCTCCAGGATCTTGCGATAACTGAACCTTTGGCCCTTGCGGATCCTCATGCCGCGCTGGACGGCCTTGGGCTCCGTTCTTTCATTACCGACGACCAATATCTCTCCGATCGTTACTTCCTTTCCTTCGTCGATCTTATAGATGACGGTGACTTGATCGCCGTCCCGTTGCATGTCGGTGGTGATCGTGGCGTAGGGGAATCCATTATTTGCATAGAAGACGCTCAGGGCCTCTTTGTCTTGAGGGAGAATCTCTGCGTTAAAAGGGGCGCCGCGGGAGAGTTTCAGACGGCCCGTCAGTTTGCTTGCGGAGAAATGATCGTTCCCCTGGAATTGGATCTCCTTCACGCGGGTGATGGGGCCTTCTTGGACCGTGAAATGAACGTCGGCCTTGTCGTGAAAGGAGTTGAGCTCCGTTTTGTGGTCGAGGGCCTGTCCTTCCAAGGCCCCTTGGCTGTTGAGGATCTGGGGGAGGCGCTCGAAATCGCGTTCCACGGTTCTCGGTTGGTAATAACCGCGTTCAAAGATCGTGTTTTCTTTCGTGAGCAGCCTTTTCTTGATTTGGTGGTCACTGATCTCCTCGTTGCCGGCGATATCAATTTTTTTCACCCGGGTTTGAGGGCCTTCCTGAATGCGGAAGTGGGCGATCATTTTTGTTTCGTCGCCGCCGACCGATTTTTCGACCTCGCTGGTGGCGGTGACTTCCTGGAATCCCAATCGGTGATAATAATCCGTGATCGCCTTGGTGGAGGCGTCGATCTCGTAAGCGCCATATCCGCCGTCCGTGAACATGGGCATCTGCTTTTTGAGGGCCCTTCCTGAGACCCGTTTGTTTCCTTCAAAAAGGACGGTGACGTGCTTTCCTTCCTTGACCTCGATCACGGGATTGACCGTTCTGGTCGTATCGTCCTCGCCGAGGTCCACGAGCCGGACACGGGCCGACAAATAACCTTCTTCCTGATATTTTTTGCGGATGCGATCGAGGCTTTTGCGGAGCCTTGAGGGCTTGTAGGAGAGAAGGGGATCGATTTGAGAAACAAAATAACTGCGGGGAAAGACGGTCGCTCCCTGAATGGTGATCTTCCCATAACGGTGAAGATGGCCCTTCTTCACATGGTACTGGACGTCGACCACGTGTTTGGCCTCGTGGAACTTGGGTTTGAATCCGACCTCCGTCCCTTCATATCCCTGGCGCTCATAAAAGGAATCGATGCGGTTCGCTTGGTCGTGCGCCGCCGTCTCGTCGTAGAGATCTCCCGAGTGGACGGTCACCATGCGGCGGATGCGGGTCGAGAGATAAGGATAGGTCCCGTAAATGTCGATCCCGCTGACCATAAAGACGTATTTGAGATGAAAGCGGAGGGAGACATCTCCGGAACGCCCGCCAGCCTTCAGGGTCTCGACCGAGACATCCGCGAACCGTCCCCATTTTTTGAGATAGGAAACGGCCTTTTCCACGACGGCGGGATCATAGGGGTCACCCTCCTTCAAAGGGAGGACTTTGCGGACCTCATCGTCGGAGACGTAAGTCGGCTTTTCTCGATGAGTCGGTTTGGACGGGACGCTCAGGCCCTCATGGACGATCTCGATCGATACGATGCGCGACTGCGGCGAGGCAAAGAGGGAGGCGCCTAGAACCGTCAAGAGCATCGTCCCCGCCGCCACGGCGCGTCGCGAAAGTCTCATAGTTCCCGTCATTCTTTAACTAAAATAGCCGGAAACGGAAGGAGATATTAAGATTGTAGTTCGGAAGAGAAGTCGATTCCCAGGTCTTATTGCCTTTGAGGAGGATGTTGTCCGTGAGATAGTAATTGGCTTGCAGGGATCTTTGCGCAGTTTCGGGCGCGAAGTCGCTTTGAAACTCGAGAGTCAGGCGGTCGGTGACGTTTTTCCCGACCGCCATTTTGGTGAGACTGCCCGAGTCCGAGGCCTCCAGGCGAAAGACGTCCAGTCCCGTCTTGCGCGCCACCGGACGCTCCACGATTCCCGAAATTTCCCCGGCCAAGACACCGCTCCCAACGGATCGAAGCGACCGGCCGCTTTGGCGGAGCTCCTCTTGAGTGACGCCGGCGGTGAGCAGTGACAAGATATCTTCCCGTGGAAGCGACGGGGTGCTCGTCAGATTCAGCGCCAGATTGGAGAGGAAGCCTTTGACCTCGACGTTGACCGTGTACTGAGAGTTGATGTCCTGTTGGGCGACAAGTGTCAGATAAGGCTCCTGCCTCGCCGGATCGATGTATTCCAACCGGCCCTCGTTCAAGGCGAAATTTTCACCGAAGAGCGTCAATTGGCCCTCGGAAGAGGTCAAGGCGCCTCCGATCTTTGGGCGGCCATAAGTCCCTTCCACATCCAGAGCGGAGAAGAGCAGGATGTCCGCGATGTTGTTCTTGATCCTCAGATCGCCGGAATTCTTGATGGACAGTTTCAATTCAAGCTGAGCCAAGGCCGCCTGCCAGGGGTCCGGCTCAAAAAGCGTCTCCTCCTCGAAGGGCTTCAAGACGAGCTCGCGGATGACGAAAGGCTTCGTGTAACGCCCGTCCACGACATCGATCCGGCCTTCCAATCGGGGGGACGGCATGCGGCCCTTTAAGGTGACGTCGGCGTCGAAATCGATGTGATAAGTATTGGGACGGGAGTAAGTCAGGTTCCGTCCCCGAAGGGCCAGATCGAACTCCTGAGGCTTCGTTCCCTCCAAACTAAGATGACCGCTCAAGTCGAATTTTCCGTCGCCCAGATAACCGGAAATTTTCGGAGTGACGGTAGGGCCGTCGACGCCCAGGGTTCCGGTTAGGCCCGAGAGTTCGGGAAAGTTTCGGAGCTGGATGTCATCGTTGTTGAATTCCACCTTTCCCTTCAAGGCCGGCTGGTGCGTCGTTCCGGAGAGGGACAGGTCGACTTGGGCGATGCCGTCGGCGTCGCGGAAGAAGGCGGGAAAGGCGCTCAACCAGGAGAGATTGAGGGCTCCGAGCATCTTACCCTCGACCGCTCCCCCGCGCCTCAAACCCAGAGACCCCTTGAGATTTGTACCCGATTTGGCGATTTCGTAGGAGTCGATATGGAAATAGCCTGATTCCTTCTCATAACGGCCTTTGATCGAAAACCCGTTCGTCGGTTGCCCGGAAAAGAGGACCGAATCGCCGGATGTGTCCAGGTTGATGGGGTTGGGCCAGAGGAGGGTGGAAAACGTCGGGAGCTGGATTTCGGTCTTGGTAAAGACGATTTTACCATGGGGGTGAAAGGCGATCTCCGTGGTGAGCGACGGAACGTCACCCAAGAACCAATGTCCGTTGGTGACCTTCGCGTGGCCCGTTCCATCCGCCGAAGTCGTTCCGGAGACCCCTTTTAATAGCAGCTGCGCGTCCAGACTTCCCGAAACGTTCAGTGTTGGCACCAGATCGCGGAGACTGCCGCCCGCGAAAGTCAAATCCAAGGTCTTCAGGGTCGCCTTCCGTTTTCCCTCGTATTCGGGACCGGCCAGGATTTTGAAGGCGACTCCTCCCTTCACGTGACCCTGCGTCGGACCGCCCGCCGCAGGCTTGATGTCGGCCTCCCAGTCCAGCTCCGGCCAATGAAAATCCAAAAGCCCGTCCACGCGTCCCGCATGCAGGGAGGTGTGGTGAAGCTCTTCGATCGTCGCTTTCGCTTTGGCCTCCAAATTGGGGAATTGACCCGAGGCCTTTCCTTCGACCGTCGCCATGCCCTTAGCCGGCCCCAGGATGGGGCTCGGCATTTTGGAAAAGATCGCCTCCAGCGGCAAGTCCTTCGCGGTGAAGGTTAGCTCGTAAATCCGTTTCATCACTTGGAAGCTTCCTTTGCCTTGAAAGGTCGCCTTCCCCAACTGGGCCTCCAACTTCTTGATCACCGCCGTGGACTTTTCGACGGAGGCGTTCGCGGCGAAATGCAGCGGCTCAGACAAGACCGTGGGCGCCTGCAGGCCTCCATCCAAAGCGAGTTCTCCCTTTTCCAAGGTTCCCTTCCAGGTGCCCGACACCGAAAGTTTGACCTTTGTGAAGTCGATATCCGCGCGCTTGACGTTGAGACCGCTCCGGTTGAGCGTCGCCTCAATATCCGCCGATTCGAGGTCGGAAAGTCCCGAAACGCCTTCCAAATGCGCTCCTACCTCGATTTGCCGGAGTAAGTTCGCCGCCGCGGCGAACTTCAGGTCTTTCAGGGTCGTCGTTTTGTCGCCGTAACGGATCAAGACCACATCGCGGAGGTCGATGCGCTCCAAGATCAGATTTTGCAGAAGAAGCGAGCGGTCGAACGTTCGAAAGAATTGGTTCATCGCATGCGGCAGTCCGATGCTTAAAAAATCGGGCTCGGGCCCAGCGGTCGGAGGCAGCTTGGAGAGGTCGATCAGGGGGTGGTCCACCTCCAAGTCGCTCACGACCAACTTTCCGCGGAGGAGCGAAAGCGCGCTGAGATTGAAGAGGAGGCGTTCGCCGGTGATATGAATTCGTCCCTTGGGATCTTCGGCGTCGAAACCCTTCAGGACGAGCATCGTGCGCAGAATATGGATCTCCGATTTGAAGGTTTTGACCTTCCATCCGGTGGCGCGTTGGATGAAGGAGAGCAGAAAGTTGTGAAAGCGCGTGCTGTGAAGGGTATAGACGCCGGCCAGCAGGAGCGCCGCGAAGGTGAGGAAGGAAAAGAGAAGGCTTTTTCCTGCCCTTGTCATGGCCCCGTATATGGCCACACTCGCTTATTTTTTTAAAGCCTCAATCATCTTGCGGTAGATATCGCCAAATCCGCCGTTGGACATGAGGCAGAGGACGTCTCCCGGGGCCGCTTCCTTGGCGACGGTGTCGACGATGTGTTCGACATCCGGGATATACAAGGCCTTTTTGCCCCTCTTTTGGAGATCGGCGACGACGTCTTCGGGATGCAGACGATCGGGCTCCGGAATCTTCTCCGGCAGGTAGGGGGCGGCGAAGATGATTTCGTCGGCCGCGTCGAAGGCCGCGGCGAAGTCCTCTTGAAAGACGTTCCGTCGCGTGGTGTTGGAGCGCGGCTCGAAGATCGCCCAAAGCCTCCGCGTCCCGTATTTGGATCGCAACGCCGCGAGCGTTTCGGAGACTGCCGTCGGGTGATGGGCGAAATCGTCGACGAGCGTCACGCCGCGGATCGTCGCCAGAACCTCCTGTCGTCTCTTAATGCCTTTGAATTCCTTGAGGGCGACGGCGACGTCTGCAGGCCGGAGTCCCAGGTCCAGAAGCGCTCCCAGCGCACCCAGAAGGTTTTTTAAGTTGTGCCGCCCCGCGAGCGGGCTTTCGAAGTCCCCGACGCGCTCGCCCTTCCGCACAAGCTGAAAACAGGTCGTCTCTCCCAAAGACACATTGGCGGCCTCCAGATCGCATCCGCCATTCACCCCGAAGGTGAGGACCCGGCACTTGGCGCGTGCGATCAGGGAGCGGACATTCCTGTTGTCCCCATCCGCCACGATCAAGCCGTCCGGAGGGAGCAGGTCGATCAGCTTGGAGAACGCCTCCAACACATGGTTGAGATCGCGGTAGATATCGGCGTGATCAAACTCCACCGCGTTGAGGATCAGGATCCTCGGGCGGTAGTGCAGAAATTTGGGCCCCTTGTCGAAGAAGGCCGAGTCGTACTCGTCCCCTTCGATGACGAAGTAATCGCCCGTTCCCAATTGGTAAGACCGGTCGAAGTTTTTCAGAATGCCGCCGACAAAAAAGCCCGGCGATTGTCCCGTTCTCTCCAGAAGCCAGGAGAGGATCGACGCGGTCGTTGTTTTGCCATGCGTCCCCGCAACGACGATCGGGAAGCGGTCGGAGAGGAAAAAACGGTCGAAGGCCTCCGGCATGGAGAGGAGAGGAAGCCCTCTCTTTCGGACTTCCTCAACTTCCGGATTGTTTTTCGAGATGGCGTTGCCGACGATCACGAGATCCGGCTGGGCCGTGGTGATATTTTCGGCTTTGTAGCCCAACTGAATGGGGATGCCGAGAGCCGCGAGCTGGTCGCTCATGGGCGGATAGACGTTCGCATCCGAACCCGTCACGTCGCAACCTTTTTCCCTGAGGAGTCCCGCCAACGAGGCCATTCCGGTGCCGCACACGGCGATCAGGTGGATCCGTTTAACGCTTGGCGATGAGCTCTTCATAGACGACGTCATGAATCTTGGGCCGAAACTCCTTGATCGCCTCGTTCTTAGACGACGGATGGACGCGATTGGTCAAGAGGATGATGTGAAAATTTTGATCCAGGTCCGCCCAGAAGGAGCAGCCGGTGTATCCCAGATGGCCGATCGTGTTTTTTGAAAGATATTTTCCGGCTTGGGATTTCTGGGCCGATGGGACGTCCCATCCGAGCTTGAACTTGACCGTCGGTCCCAGGAAATCCAGGGTCAATTCCTGAGGGAATAACGGGTGGCCGCGATCGACCGCCTGTTCCACGGCCGTGAGAAAGCGATGCAGGTCGTCGACCGTCGAGAAGAGGCCGGCATGACCGGCGACCCCGCCAAGCGTGTAGGCGTTATCGTCGTGGACCTCTCCCCGAATCACCTGTTTTCGCCATTCCGAGTTTTCCGTGGGTGCAAACCGTTCGGCGGCTTTCTTCTCTCGATTTTCCACGGGGAGGAAAAAGGTATCCTTCAGGTCGAGGGGGGTGGCGATCTTCTCCGCGAATAAGCGGTCGAGCGGGGCTTGAAAAAAATCCTCCAAAAGAATCCCCAGGAGGATAAAACCCAAGTCGCTATAGATCCGCTGGTAAGCGACGGGCATTTCAAGAGGCTCTTCCGAGAGTTTAGGGACGTAGAGCCGACGACTTTCCCGTTTTCCCACCAGATCGGGGTGTTCCTTGGCGACGTCTTGGAAGTAGGGTCGCCAGGCCGGGAGTCCGGAGGTGTGCTTGAGCAGATGCCGGATGGTGATCTTCGATTTGTCGTAGGCTTCGAAGGCCGGGACGTAGCGGACCGCCTGGCTGTTCAGGGAAAGACCTTTTTCCCGCACGGCGAGGAGGCTCAGGGACGTGGTGACAATGGGCTTCGTGAGGGAGGCGATATCGAAGATCATCGTCTCATTCGCTTGGCCGAAGTTTTTTCGGTAAACGATATCGCCTCTTGAGGCCACCAAAAGAGACGCAGCTGGGAAAACTTTTTCCTCGATCCCTTTAAGCATGACCTCATCGATCCGGGACATCAGAAGATCCCTTCCGTGACGATGAGTCGGTTTCCTTGAATGCGGCCTTTGCCTCCGAACGGAATGAAGAGAGGGTCGGGGCAGTGACCGAACCGGATGCCCCAAAGAATCGGACCGCGAAAGCTTTTAAATTTGTCCCGAAAGACCTGTTCCACCGATTTCGGAAAGAGAATTTGCTTTTGGCGAAACGTACCGAGGATCAGACCGCGGATCTTTTTCAGTTTTCCCGCCTGCTCCAACTGCGTGAGCATACGGTCCACCGCATAGGCCTCCTCGTGCGTGTCCTCCAGAAAGAGGAGGTCGTCGCCGATCTCGACCTCCCAAGGGGTGCCGAGCGTGGCGGTCAAGAGGGACAGACATCCGCCGACCAGGCGGCCGCTCGCTCGGCCGGGTTTCAAGACCTTCTTTGCCGTGATCGACTGCTTCCGATGAAACTGAGGGTCCGTGAGTGCGCGGAAAAGGCGTTTTACATTTTTCGGGTCGATCAGGTGAGGGGCGACCATCGGACCGTAGTAGGAAGGCAGACGATGGCGTTTCCACACATGGATAAGGACGACGGTCAGGTCGCTCGAACCCACGACGATCTTCGGATGGCATTTTTTCCGCAAAAAGGGGACAACCCTTTGGCATCCGAATCCGCCCCGGGCGAAAAGAACGGCCTTGGAATGGTTGTCCGAAAGCGATCGGTCCAGTTCCGACGCGCGACGGCGGTCGTCCCCGGCGAGGTAGTCCCGCCGGGCATAAATCCCTTTTTCAAAGGAGACGCGAAATCCCGCTTTTTTCAGGAGCGAGACTCCTTTCCGAAAACGCGTCCGGTTGAACGGCCCCGCGGGTGCGGCGATGGAGACAAGATCACCTTTCTGAAGGGGTTCCGCTTTCAAGAGGCTAGGGGAACAGCTTGGCCAAATATTTCAAAACGTCGCGGATGGAGATGATGCCGACCGGCCTTCCGTTCTTTGTGACCGGGATATGGCGATAACCGCCGACGGCCATGCGGTTGACGGCATAGGCAAGCGTATCGTCCACAGAGAGTTCTTCCGGATCGGGCGTCATGATCGTTTCGGCCGCCGTCTTGTTGAGATCATGCCCGACGGCCAGGACTTTATGAACGATGTCCCGTTCGGTCAGTATGCCGTCGACGCGCTCCCCTGAGACGACCAAAACCGAACCGATCTTTGCGGCGTTCATCTTCCGGACCGCCTCGAAGGCGCTGGTTTGACGGTCGACGGCGAGCGCCGGGCGCGGGGAGAGCTTCGCGATCGGGTCGCTCATCAGAACTCTTTCAATCTTGGTGCGCGGAACGACGCCGTCGAGGGAGGCCAGGTCTTCGTGGCAACTTTCACACTCGTCCGAGCCGGCGATGTTATTTTGACCGCAGTAAGGGCATTTCACGGAATCTCCTCCCGGCCCCGATTAAACCACCGTCCACGTTTCCGTTCCAAACAAAATCTTCCTCAAGTCCCCTTCACCCTGCTTTTGCTTCGCCTGCGCGATCTGAGTGCGGAGCAACTGATCATAAGTCGACTTTTCGATATTGCGGAAAGTGCCGACGGGAACGGGATAGTTGGGTTCGTCGAGGGTCGAAAGCAGAAAGGCGTAGCTCGGATCCGGATTGGCTTCGTCATGAACGACCAAATCGGATTCGGAGACGCCCTCGCCCAGGGTGACGACCTCGGGGTGGAGGCCTTTGAGCCGAATCCCCTTGTTTCTCTCCTTGCCGAAGATCAGGGGTTTTCCGTGCTCGAGGGCGATCAAATGGTCCGAGCGGATCTGACGGTCGGTCACGTCCTTGAAGGCCTCGTCATTGAAGATCACGCAATTCTGAAAGATTTCGATTAAGGAGGCCCCTGTGTGGCTTCCTGCACGCTCCATGGTCCCCACGAGGGTAC
>CAZWYB010000034.1:13124-17163 GCA_964637745.1 uncultured Pseudomonadota bacterium
CCGGCGTCGACTTGGTCTTCTTGCCCAGTTCGGACGTCGGCGAGTATTGCCCCTTGGTCAGGCCGTAGATCCGGTTGTTGAAGAGCAGGATCTTCAGATCGACGTTCCGCCGCAGGGCGTGCATCAGGTGGTTGCCGCCGATGGAGAGACCGTCCCCGTCTCCGGTGACGACCCACACGCTCAAGTCCTCCCGAAGGGATTTGACGCCCGTGGCGATCGCCGGGGCGCGTCCGTGGATCGTGTGAAAGCCATAGGTGTTGACGTAGTAGGGGAGGCGGGACGAGCATCCGATGCCCGAGATGAAGACGTAATTCTCGCGCGGCACCTTGAGGTCCGCCAACACCTTTTGCACTTGGGCCAAGATCGCGTAATCCCCGCAGCCGGGGCACCAACGGACCTCCTGATCCGAAACGAAGTCCTTTCGGGTCAACGCGGGCACTTGAGCCACTTCCTTGCTGTCTACGCCCATTTTCTCTTCTCCTTGGGTTCGGCCAGGCGTTTGATGCCGGCGATGATTTCGCTGACCTTAAATGGTTGTCCCTGGACCTTATTCAGGCTCTTGGCGTTCACGAGGAACCTGGCCCTCAAAAGCATGCAGAGCTGGCCCAGGTTCAATTCGGCCACGATGATGGTTTCAAAGTGCGACAAGATTTCCTTCAGATTCTTCGGGAAGGGGTTCAGGTAACGCAAATGGATACTGGAGATGGAAAACCCCGACTTTTGCATCTCCTCCACGGCGGAGGTGATGGCGCCGTAGGTGCCTCCCCAGCCGACGACCAGGATTTCTCCCTGCGGTTTTCCAAAGACCTCGAGAGGCGGAATGTCGTCGGCGATGCGCTCGATCTTTTCGGCCCTGAGCCGGCACATGAAGTCGTGATTTTGAGGATCGTAGCTGACGTTGCCTGTAACGTTCGCCTTCTCCAAACCGCCGATGCGGTGTTCCAAGCCCGGTGTTCCCGGAATCGCCCAGGGCCGCGAGAGCGTCTTTTCGTCGCGCGCGTAGGGGTGAAAGGTCTTGGGATCGGTCGGATGCTGGATGATGAACTTGGGGAGCTTGTCCGGATCGGGGATCAACCAGTGTTCCGAGCCGTTGGCCAGGTAGCCGTCTGAGAGGTAGAACACCGGTGTCATGGGATTGACCGCAATGCGGAAGGAATCCACCGCCATGGTGAAGCAGTCGGACGGCGTGGAAGGGGCGACGATCGCGACGGGGCTTTCGGAGTTTCTTCCGAAAAGGGATTGAAGGAGATCGGCCTGCTCGGTCTTCGTCGGCAATCCCGTCGATGGCCCGCCGCGCTGGACATCGACGATGACCATCGGCAATTCGGTCATGACGGCCAGGTTGATGGTCTCCGCCTTTAAGGCGAGACCCGGTCCGCTGGTGGTGGTGAGGCCAAGGGCCCCCGCGAAAGAAGCCCCTAATGCGGCTCCGGCGGCGGCGATTTCATCTTCCATCTGCAGGGTCTCGACCCCAAAATTTTTGTGACGGGAGAGTTCATGAAGGATGTCGGAAGCCGGCGTGATGGGGTAGCTCGCCAAAACGAGGGTCTTGTTGGCCAGCTTGGAGGCGGCGATGAACCCTAAGGCCGTCGCCTCGTTCCCCGTGATATTCCGGTAAACGCCCGGTGCGAGCTTGGCTTTGGAGACGTGAAAATGCTTTTTGAAGATTTCCGCCGTTTCACCAAAATAATATCCCGACTTGAGCGCCGTGACGTTCGCCGCCGCCACGACGGGGTTTTTCTTGAACTTGTCGTTGATCCACTGAACCGTGTGTTCGAAGGATCGGTCGTAGAGCCAAAACATGAGTCCCAGGGCGAAGAAGTTCTTGCAACGGTCCGCCTCCTTCTTGGAAAGCTGGGATCCTTGCAGGGAGTTCGCGTTGAGCGTCGTAATGGGGATCTTGTAGAGTTGGTACTTGGACAGGCTCGCGTCGTCCGTGAGCGGGTTGGCCGCATAACCCGCTTTCTTGAGGTTCCCTTCCGTAAAGGCGTCTTCATTCGCGATCAGGATGCCGCCTTCCTTCAAGTCCTTCAAATTGGTCTTGAGGGCGGCGGGGTTCATGGCGACCAGTACGTCCGGGGCGTCGCCCGGCGTCCGGATGTCGCGGGAGGAGAAGTTGATCTGAAAGGCCGAAACTCCGGGCAGGCTGCCCGCGGGGGCCCGGATCTCGGCCGGATAGTCGGGGAGCGTCGAGAGGTCGTTTCCGAGGATCGCGGCCGTATTGGTGAACTGCGTCCCCGTCAACTGCATGCCGTCGCCGGAGTCTCCGGCGAACCGGATGACGACGTCGTTAACTTCTTCGATCTCCTTCATGGGCGCTCCTTTATCACTCCTAGGCTCCTTCCGGGGTGCTCATCACCTGATTAGGATCCGGCGGTAGGTTATAAACCTCGTAAGGATAATGTTCGGCGAGATATTGGACCAGGTCACGGACGCTCAGGAGACCGGAGACTTCTCCGTTGTCATTGACCAAAGGGATATGACGATAGCTCCCTTGGCTCATCAAGCGGATGGCATCGGCGACGGAATCGCTGACCTTTAAAACCTTCGGATCCGGGGTCATGACCGTTTCGATAAAGGTCTTCAAATCCATCTTTTGTTCAATGATTTTGGTCATGGCGTCACGCTCGGTGAAAATGCCGACGACCTTTTTCCCTTCCAGAATGACGGCGCAACCCTTCTTTTCCTCCCTCATGCGGGTCAGGACGTTCTTAATGGGCGTCGTTCGGTCGACGGCCAGGGCCGGACGAATCTTAAGCGTCTGAATTTTTTCGACTTTTAATGCTTTTTGAAGGTCAGCCATGGTGTAATAACGATACTCGATGGACTTCAACCTTGTCAAACTGCGTCAAAGCCCTGCTCTATTTTGCCTCGAGTCTATCACGTTGACTAATCTTTTTCCTCATGAGAGGTAGTCACGCGTGAGCGAAAACGCCCCGAAAATCAAAGTGATTCCTCGGAGGCCGCTCTCTTTTTGGGAGCGGATCTACGTGGTCGAAGCGATGCGCGGGCTTCTAACGACAATGAAGCACCTCGTCAAGCATCTCTTCCGTTTCGAAAAGATTCAGACCTATGAGTATCCCGAGCAGCCCAAACCCATTCCGGAAGATTATCGTGCGGAGCATCGTTTGATGAAGAGACCGGACGGCCAAGTTCGGTGCACGGCCTGCATGCTTTGCGCCACGGCCTGTCCGGCGGAGTGCATCGAGATCGTAGCGGCGGAGAGCCCGGATCCGAAGATCGAAAAATATCCCACGACCTACAACATCAATCTCCTCCGCTGCGTCTTTTGCGGGCTCTGTGTCGAGGCCTGTCCCTGCGACGCCATTCGGATGGACACACAGAAGGTGGATATGTCGGGTTACAGCCGTGAAGATTTTATTTTGGATATCAACTACCTCTTGGAAAACCACCCCGAGGGGAAGAGTCCGTTCTCGATTGCGCCTTAGCCTTAATCCACTCAAAATCAACGTAACTTTCCGGAATCTTTAGCGATGAAATATCGTGATACAGACGACGTCCCTTCTTTTTTCCGCGGCCCCGGTTCAAGGGGTCTTTGCTCGCCTGACCCAAGTTTTGGGGAGTCCGGCTCATTTGGGGGAGGGGACCATCCAGGCGATTGAGCGCTTGACGGGGGCGGGCTATCTTCAAAACACGACGGATTGGCACGAGGCCCGGCGGTTGCTCCTCGAAGGGCGCCGGGATGAGGCCCAGGCCTGCCTCCGGCTCTTTGTCGGGCAGCTTGCCGACCAGAAATCTCAAGAATTGTACCAGGCCGTGACGGCCACTATCGGCATCAAACTCGCCCACCAGGTCTTTGCGGGTTATCGAGCGTTGCCGCGACCCGCCCTCGAGGATTATGCGCGGCTCCCGATCGTCATTGAAAAAGTGGAACAGGCCGGGGGAGGACCGCCGAGCGTCCAACCCTTAAGACCCGGGAACTACCTCATCAGCGCCCGGACTCCGCCCGTCACGACCTTTGTCTACGAAGGACCTGGAGACGAAAAGGAATCATCGATCCAGGCGGTCCACAGGAACA
>CAZWYB010000035.1:0-16740 GCA_964637745.1 uncultured Pseudomonadota bacterium
CCCCTGGGCGCATACAGGTTGGGTACGGAGGGTCAGCTCATCCTGACCCAAGCGGGGCCCAAGGTGAAAGAGGCCTTGAAGGAGATGGAAGGGGAGAAGGGGAGGTTCATCCAGAAGGCCAACCAGGATCTGGAGGCGCGTCTGAAGGAGCTTCGTCTCCTCTATCATTTTTCTCAGGACGTGAGCGGAATCCTGGAGATCGACGAGCTCTACAATGTCGTGGAGCATTTCATCGACGACAACCTGGGCTTTCACGAGTTCGCCCTCTTGGTCTATGAAGAGGCCGAACACCGTTTGGTCGTCAAGGTGGCCCGGGGGTTCCAAGACGAAAACCGAGTCTTGGGCATGACCTTCGGCCACGAAGAAGGCATTACGGGACGGGTCCTCGCCAAGGGAGAGACCGTCTACATCGCCGATACCCGCAAGGACTCCGAATATCTCCACTATAAAGGAGAGAAGAGGGAGGACGGGTCCTTCCTCGCCGTTCCCCTGATCATGAAGAAGAAGGTCGTCGGCGTTCTGAACATGTTCCGAAGCGGCGTGGACAGTTTTTCAAAGGAAGAGATCCGTTTCCTAAACACGCTGACCGTGGAGCTCGCCATCGCGATCGTCAACGCCAAGCTCTACTCGCGGACGCGCGAACTGTCCGTCCGAGACGAATTGACTCAGCTCTTCAACCGCCGCCACTTCCAGGAGGCCCTGCCTCTGGAGATCAAGCGTTCGCAGCGCTTCAAGAAACCGTTTTCGCTCCTGATGATCGATATCGATTATTTCAAGACGTTCAACGACCGCTACGGTCACTTGACGGGGGACGAGTGTCTCAAGGAGTTCGTCCATCTTGTGAATTCGAGGATCCGGGAGGTCGATTTTTTCGCCCGGTTCGGAGGCGAGGAGTTTGTCCTGATCCTGCCCAATACGCCGAAACGGGACGGGCTGCTCGTGGCGGAGAAGATCGCGGCCCTCGTGCGGGCGCATGCGTTTCATGCCCTGGAAAAGAAGGAAAAGTTGACGGTGAGCATCGGCGTCGCTTCCTATCCGGACGACGCCAAGACGATGGAGGGCTTGATCGACGCCGCGGACATCGCCCTCTACCGCGCGAAAGAGAGCGGACGCGACCAGGTGGCCGATTTTGACAAGGTCAGTCGAATTTCTTCATCTCCCGCATGACCTTCTGAAGGTCCTCCCAACAGGGCTTTTTCATATTAGGGTTCCGGAGCAGGAAGGCCGGATGATAGGTCGGCATGACTTGGATGCCGCGGAAGTCCTTAAAATTCCCGTGCAAGGACATGATGCCCGCCTTCGTTTCCAGCAGAGTTTGCGTGGCCAGATTACCCAACGTGACGATGATCTTGGGCCGGATCGCCTCGATCTGGCGGTGCAGGAAAGGGAGGCAGGTCTCGACCTCTTCCGGCTCGGGGTAGCGGTTGTCGGGCGGGCGGCATTTGACGATATTCGCGATGTAGACCTCCGAACGTTTGTAGCCCATCGCCTCGATCATTTTCGTCAGGAGCTGTCCGGCGCGGCCGACGAACGGTTCTCCCTGGAGATCTTCGTCGCGTCCGGGTCCTTCGCCGACGAAGAGGAGTTTCGCCTCGGGATTCCCCACGCCGAAGACGATGTGGGTGCGGCCTTTGGAAAGCTTGCAACGTTGGCAGTCGCCTAGGTCGTTTCTAATATCTTCAAGCCGTGATTGCACCGCACTGGCAGAGCCAGATGCTATTGGTAATCGGGGGCGATCCCGTTCTCCCCCGATGCCCCCCATCTGTTGCGACACATTTTTTCGCTTAAGCACTTCGGTCACTCCCATATCGATCACATTCTCCAGTTGGGCCTTGAGTTCCTCTTTCAATGGCATAAACTCCTACCGTGATAGCCGTTTTCTTAATCGCCGCCGTCGCGCTCTTCTTCTATCCGGCGCACGCCTGGGCCTGGGGACCGATCACGCACGTCGATTACGCACAAGAAGCCCTTCAACACCTATCGATGTACGGACCGATGGTCAAGGATCTGCTGACCCGCTATCCGTTCGATTTTCTCTACGGGGCGCTGGCGGCCGACATCACCGTGGGGAAGGACTACGTCGACTACGTCTATAATTGCCACAACTGGCGCGTCGGGTTCCTCATCCTGAACGAAGCTAAGGAGTCGGGGGACGAGCGCCAACAGGCGGCGGCGCTGGGGTATCTCTCTCACTTGGCCGTCGACATCATCTCTCATAATTATTTCGTGCCCTTTAAGACGATCCGGTGTTATCCGACGCTCACCCTCGGCCATGTCTACTGGGAGATGCGGTTCGACTCCAAGCGACCCAAGAAGATTTGGAATCTGGCCCAAAAGATCAGTGAAATGGAGTTCAGCCATAATGATGCGCTCTTCGAGCGGATGCTGCGTCGCACCCTTTTCTCCTTTAAGACGAACCGACGAATCTTCCGCAGCGTCCTCACGCTTCATAAGCTCCGCCATTGGAAGATCATGATGGAAAAAGTGCACGAAGGGTCTCGTTTCAAGCTCTCGGATAAGGACATCGAAGACTACCGGTCTTTGGCCGTCGAGTCCGTCATGACCTTCTTGAAGGATCCGGAAAAAGCGCCCTGCACGAAGGTGGATCCGACGGGAGAGGGAAAGTTGCTCTACGCCAAGGAGATGCGTCACGAACTCCGACGCCTGACCAAGAAGGGAATCATCACCACGGCTCAGGCGGACCACTTCCTCGTCAAGGTGAAGTCGGCGCTTCGGGAGACGATTTACCGCCCCGGAACCTTGCCGACGGTCAGCGATTTGCTCTGAACCTCGAGAAGGGTTTCACACACAAAATCCAAAATCTTTCCCGCCATTCGCGTCTTGGTCATCGGCGCGAGTTTCCGTTCGATTCCGGATGAGGAGAGAAGGACGGCGCTGTTCCGGTCGCTCTCGAACCCTCCTTGAGGTCCGCCGACCGTGTTGGCGACGATCAGATCCAGATTTTTTTTGCGGAGCTTTTTGAGGGCGTTTCGTCGGAGATGGTCGGTTTCGGCGGCGAAGCCGACGAGGAGTTGTCCCGGCTTTTTGCGGCCTCCCAGGGTTTTCAGGATATCGGGATTCGGGACGAAACGGGCCGTCAACCCTTTGCCCGTTTTCTTAAACTTTTTGGAAAGAGAGAGGGCTGGGCGGAAGTCGGAGACGGCGGCGGCCATGAGGACCAGGTCCGCCTTGAACGCTTCCTTCAGGACGACCTTGAGCATTTCGACGGCGGTTTCAATGCGGATCAGTCGAACTTTTCTCGGAGGCCCCAGCGTGACGGGCCCCGAAACGAGAACGACCGAATGTCCGCGCCGTGCGGCCTCTTCGGCCAAGGCATAACCCATTTTTCCGGATGAGGGATTCGATAGAAATCGAACCGGGTCGAAGAACTCGCGCGTCGGTCCCGCAGTGACCAAGACGCGGAGCGGCTTACGTGACCTGGCGGATCTTTTTCTTGGAGATGGTTTTTTCAAGGAGGTCGATGATGGCTTCGGCATCGGGGAGGCGTCCCTTGCCTTCGTAACCGCAGGCCAACGATCCGGATTCGGGCTCCAGGATGACGTAGCCGTGTCCCCGGAGTTTGGTCAGATTTTCCTGCGTGATGGGATTGTTCCACATGTTGACATTCATGGCGGGCGCGAGAACGACGGGGGCGCGGGTGGCGCAAAGGACGGTCGTGACGAGGTCGTCGCAGAGGCCATGCGCGATCCGGGCGATCAAGTCCGCCGTAGCGGGGGCGATGACGATCGCCTCCGCCCGGTCGGCAAGCGAAATATGTCCGATCTCTTGCTCTTGCGTCAGATTGAAGAGGTCCGTGTGAACGGGGTGATTGCTCAAGGTTTGGAAGGTGAGGGGCGTCACGAACTCGCGCGCCGCCTTGGTCATCATGACATGGACATCCGCGCCTCGCTCCACCAGGCGTCGGGTCAGTTCGCAGGCCTTGTAGGCCGCGATGCCTCCGGATACGCCGAGGACGATGGTCTTTCCCTTCAGCATAGGGAGAGATTAATAAACCCTTTCCCAGGTCAGGTCCATAGAGGAGTTTTTGTTGGCCCGGAAATCATGCCAGACCATCGTCGTCGTTCCGGTGATGGTGACCGTGAAGGGATGATCGGGCATCAAGTCGATGATCATCTTGTCCTGTCCGGGGAAGAGGAGGTTTCCCGAATAGACGCCGGGCCGGTCGGGTTTCGGGACGTTCAGAGTTTTGCTATAGACCTTGCTGACGCCTATCATCGAGTGCGAGGGGGCATACTGCGCGTATCCCTTTCCGGCGTCCGTGTTCGTCAGCGTGTAGGTTCCGTCTTGGCGGATCGTCAGGGCCAGGTGCGGTTCCGGGGGAGGCTTCATGTCCGCGACCTGACCGTTGGGATCCGTGTCGGTCTGGTTGACCGTCCAACTGGACGCCTTCCACTCGCCGAGGACATGTCCCAAGGTCAGGGCGCTCGCGGCCTCCGCCTGATTTTCATCCTGAGAGGCGGGGGGCGTCGCAGGCGGTGGTGTGGCCGCAGCCGGCGCCGTCGGTTCATTCGCGGCCGCCGGGGGCTGTTCTGCGGCCGGTTCGGAATTGTTCCCGCAGCCGCCAAGACCAACGACCGTGAGGGCTAGAAGACCGATGAGCGTAAATTTCATGGCTTTATTTTAATCAAAGTATCGTCGAAAGGAAACTGTTAATATTTGACTGTGAACCTGACGGATGAGGAAAAAAGGGAGATCTTGGGTATCGCCCGGCGGAGCCTCGAAACGTATTTGGCGGGCCGAGGCTATGCCCGCGTGGAGCCGAAGCGGGGGGCTTTGTCGGAAAAGAGGGGAGCCTTCGTGACTTTGGAAAAGCACGGTGACCTCAGAGGATGCATCGGGCGTCTCGTAGCGGATCGTCCTCTGTTTCTGACCGTGCAGGAAATGGCGATTCAAGCGGCGACGGGGGACCCTCGGTTTTCGTCGGTGCGCTCGGAAGAATTGCCGGACATTGAGATCGAAGTCTCGGTTCTCTCTCCCATGGAAAAGCTGTCACACGATCGTCTGGAGAAAATCCGGATCGGAGAGCACGGTCTCATGATCTCCCAGGGGCATTCGAGGGGCTTGTTGCTGCCGCAAGTCGCGTCGCGGGAGGGATGGAATCGGGAGACGTTTCTTTCCGCGACGTGTCGCAAAGCGGGCCTTCCTGCGGACAGTTGGAGGTCACCGGAAACGACGATAGAAGTCTTTACAGCCGACGTTTTCTCTGAGAAAGATTTCCGAGAATGAGCGCCCGAGACCGTCTGGCCAAAAACGCACTCTTTTTCTCCGTCCTTGTCTACTACCTGGGCGGTTATTTCATCCTGAACGAGGTGACCGGATTGAGAAGCGTCACCTATCATCTGGATTTCCCCTTTGAGGCGAGGCTTCCCCTCTATCCCGCGCTGATCTTCGCCTACATCATGGAGTTCTTTTTCATGGCGCTGGCGTATCTCATGGTGGACGATCTCGTGTTTTTCAAAAAAATCGTATTGGCCGTCGTCCTCTGCGTCAGTCTGCATTTCTTGATCTTCTCGGTTTTTCCGGTGGAGTATCGTCTTCGTCCCGACGTCGATCCCGACCGCGGATGGGCCTACGCCCTCGTTTCTTTCTACTATTGGTTGGACAAACCTTATAATTGCTTTCCGTCCCTGCACGTCTCGAACGTCTTTCTCATCTCCTTCATCCTGCAAAAATACAGGCCCGGCATGGGTTGGCTTCTCCATCCGCTTGCGGCCTTGGTCGCGGTGTCCGTGGTCTTGGTGAAGCAACATTATATCGCGGACGTCGTCGCCGGATTCTTTGTGGGGTGGTTCGTGTACCGCCAGGTGTTTGAATGACCTCACCCGCCCTACGGGCACCCTCTCCTTAATAAGGAGAGGGCTGGGGGAGAGGTCTCTAGGCCCAAGGCTTGGCGCCCTGATCGATCACCTTGTTCAACGCCTGGATGTTCTGCACGCCGCGGTCGGAGAGCCAGTCTTCCAACGCCTTGACGCCGGACTTGGCGTAGACCGGGATGCCTTCCTTCCAGGTGGCGCGTCCGCAGAGGACGCCGTTGTATGGCACGCCGGCTTCGGCGGCCAACTCCAAGCTTTCGCGGAACTCGTCGTCCGAGACGCCGGCGGACAAATAGATGAACGGCTTCTTGGTGACGCCGGCGGTCGCGCGGAAGAGGTCCTTCGCCTGCTCGCGGTCATAGGCGGTCGGGCCATCCTTGTTTGATCGCGCCCCCTTCACGAACTTCATGTTGACGGGAACTTCGACCTTCAAGACGTCCACGCGATAGCGGTCTTTGGAAAACTCCTCCATGCTCTTTTTGACGATCTCCGGTTTCTTTTTTGCAAACTCGAGACTCTTTTCATCTTCGTTTCCTGTCGGATATCCCACGAACTCCAAGAAATAGGGGATGTCGTTCGCCTCGCACTCGGCGCCGATCCGTTCCACCCACGCGTGCTTGATGTCGTTGACTTTCGGGTCTTCGAACGGCGTGTAGTAGAGGAGGATCTTGATGGCGTTCGTCCCTTCGACGACGGACTTCGACACCGTCCAGTTGGGAATCAAGAGAGGGATCCTTCCGGGAGACGTCTGGTCATATCCGGTGGATTCATAGGCCAAGAGCAACCCGCAGTCCTTGGCCCGGGCGCGCGCCGCGGGCAGGCCGAATTCGGGATCTAAAAGAATGGCGCTGGAATGGGGGGTGAGCACTTTGGAGACCGCCGTCTTGAACTCCGACATCATGTCGGGAGTGACCTGCGAGGGGTCGCACCCCTTTTCTTTGGCGATTGATTTTTTCAAAGACCCTCGCTGGTCCATGGCTGCCGCCGCGATGACGCCCTTTTTGTTGCTGAGTTTTTTTAAGTGGGCCAGTTTTGCAGGTGTTCGTGTCATAGCTCCTCGCCTTTCTTGTTTTTTGAAGCGAGTGGATTAGCTATGGGATACGGCCTTAAAAATCAAGTCTCGGCTGAGGTCTTAAGGCGAGTTGGGGGCAGGAGGAGGCGCCGGCGGGTGGACCTCAAAAGTGCGGGAAAGGATCCATTCCTTTTCCTTGTCTTTCTTTTTGTTGGCGGTGGCGATGGTGACTCTGTACTTTCCGGCCGCCGTTCCCATATCGAGGCCGAAGACAGCCTCGACATCCGGCGGCTTAGTGCCCGAACCCACCAGAGTGACGGTGCCGATCTCGAAAATTTCTTTTGTCTCCGTGTTGGCGTCCCCTTTTTGACAGGCGACCCCCGATGACCCGCCGGTCATGCTGGCTCCCATGGCGTATTCACGAAGGGCCGGCCCTCCCGCGGGAACTTTGGTGGGATCACAGTCCGAGGGTTTGTCTTTTCCATCGCTTGCGGCTTTGATCATTAAGCCCGCTTGATCGCTCTTGGTCTCGTCGCATTCCTGGGTCAGTCGAAATAAAAGAAGATCATTGGGATCCAAGGGGTTCGACCCGTTGGCCTTGAGAAAGGCCCATATGATTTTTTTATCAGCGGGATTGGAGTCAAGCGTGATCGAATCGGCGCTCAAAAAGAGCGGCGGCGATCCCGAGGCACCGGCCTCCTTGGGGGGGGTCTTGACCAGGTCCAGACAGGTCGGTGGTTCCTGAACTTTATCGGCCTGGATCATCGTATCGGTCGATTGCGGTGCCGGCGTGGTTTTTGCCTCGGCAACATTTTTTTCTGAGGTCTTGTCGGCGCCGTTGGCGGGCGGCGGTGTGGGAGTCGGATGCGCTTCGATCTGCCCTGATTTGCCTCCCCCGGGAGTAACGGACGTGCTGGAAACAGCGGGTCTTGAAACCGTCGCCGGCGCACTCGAAGCCGAGACCGGTGAAACCGGAAATGCCCCTCCCAAACTGGTGATCGATCCACCCCCTAAGGAGGGCGCTGCAGGGGCGGAACCCGAACTATTGCTGGCCAAAGCTACAGGGCTTGACGGCAGGACCCTCGCCGAATTCGGAGACGAAGAACCCGAGCTTAATGGGCTTGAAGACGAGGAGGCAACGACACGTCGAGGTCTCTGGTCGGGAGACCCTCCGAGTTTAGGTTCCCCTCGGCCCCCCTTTGATCCGGCGTCCTCGAAATCCTCATCCCCTTCGTCCGGGTTTTCGACCTTGCCTCCTTGGCTGGTCATGACCGGTATGCGTTTTTCCGATCCCGCCACCCCATCAGAGGCGATTGGTTTCGGGCCTCTCGTCGGGATCATGGCGGGGGGGATGATTTCGGCAGAGGGTTCGTCAGAATTATCTTTATAAAGCAATGACTTAGGTGTATTATGAGAGGTGTCTGGGGTTTCAAGCAAGAGGTAGAGCCCCATGGCGGCTCCGACCCCGACGATTGCTAACACCAGAACAGATAAGAGCTTCAATCCGGTCCCCCGCGTTTATGCAAAATCTTATCATAATTATCGGAATGAGGACGAGCGGAGTTTTGGGGTCGAAAAAATATTTATTTAAGGGGGGTTATTGAAGACTTTTGAGGGCCTTTTCGACCCTTTCCAGGCCTTTTTCGATCTTTGCCAGGGAGGTCGCGTAAGACAGGCGGATGAAGGCGTCGGCCCCGAATCCGGAACCCGGAACGACCGCTACCAAGGCCTTTTCTAAAAGATAGGCTGCGAGGTCGTCCGAGCCCCGAATCGTCATAACGCCGATCTTTCCATCGTACTTCTTGCCGAAATAGGCCGAGACATTCGGAAAGACATAGAAGGCGCCCTGCGGATTGAAACAGGTGACGCCGGGAATGGAGTTGAATTTTTGCACGATATAATCGCGCCGCTTTTTGAATTCGGCGACCCACGTCTTCAGGAACTCGTGCGAGCCGTTCAAGGCCTCGACGCAGGCCCACTGGGTGATGGAGGTGATATTGGACGTCACCTGGCCCTGGATCTTCGCCATCGCCTCGATGATGTCCTTGGGTCCAGCCGCATAACCCATGCGCCAGCCGGTCATGGAATAGACCTTGGAGGCCCCGTTGACGGTGATCGTCAAGTCCTTGATCCGGTCGTTTAGGCTCGCGATGCTCGTGAATTGAAACCCGTCATAGACGATCTTTTCGTAAATCTCGTCCGAGATGCAGAAGATGTTCTTTTTGACCAAGATCTCCGCGAGGGCCTCCAAATTTTTACGGGGGTAGGCGCTGCCCGTTGGATTGGATGGGCTGTTCAGGATGAAGGCCTTCGTCTTCGCCGTGATCGCCTTCTCCAAGGCCTCCGGTCTGAGGCAGAATCCGTCCTTTTCCTCCGTCTGTACGATGACGGGAGTTGCATCGTTTAAGATCACCTGATCCGGATAACTGACCCAGTAGGGAGCCGGAATGATGACCTCGTCGCCGTCCTCGAAGAGCGCCTGAGCGATGTTGTAGAGCGTGTGTTTTCCGCCCGCAGAGACGAGGACCTCCTCGCGCGTGTAGTGGATGCCGTTGTCGCGCTTTAGTTTCGCCACGATGGCGTCGCGCAGCTCGTTGATGCCTGCGACGGGCGTGTATTTCGTCTTGCCCGCCTCGATCGCCTTGATGGCCGCGTGTTTGACGTGATCGGGCGTGTCGAAGTCCGGCTCTCCCGCGCCGAAGCTGCCGACGTCGATGCCGTCGGCGATCATCTTCTTGGCCTTGCTGTCGATGGCCAAGGTCGGGCTGGGTTTTACGCGTTCGGCGCGTTTCGTCAGACGGGACATAAATTACCTCTTAAATTTTTCCTTTAATTTTTTTTCGACCAACGGCGGCAGCATGCCTTCGCCGGAACCGCCCAGAGAGACGATCTCCTTCGTGATGCTGGAACTCACGTGCGAAAAGGGAGATTCCGTCATCATGAAGACGGTTTCGATCTCGGGCGCGATCTGCTTGTTCGCCAAGGCCATCTGGAATTCATACTCGTAGTCTTGGATCGTCCGCAAGCCTCGGAGGATGACCTGGGCCTTCTTGGACCGCGCGTAATCCACCAAGAGCTTGTTTTCGAACGAATCCACCTCGACGCCTTTTTCGCCTTTGAGCAGGTCCTTCAGCAAGGCGATGCGCTCCTCGGTCGTAAAGACCGACTTCTTCTGTGAGTTCACCGCCACGACAACAATCACCTTGTCGAAGAGCTTCAAGGCCCGGCGGATGATGTTCAGATGGCCTTCGGTGGGTGGGTCGAAAGAGCCTGCGCAGACGGCGATTTTAATCATGGGTCGGTTTTACGATGAGCCTTTTTCGTGGAGCAAGGGTTTTTTGGCGACCATCTCCGAAGAGGGTAAGGAATATCATCGATATTTTTGTAAGCAGACATTGACATCGATATCATATAAGTAATACATTTATTAAATATGACTTACACATCGATCAGCTCGAAATATCAGGTTGTGATCCCCAAGGAAGTTCGGGAAAGGGTCCCGATAAAGCCCGGACAAAAGTTGATCGTCTATGTCAGGGGAGGGATCATTCATTTAATTCCCGATGTTCCGATCAAGTCTCTTCGGGGGCGTCTAAAAGGGCGAGGCATCGGGCTGGAGGATCTGCGCGACAAATCGGATCGGTCATTATGAACGTGATCGATTCCTCCATCTGGATTTCCTACATCGAAGAGTTAGCGGGTGCGGGCGAGGCCGAAAAATATCTTCAGAATGTCGATCATTTGCTGGTGCCCACCTTGGTGATTCACGAAGTGTATCGGCAGCTTTTGAAAAAACTCGATAAACACGAGGCGATCTTTTTTGTAGGGCAGATGGAGAAGGGGAGGGTTGTTGTTTTGGATGGGGAAACGGCCTTGTTGGCTGCGGAAATGAGGATACAGCATGGATTGGGTACCGCCGACGCCGTCATTTATGCCACGGCACTGATTCACAACGCGCAGCTTGTTACTCTCGACAACGATTTTAGGGGATTGCCTCAGTGTGTGGTCATAGGGTCAAAAAACTGATCACCGTCTGGCCGTATTCCCTCCGATCCGTTATCTTCAATCCCCCGATCTCCTCGATCCCTTCCCGGGGAGTGTGCTCCACGATGATTTTACCTCCCGGCGCGAGGAGCCTTTCTCGCGCGACGCCTTCCAGAGACGGATTCACGAGATTCTTGTCGTAGGGAGGATCGACGAAGATGAGATCAAACGGCCCGAATTTTTGCGCGCGCCGTAGCTCGCGAGGCACTTCGAGCTTCAAGATCTGCGCGGAGGCCTCAAAACCGCAGCGTTCGATATTCCTTCTGAGAAGAGTCAGGGCCTCGGGCAATCGATCGATGAAGGTGCAGGAGGAGGCCCCGCGAGACAGGGCCTCGAGACCGACGGAGCCGGTCCCTGCAAAGACGTCCAAGACTTTTAGGTCGCTCACATCATAGAGGATATTAAAGATCGCCCCCTTGACCTTGTCCAAGGCCGGCCGGATCCGATCGGATTTGGGGCCATATAAGAGGCGTCCTTTTGCACTTCCGGCGATGATTCTCATACACTCCGACTAACAAGAATTTCGAGGGTCTGCATACGTCTAAATGGGGGTGCCAGGCCCCCGCTTTGAATCTCCTCGGCAACGTGGTCTCAAAAAGTATAGTTATTTCAGCTGGTTTAGCCACTTCGCCTCCGCGCTCTTTGGCACAAGACTTGCTTTTTAGTCTGTGGGGGAGTGTCGGAGGAGTGTCTCTTCCGGCCTTCATTTTGAAAAACGACAATTTATGACACGACCCACGATGGAGAATGTCCTTCGGACGATCTTCGACCGAGCGCCTACAGGTGTCCCTCGGGTGATTTACCTCGCCCAGGGTTTGCCCCCAGACTTACAAGGCTCGAACGACGGAGGCGTTTGTATTGACGCCGCGGGTGCTCGCCCGGCCGACCAGGTCTGCGGTCTTCCGCCGAACGCTCCCGGAGCCGGCCTGATGACGCCCGGAGTTTCTCTCTATGCCCCGCTTGAGGCGCCGGAGGGGGCGTCACCGGTGGATCAAGCACTTTCTCAAGCCGCTCGGGCCCAACAAGCCAACGATCGCGCTCAATTCGCCTATTGGAGCCAGCGGGCGCTCGCCGAGGCGCGGAATGTTCCCAATGGGGACGTCCTCGCCGTGCCGATGGTGGAAGCCGATCTCATGGCGATCGACGGTAATTTTCTCGGGGCGTCTCAACGCTATCGCGCCTTGGAGGCCTCGCTTGGGGTCGCGGCGCGACAAGATCCGAGCCTGCAATCCGTTATCGATACGGTGAAAGAGCGCCATAAAGGAGTCTTGGCCGCCGGCGCTGCGACGGCGGTCACCTCTTATGCCCAGGCACGCGCGAACGTCGACGCCGCCGGCATGAATGCGGCGCAACGATTGGCGACGAGCTGCGCCGATGAGATCTATCGCCTGGAGCCGACCGAGCAAAATCTGCAGATGACGCTCGCGACCTATGCGCAAGTGGGATTGGACATTCGGGAACTTCGCCGCCAAGTGGCTTTGAACGAAGCGCAGATCACCAATATTCAGACGAGTCAGGTGGCGCCGGGTCTTGCTCAGGGCAATCCTCTCCAATCGCCTCCGTCGCCGGGGTCGGATCCGTTTGGTCTCAACCAACCTCCCGATCCGACGATGACGGTCGATCAGTTGCGCCAATTCAATCAATGGGCCAACGGCGTGATCGCGCGCACCGAGGCGCATGTCTATCGGATGGTGGGGACGGCTAATGCGGATTCGCCTTATCAGACGGCGATCCAACATTCGACCGCGCTTGCCCTGATGGGAAACGGCCACGACGCTCTGGCGGAGCTCCGTCAGGCGCGGGCGCTCTTCACCTCGGGGCGCGTGCCGCGTACGCCTGAAAATCTCGTGACGGAGATCACTGTCCTCCATCGTTTGGTGGGGCTGTCGGGTATTGAATACGATTACCATCAAGAGGTTCTGACCGAGGCCCGCGGGTTGATTACGACCTTGAATGCGACCGATCCCAATCAAGGAGCGCTCTTCACCGTCGAAAACATGGAGCTGACGGGAACTCTGCGGGCCAACCGCATGGCCCAACACCTGTCGGACCCCGGAATGTCCGACGACGACAAGGACGCGGCGGCCCGCGATTACCAAAACGCCGTCCGCGAAGGGCAGATGGAGATCGTCCGCTACTGCGAGACCGCGCTCGGTCGGATCACGGACGGACCCACGCGCGAGGCCCTCGGCGACCGGATGTTCGACGCCCGTGCGGCGGTCTTGGAACAGGATCTGGGCGCGGCCCTCGTGCGTTACCAGAAGGATGAAAAGAACGAGGCCCGTGCGGACGCCCAGACGGCCCTCAGCGAATTTCAGGCCTTCGTCGACGGACATCCGAATGTGACGTCTGCCCGCGGCTACCGCGAGGCGATGGGGCGCGCGACGCTCGCCCAGGCTCATTTCGATTTCCGGACCGGACGGATCGAAGAGGCCATTACGTCGCTTCACGCCGTTAAAGAGAATTTCTTCAATTCAAGCGCGGCCCGAATCGTCTCGGGCCGTGGGGGTTGGCCGCATCAATTCGGGATCGTGGATGATCGTGGCGAATTTCGCGACACGAACCAGGCCGATGTGATGGCGGCGATTCGGACGGGGGCCTCGAAACTCAATCAGGAGCAGGGACGAGGACTCGCCATGTGCGGGGTCGGCGCCGGCGTCTTCATCGCCGCGGATTTGGCGTTCGGAGAAAAGGTGAGCGGTGCGGCCGTCCTTGCGGGATGTGCCGCCGGATACGCGATGGATCGGGCTGTCTTGGTTGCTCAAGCTTACAATGAAATCGGCGCGTCCTACCGGAGCGGCGTCTCCAATGTGACGACGGAAGAGGCCGTCTATTCGGCCGGTATGTTTGCCTTGAATCTGGCCAGCATGTACGTGGGTGGAGCCGCCGGAGGCTTGGCCGAGCGCGGAGTCCTTGCGTTGGGCAGTCGCGCCGGCACGGAACTGACCTCCTTTTTGATCTCCCGCGGTTTTACGCCGGGCCCGTGGACGCGCGCTATCGGCGCCTTTGCCTTGAGAGAGGCGGCCTACGTCGGCAACTCGGCCGCCTTTCAGGCCGTCTCCAGCCGCGCGAATCATGCCGGGGCGACGGCTTGGAGCTCGCTCTTCGGCCGCGAAGGGCCGCGCGCTCAACGTGAGACGGGACGGGATTATTTGGTTTCCTGGCTCTTCGTCCGTGCGGTGCCTTTGGCGATCGAAGCGAACTGGGCGGGCCGGGTCATCCCGGGCGAAGGACGCTGGGATCGAGTGGCGAGGACCGGTATCAACACCGGAATCGGATTGGGAGGCGTTCAGCTCGCGCGCGCGCTGGCGACGCGGGACAGGCGTCAAATCTCTTTGGACACGATGGGCGGCATGGCCATTGATTTCTTGGCCATGCACGGGGGCAACCGTGCGATGGAAGCCGTCCTCCCGATGGAAGGCGTCCGAGACTTGAGCTCCCGATTGGACGCGACGACCCTCCGCAACATGAGAAAAATCCGTGACGACATCGAGAACGCGCCGCCTTCGGATAGCGGATGGGGCGGCGGATTCGGCGGGATGCAGCCGGCCTTCGCCTTGGCCAGCGGTCCTCGTGGAGGCGGGGCGGCGGCTCTCGGAGGGCCGAACGGGCTTCCCGCCTTCGAACTTCCGAAGCCGGGTCAGGGTTTTGGGCCTTTCGTGATGATGGCCAGCGCCGACGATGCGACGAACCCCGGACATCGCGGCGCGATGGGCGGTCGACCGGCGCCGGTCGATGTCGAGGCAGGAGACGTTCCGGCGGAAGGCCGTCCGTTTCCCGTCCGTGTCCGTGAGGGAACCGGCTTCATGGCGCCGCCCGTGGATCCCGTTCCGGCGCGCGATTCCGCCACGGGCGGTCGCAGAAGGAGCTCGTATAATCAAGGCCTCGTCATCCAGGCCAACGGCATTTTGGAATTTTACAATGATCCGCGCATGGTCGCCTCCTTAGATCATTACCTGACGGATCGAGGAGAGATGGGAAGGATGGCGGAGACGATGCGTGGGGCCTTGGAGTCGTTACGCGGCCAGGTTACGGAATACGAGAGACTGGCAAGCGCGGAACGTACGTATCGGGAGGCACATGACGGTCAAAGGGATCAAAACCTCGACTTTGACCTGGCCCAACAAGGCCTGGTGGTCATGGATGCGGTCCGGAAGATCGAAACGATGCCTTTGGATCGCGTGATGACCGCCTACAGCCAGCGCGTGGAACAAATGGCGAATGACCTCACTCCGTTGGAGGGGTCGCTCGCGGTCTTGGAGGTGGGAGGCCTGGGCACCGGGCGTCCGGATGTCCTGTTCAACGCCGATTATGCCGGTCCTGATCGAGTGGGCGCCATCAACATCGATTTCGCCCAACCTCAAAACAGCTTCGCGAGGACGCCGGCGGTCGAAATGGTCCGGTATGGCGTCAGCGTCGCCGACGCCGCCGCCGGGCAGCGCGTCTTGGACAAACTGACAAGCGACGGCCTGCTTTCTTCAGGTCAAACTTTCGACGGATCCGATCGGGTCGTGAGCGTGGATGTGCCGTTCTATCGGGTCCTGAACGGGACGCGCGTCATGGTCGGACATCATCATGTGGCCGTGCGGATTCATGTTGATCCTTCCCTGTCCACCGCCTCTGCCGCGCCCCTTTCGCGCGTCGATGCGGCGGCCCATGGCTATGAGCTTGCCTGGAATCGGAACGGACTCTGGCATGAGCCCGTTCCCGGTAATTCGAGGTTTCCGATCTTGACGGGCGATCAGGTTTCCGTCCTGGAGGCGCGAGGCGATCTGCCGGCCGCCCAAGGGACCTTTGCCGATACCGGGACCGCCGTGACGGCCGCCATCACGGATGCCCCGGCGCGGGAACGCTTCGACGGGATGCTCCGCACCCTTCAGGGTATTTACGACCGTTGTCCCGCGGGAGATCCGCGGCGCGCGATTATCGACACGGCCCTTCAGAATGTGAGGACGGAATTGGGTGAGTCCGCCTCCGGAGGTGCCAGCATTCCTCACCTGTGGATGACGATGAGCCAGGCCTTCGTGGATGTCGCCGCGCGTGATGGGGCGCTTCCGGAACGCGACCGCGTCCTGCCTCGGGTCCTCCGGATTCAAAACGAAATGCCCATCCAGAAATACATCCCGACATCCGAATACGACGTCGCCTACGCCAACGCCCGCTGGCAATACAGGTGGTCGCCCGCGGACGCGGCACGCGCCGCCCGCTGAGACGCCACTTATCTTTCCGGAACCCGATCAAAAGGAATGTTGAAATCGATCGCGAGGGCGAGAAGCAGCTCGCGTATTCTTGTGAGGTCGGCCTCGGAGAATCCGTCGTCTTGAATCTTGCCGAACCGTCGGATCGTCTCTTCCAATCGCTCCAGCGGCTCCCGGAAGCGCCCGGGTTGAAAGTCCGAAAGGGCGAGGCGCGAACCCGTGATCTTCCGGTAAAATCTCTGCAGATCCGCCAGGATCTTTCTCGCGTCTTCCAATCCCCCGGAAGGGCTCACGACGGCGATCCATCCCATCGGGTCTGTGGTCAGGGTTTCCTCCAGCCGCATGAGGGCCCGCGCCAGCTTGGGGACGCCCACCGTCAGGGAGGCTCCATAAGCGACCAGTTGATGCGTGTCCCGGATGGGGGCTTCCTCCGCATCCGTCCGGAAGAGGGGATGCACCGGCGTCGTTTGGTCGCCGGCCAATCGTCTTAAGGCCTTGGCCTGATCCATCAGGCGGGCCTCGAACGGTTCCGAAATCTGACGGCCGACCTCGTGGGCAAGAGTGGTTCCATTTAGCTGGATCAAGTCCTGCGAGACCTGAGAAGGTGACGAGCCGGGAAGACGAGCGGCTATTTCTTCGTCACCGCCGGCCC
>CAZWYB010000036.1:0-16696 GCA_964637745.1 uncultured Pseudomonadota bacterium
AAGGAAAGATACGAAACGTCGGGAAGGAGCGCTTCGACAAGATGCGGTCCTCCGAGGAAATCCGGGTTCTCTTCACGGCCTTGGGTGTGGGGGTCGGCGACCAGGAAGGAAACGGTCAGGATATCTCCAAACTTCGTTACCAGCGCATCATCATCATGTGCGACGCCGACGTGGACGGTTCCCACATCCGCACCCTCTTGCTCACCTTCTTTTATCGGCAGATGCCCGAGATCGTCGCGCGCGGTTATCTCTTCATCGCCCAGCCGCCGCTCTACCGGGTGAAGAAGGGGAAGAGCGAAAATTACTTGAAGGACGACTCGGCCCTCGAGGATTTTCTGCTGGATTTAGGCATCGACGGCGTGCGCTTGAAGGCCAACGGCAAGGACGTTTCCGGTCCGGAGCTCGCAAAGCTCACAAAGAAATTGATCCGTTACCGCCACATCCTCGATCTCATGCAGAAGAGGGGAGATCCGCGCATCATCGACGCCTTCGTCGAGGCCGCGCAGATCGACAGGACCTTACTGAAAGATGGCAAACGCCTAGACTTGGAATTGGACAAGATCGCCGCTTATCTGACAAAGCATTATCCCGAGCTCAAGGACTTCGATATGGACCTGGAGAAGGACGCGGAGCACGAGGCCCAGAGGATCGTCTACAAGACAATGTGGAACAGCGTCCCGCGAAAGACCGTCCTCGATCTGGAGTTTTTAAATTCGGCCGAGTTCAACGAACTTCGGAAACTGGCCCGGGAGTTCACGGATCTCGGCAACGGCCCCTTTAAGGTCTCCTACGAAGACCATAAGAACCAAAAGCAGGAGGCCGACTTCGAGGAGCTCGATCAGATGAAAGACTTCATCCTCAAACAGGGTCAGCAAGGCCAGGACATCCAACGCTACAAAGGCCTGGGCGAAATGAATCCCTCCCAGCTCTGGGAGACCACCATGGATCCCGAACGGAGAACCATGAAGAAGGTGACCGTGGAAGACGCCGTCGAAGCGGATCAGATTTTTACCGTCTTGATGGGCGATCAGGTCGAACCCCGCCGTCAGTTCATCGAAGACAACGCCTTGACCGTCAAGAATCTGGACATCTGAGTTGTTCTTCGGCCTGAAGATCTCCACCCACGCCCTCTTTGAAGCCTTGGCCTATGCGGCCGGATTCCGTTATTTTCTCTTTCTCCGGAAGCGTCAAACCGATCCCTTTTCCTCCGAAGAACGTGCGTGGATCTTTGTCGGCGCCGTCGTCGGCGCCTTTGTCTTTTCGCGTCTCATCGCCGCACTTGAAAATCCGGCGGCTTTGACGGAAGGCCGTCCTCTCCTTTATTTTATCGCGAACAAGACCATCGTGGGCGGACTCCTGGGCGGATGGATCGGGGTCGAGGCGGTCAAGAAGGTTCTGGGCCTTCACCGGTCGTCCGGCGACCTGATGACCTATCCGCTGATCTTGGGAATGATCATCGGCAGGATCGGGTGTTTCTTCGGGGGATTGGAGGACGGGACCTACGGGATCGAGACCCGTCTGCCGTGGGGCGTGGATTTCGGTGACGGTCTGCATCGTCATCCGACGCAGCTCTATGAGGCCGCCTTTTTGATCCTTCTCTGGACCGGTTTATGGCGCCTGGAGCGAAACGGGTGTTTGGAGGACGGATACCGCTTCAAACTCTTCATGACGGCGTATCTGGCGTTTCGGGTGGCGATCGAGTTTCTAAAACCCGTCCATCCCTTGGCGCTCGGGCTTTCGGCGATTCAGATTGCATCGCTGATGGGGCTGATCTATTGCGGGGGCTTCTTTGTATGGCATCGCGCGACTACCTCTACTACGACTTGACCGTAAGCGTCTGTCCGGTCTGTTTGGACCGCATCGATGCCAAGGTCATCTTTCAAGGGGACAAGGTCTATCTGCTAAAAAATTGCCCGGCGCATGGAACCCGGAAAGACCTTGTCGCGACGGACATCGCCTATTACAAAAAATGCCGCGATTACTTAAAACCCGGAGACCTCCCGAAGAAATTCAACACGCCGGTCCGTTACGGTTGCCCTTATGATTGCGGCCTCTGTTCCGACCACGAACAGCATTCCTGCCTCACCTTGGTCGAGGTGACCGACCGCTGCAATCTCTCCTGTCCCACCTGTTATACCGAATCCGGTCCGGAGTTCGGGAGACACAGGACGCTCGCGGAAATCGAAAAGATGCTCGATGCGGTGGTTGCGAACGAAGGGACACCCGACATCATCCAGATCAGCGGCGGCGAGCCGACGGTCCACCCGGACTTTTTCAAGATCCTCGATATCGCGAAGACGAAGCCGATTCGGCATCTGATGCTCAACACGAACGGGGTCCGCATTGCGAAAGACCGAGAATTCGCCAAGAGGTTGGCCGGTTACCAGCCCGACTTCGAGATCTATCTCCAGTTCGATAGTTTTGAAAAAAAGGCCCTCGAGAGCCTTCGCGGCGAGGATTTACGGGCGATCCGGCAACAAGCCTTGAGCCATTTAAACGAGTTCAAGATCTCGACCACCTTGGTCGTGACGCTTCAAAAGGGGTTGAACGATTGCGAGATCGGTAAGGTCATCGACTTCGCCTTGACGCAACCCTGCGTGCGTGGCGTGACCCTCCAGCCCACCCAAGTCGCGGGGCGCGTGGAGAATTTCGATCCCGAGCGTGACCGTCTGACCCTGACGGAGGTCCGAAGCGCCCTCTTGGAGCAGACCTCCGTCTTCACGCCGGAGGACCTGATCCCCGTTCCCTGCCATCCCGACGCCCTCTGCATGGCTTACGCCTTGAAGATCGAAGGCCAAGTCGTCCCGTTGACTCGATTTTTGAATCCCGATGATTTGTTGAACAGTGCCTCCAACACGATCGTCTACGAACAGAATGAGGAAATGAAGGAGAGGGCCTTGAGGCTCTTCAGCACCGCACGGTCCCCGGAGTCCGCGGGTGTCGCGCTCAAATCGCTCTTGTGTTGCCTGCCCCAGATCGCCGCTCCGGATTTGACCTATGAGAACGTCTTTCGCGTGGTCATCATGCAGTTCCTGGACGCCTATAATTTTGACGTCCGGAGCGTCAAAAAGAGCTGCGTTCACATCGCGCATCCGGATGGACGCATTATTCCCTTCGACACCATGAATCTCTTTTACCGCAACGGCCGCGAGAAACTCTTGCAGGATCTCCAGAAGAAATATGATAGAAGGGTTGAGGGAGGGCGTTCATGAAGACATTAAAGCCATCGACCAAGCTTTTTCTCGCGAACACCGTCGTGTTTCTCGTCTACACCATCGCCATGAGTATCCAACCGAGACCGGACGCGGGTCTTTGGTGCGGTCTGATTGTCATCAACCTCGCAATCGACTTCGTTCTGATGATCGTCTTCTTCGCCTCGAAGAGAAAGGACCTCGGCCTGGCGACGCTCCTGGGCGCCGCGGTCGTCCTGCTCGTGGGCTTCGGGACCTGCGCGAGCCTGGGGAAGCTTGATATCAAGTGAAATCCCGGGTTTTACGGTGGTCCGCGTTTCTGAATGAGCTTCTCCGCCTCTTGAAAGAAAGATTGAATCGTGGATAGGTAATCTTTGTCGGAAACCCCCAGGTAATCGTGCACGGCAAGATTGCGGTCCTGCAAAAAATCCAACCACTTCTCGACGTCATCAATCAATCCGATCCGGCCGGCAAGTTTGATCGCCTCCTTCGGACTGAAGACCTCAAGTCCTTCCTCCGCGACCTTTTTCTTCAAATATTTCCACGCATACTCAAGACACGTCTCGAAGCTCTTCGAGATACCGGCAAAATAGAATTCGTCCTTTTGCGCTTGCTTGAGGAACGACAGGGCATGCTCCAAGGCGTCAACGGACTTCTTAAATTTTTCATCTTCCGCATCAGCTTTTTTCATCGGCGACCTTTCTTTGAAGGGCAATCCAGTCTCTCTGTCGGCCCGTGAGAAACCGCCAGTGTCGGGAGGCTTCTTTCAAGAAGGCCGAATCGGCGTTGTTGAGATTCACCACATCCACGAAGAAAGGCAAATTCTCCGCGAGGTCGTCTTTTCGCCCCAGAACTCGCCGATAAAGGGAATGGGGCAACACATCGGCGGAGAAAACGCCGATGTCCCAATCCGAATATTTTTTGGCCCGCCCGCGCGCGCGTGACCCGAAAAGGATGAAGGTCAGTTGGGGAAATTCGGAGTGAAGTCCGTCCACGAGCGCCGCGATCGGCTCTGCGAGAAAACTTTGCTCCTCTCTTTCGACCAACAGCTCGCCCGGCCGGAGACTCAAACCGCTTAGGATCCTCTCGAGCCCCTCCGGGATGACCGATCTTCCGGAAAGGTAATGATGGATGGTGTTCCGATGAAGCCCCAATTCATGGGCGAACTGTCCCAACGACCGATATCCCCTTTTTTTGAGGGCTTCGTGGAACTTGGCGGTATTGAGGACAAGCATACTCTTAAAGACTATATGAATAATTAAAATAGTCAATTAACTAGTTATATTATTCAATTTTGTCAGAGATTTGCAACAACGGGGCCCGCAGTACCTGTGAAACATTCAGTCGAAACGCCATCCCCCGCCGCCTGGCAAAAAAATTCCACACGAACATTCAAGGGTTTGGTGACGTTCGACTCTGATTTAAGCTAGATCGCCCTTCCCAACACCGCTCAGGGCCAAATCGGCAATCCTAAATCGACGGCCGCGTCCCTTTGTGCTTCATCGAAGGTCATAACGAACTGAAGGCCTCCGTGTTGTTGGAACCAAAGGGCCGTTCGCAGATGTACAAGGTCGGAAGATCGGGGAATCCTCACCGCCGGAAAGGAACCCGTCAAACACAAATCCACGGACAAATTTTTAAAGAGGAATTTTTCCCGATCCTCGCGTACTTGGTCCATTGCCCTTCGGTAATTAGTAGCCGGCAAAAACTTCTCACGACTCAGTCGAACGAGGTTCCTCTCCGTCTCGATGAGAAGAAAGGCGCTGGAGCACGGCACTCTTTTCGACAAAGCACGAACGACGGCCTGCGAGCCCTGTTCGCCGAGAAGAACTGCCAGGTAGGCCGAGGTATCAAGATAAACCCTCTCTTCACGCGTCTTCGTCACGGTCTTCCTTGAGGATTTTAAGCCACTTCCCCTTCGTCGCCCCGGACAGGACGGATTTGAGCGGTTCCTGACCCACCTTCAGACCTCGGTAAAGACCGGAACCTTCGGAAGGGCCGAGCATCACGTAGGGCCGGTTGTATTTGGTAACCTGAACCACCTCGCCCTTCGCAGCCTCTTCAGCCCAGTAAGCCAGATTTTCTTTGAGGGCCTTTAAAGGGACACTTTTCATGATAATAAAGTACTTTATTATGCCCTTTTTTACAAGATGATTTATCCAGAATTTTGAACTTTAGACCGACCGCCCCAACACCGCCGCCAGCGGTTTCAACTTCGTCATCAACTCATCGAATTTTTTGAGCGTCAACGACTGGGCCCCGTCGGAGAGGGCCTCTTCGGGCTTCGGGTGGACCTCGATGATGAGCCCGTCCGCCCCCGCGGCGACGGAGGCCAGGGCCATCGGTTGGACGTACTGCCATTGGCCGGTTCCGTGGGAGGGATCCACGACGATCGGTAGATGGGTCTGTTCCCGGAGGACGGGGACGGCGCTCAAATCCAGGGTGTTGCGAGTTGCAGTCTCGAAGGTGCGGATGCCGCGTTCGCAGAGGATGACGTTGGGATTGCCGCCCGCTAGGATGTATTCGGCGGAGAGGAGCCACTCGCGGATCGTGGTCGACATGCCGCGCTTGAGCATCACGGGCTTTTTGGATTGCCCGAGCTCCTTCAAGAGGGAAAAATTCTGGACGTTGCGCGCCCCCACCTGAAGGACGTCGGCGTATTTCTCCAGAAGTTCGACGTCTTCCGCGTCCATGACCTCCGTGATGACCGGCAGCCCCGTCTCCTTCCGCGCCTTGGCCAGGAGTTTGAGCCCTTCCTCTCCCATCCCTTGGAAGTCGTAAGGCGAGGTCCGGGGCTTGAACGCGCCGCCGCGGAGCATCAGGGCCCCGGAGGTCTTGACCGAACGGGCCGTCTCCAAGATCTGCCTTTCGCTTTCCACGGAACACGGCCCGGCCATCACGCAGAGGCGCGGACCGCCGATCTCGATGCCCCCGTCGATCTTGAGGACGGACGTCTCCTTTTTCGTCTCCCGGCTCGCGAGTTTGTAGGGTTTGGAGATGGGGACGACGGACTCGACCCCCTCGGCGCCTTGGAGCGAAAAGAGGTCCTTCTTTTTTTTCTCGTGACCGATGCAGGCGATGACGTCCCGTTCTTCGCCGTGGATTAAGTGGGGACGGAAGCCAAGCCTCTTCACTTCTTCACAGACATGGTCGACCTGAGGCTTCGAAGCCCCTATTTTCATCACAATGATCACGGGGAGAATCTACAAGAAAACAATTTGAATTTCGAGGGTTTTTCGGACTAGAAAGGATTGGTGAAACTCAAAAAAGAAGAAATCGCGAAGATCGCCGAATTGATCCAGAGGCACCTCAAGGAGGCGAATCTGATCACGACCTCGGCCGCCGAGGAGAAGATCCGCGAAAGGGTCGATGCGGTGATCACGAAAAACCTCCAAGAAGAGATGGCGATCGAAGACGAGGTCAAGCGCTTGATGGATCAGTACCGTTCCCAGATCGCCTCGGGGGCCATCGATGCCCAAAAGGCCTACATGATGATCAAAAAGCAGGTCGCGAAGGACAGGAAGTTCATTTTATGAAGTTTTCAGACGACCGCATCTCCCATCTGGCCCATTTGATCCACAAAGGTCTCTCGAAGGACCAATTGGTGACCTACACAGACGAGGACAAGGCCCATCGGGAGATCAAAAAAACGTTGATTGAATATCTTAAAGTCGAGGATGCTGCGGACGAAGCCGCCCGCGCGAAGATCGTATCTTTGAAACGCGGCGTGGCCGAAGGGAGCCGCGAGTGGGAGGTCTTGTACCGTAAATATTTTGAAGAAGAAATGACCAAAAAAGGCCGTTAACTCAGGGTTGACGGGAAGTCCGGGGCGGGTATACTGCGCCCCTTAATTTTTATGACTATTCGAATTGGAATCAACGGTTTGGGGCGCATCGGCAAGGGCATCGTTTCCGCCTGGGTCGAGCGGAATTTCGACAATTTCGACATCGTCGTCATCAACGACAAGACCGATGCGTCGTCCTTCGCCCATCTGCTGAAATACGATTCGGTCCACGGGCGCCTGCATGCGGATCTGAAGGGCGAGGGGAACAATATCGTCATCGGCGGCAGCAAAAAAATCGCCCTCTGCTCCCACCCTAATCCCGACGAGATTCCCTGGTCCGATCACGGCGTCGATATCGTGCTCGAATGCACGGGCAAGTTCACGGATCGCCCCAAGGCCGAGCTCCACTTCAAAGGGGGCGCGAAAAAGGTCATCATCTCCGCGCCGGCCAAGGGACCCGACGCGACCATCGTGATGGGGGTCAATGATTCAATCTACGATCCCAAAAAGCATCACATCATTTCGAACGCCTCGTGCACGACGAATTGCCTGGCCCCGGTTACGAAGGTCCTTCATGAAAATTTCGGGATCGAGCGCGGATTCATGACGACCATCCACGCCTACACCAACGACCAAAAGATTTTGGATAAGTACCACAAGGATCTCCGTCGGGCGCGGGCCGGCGGGCTTTCGATGATTCCGACGACCACCGGCGCCGCGAAGGCGATAGGCCTCGTCATGCCGGAGCTCGCCGGACGGATGGACGGATTGGCCATCCGCGTGCCGACGCCCAACGTGTCCATGATCGACCTCGTCTGCACGGTGAACAAGAAGGCCTCTAAGGAGGCGATCAATGCGGCCTATCAAAAGGCGTCGGAGGGGCCGTTGCGCGGAATCCTGACTTGCTCTTCGGAGCCGCTCGTCTCGATCGATTTCAACGGCACCTGGGAGTCCGCCATCGTGGATACTCTCTTAACGACCACGATTGAGGATAATCTGGTAAAGGTGATGGCCTGGTACGACAACGAAACGGGCTTTTCGCATCGCATGCTGGACCTGACCAACCTGGTTGCCAAAAGCCTCTAACGAAGACCCATGATTAAAAATGTCGATCAGCTTCCAGTGACCGGGCAACGCGTTTTCGTGCGCGTGGATTTCAACGTCCCACGCGATCGCGGCGGAGGGAAGACCGTTCCCAAAATCACGGACGACACCCGCATCCGCGAGGCCCTTCCCACGATCCAGTATCTCATGGACTCCCGGGCCAAGATCATCCTGGCCTCGCACCTGGGCCGGCCCAAGGGGAGGGAGGCCTCGGAGAGTCTCGTCGCCGTGGCCGAGCGTCTTGCGGAATTGATCGGACGAGAGGTCCTTTTCCCGGAAGACTGTGTGGGGGACGCCGTCCGGAAACTCGCCCATGAATTGCGCGAAGGGCAGGTCATGCTTCTGGAGAACCTCCGCTTCCACAAGGAAGAAGAGGCGAATGATCCCCAGTTCTCGCAATCTTTGGCGCAGCTCGCGGACGTCTATGTCTCGGACGCCTTCGGAACCCTCCACCGAGCCCACGCCTCGACGGCCTGCATGGTCAAACACTTCAAAGAAAAGGGCATCGGCCTCTTGGTGAAGAAGGAGCTGGAATTCCTGACGCCCCTCCTCACACGCCCGGCCCGGCCCTCTATCGCCGTCTTGGGCGGCGCCAAGGTGTCCGACAAGATCGGGCTCATCGAAAACATGATTCCCAAGGTGGACGGCCTCGTCTTGGGCGGCGGACTCGCCTACACCTTTTTGAAGGCCCAAGGAATTGAGATCGGCAATTCCAAGTTTGAGCCGGATTGCATCAATGTGGCCAAGCGGATCCTCACCAAGGCCAAAGAGGCCGGAGTCCCCGTCTCCCTTCCGACGGATCACCGCGTCGCCCATAGCCTGGCCGCGGACGCCCCGTCGCGGGTCGTGAAAACCATCTCCGACGGTGAAATGGGCTTGGATATCGGTCCTCAAACGATCGAAAATTTCCGAAACGTGATCGCGCAGGCAAAGACGATCTTTTGGAACGGCCCGATGGGCGTCTTTGAATTGCCGGCCTTCGCCGAAGGGAGCATCGCCGTCGCGAAGGCGATCGCGTCGACGGACGCCGTCTCGATCGTCGGTGGCGGAGAGAGTCTGGCCGCGGTCCAGATGAGCGGGGTGGCCGACGACATCACGCACCTCTCCACGGGCGGCGGAGCCACCTTGGAGTTTCTTGAAGGTAAGGAATTGCCCGGGTTGAAGGCGTTGGAGCTTCGAGGTTCTATGCGCAAAACCACCATCGTCGGCAATTGGAAGATGAACGGGACGATCGAAGAGAGCCTCAAGATGATCACGGAGCTGCGTCACAAGCTTCCGGAAGGATCACCCGAGGTCGTCGTCGCGCCTCCGTCCACGGCCCTCTATTCGGCCCATGTCGCCTTGCAGGATACTCCGATCAAGCTCGCCGGACAGAACATGCACTGGGAGAACGAAGGGGCCTTCACCGGCGAGATTTCGGGATACTTTTTGAAGGACGTCGGATGCAGCCACGTCTTGATCGGCCATTCGGAGCGCCGCCAATTTTTCGGAGAGACCGATGAGTCGGTGAACAAGAAGATTACGGCCGCCTTGGCCTTGGAGCTGACGCCCATCTTTTGCCTCGGCGAGACCTTGGAGCAACGGAACGCCGGGAAGACGGAGACGGTTATTGAAGCGCAGTTGAAAAGGGGCCTTCAGAGCCTTCCGATGAGCGACATCAAAAGCATCATCGTGGCCTATGAGCCGGTTTGGGCGATCGGAACGGGGAAGACGCCCACGACCGAGGAAATCAGCGCCGCCTTGGGGTTCATTCGCAATCTGGTCGGTAAATTGTATGATGGCCCGACGGCGAACGCCCTGCCTATCCTTTACGGCGGCAGCGTCTCGCCCGCCAATGCGAAGGAAATTTTGCAAGTGAAAGACGTCGACGGCTTGCTCGTGGGAGGGGCGAGTCTCGTCACGGAAAAATTTTTAAAGATCATCGCGGCGCGAGAAAGCGAGAGGGGTGAGTGATGGAAACGTTGGTAACGGTCGTTCATTATTTCGTCTGTTTCTTCATGATCATCATCATCCTTCTCCAGGCCGGAAAGGGGGCGGACATCGGTGCCGCGTTCGGCGCCGGCGGATCGCAAACGATCTTCGGCCCCCGCGGGGCGGCGACGTTCTTGAACAAACTGACGGCGGTGGTGGCGATGATCTTCGTCTGCACCTCTCTGACGCTGGTGGCGATGTCCCGCTCCAAGTCCGCGCATTCCATTTTGGAAAAAGTCCCGGCCCCGGCCGGCAGCGAGACGATGCCCGTGACCCCGACCCCGCCGCCGCCCGTGGAACCGTTGACAACGCCGGAGAAGCAAAAGTAACTTTGGTGCCTTAGGAACTAAGGCCAGATACGAAAGAAAGTACCTTTTCGGGAGAGCAGCGAAGCGTCGAGAGGGCGCAGCCCTCTCGAAACAAATGCCCAGGTGGTGGAATGGCAGACACGTACGTTTGAGGGGCGTATGGGGCAACCCGTGGGGGTTCGAGTCCCCCCCTGGGCACCATTTAAATCAAGGGGAGATCCTGCTCTCCCCTTGATAAACTCCATCGGTATATCCGGGATATTCATCGCTCACTGCGGAAGGGAACCTTCCTCCGTTCACTCTATAATAACCGCATAAAATGCGGAGATTATGGCGACCTACATCCATCAACTAAAGACATGGCCGAAGTTCCGTATCGAAATGGGCAAAATTCGCCAAATGCTCCCAGGATACGGCCCTGCGCGACATCGACGATCTCATCAGGCGACGCGTGCTCATGAAAGGGCCTGCCAGCGGACGCAGCACGAACTATGTTTTGTCCTTGAAGACGCCATAAAAAAACAACGGCCGCCAGAAGGCGGCCGTTGTTTGGGTGTGTTGGGGTGTGAGGAGGATTCTTAAGAAGTGCGAAGCCAATTGAGGACCGTCGTATAGCAAACGTAGTCCGGCAGTCCCCGCGCCACGTTCTGATAGAAAGAAAAGGCGCTGTGGCCCTTCGGCTTGTAATCGTTTTCAAAGAGGTTGCAGACATCCTGTCGGAACGTATCCGACTTGGAGCGGTTGGAGCGGCGTCCGCGGAGGCCATGGACGAAGGCCGCGGTTCCCTTTTGCTCCCACCGGCGCCGGAGACGCCAGAGAGTCGTGCGGTGGACGTTCAATCGTTCGCTGGCTTCCTCGGCAGATAAGGTGCCTTCCGCCAGCGCTTCGAGGATTTTTTCTTTTTCTTGTGTGCTCATGCACCCTATCCAATACAAGAAGGATGCCAAAGTTGAGCGCCTTGAAATCATTTGAATTTTTAGGATGTACCCTTCGGACACGCACTAACTGTGCGAGACCCAAGGCCCCAGATATCGCGCAGTCTGTGTGACTTCATCTTCCCCGCCGTTGCGTTTCTACCTCGCGGCACCAGTTCGGGTTTTCGGGCCGATAACTACAGCGGGAGAGTCTTATGTCTATTGAAGAATGTGGTGGCGCGAATGTTTTCCAACTCCGAGGTGTCAACAACCAAGCGATCGTCGATGAAAAGGTGGCGATCGGGACGGCTAGGAAACAGGGTGCGCCGGACAATGTGGTCTGTCTCAAGGAAGGTTCCTATCATCTTAACATGGATAAATATGATCCCAATGATAAACCTCCAAACTGGCTTGATGTTCTTAATCAGCGCGTAAATCTTGGTAAGGCGAAAGGCGATTTAGAGCGGACGAAGATTGCCCTGGATCAGCAAAAAAGCGCTCAGGCAAGGAACGGCGGATCCTCATCCGGGTTTAAAGTTGTAGATGGCGTTTTGAAATTTGTAGGTGGTGTTGTCGGACCATCCGTTCTTTTTGGAGGGGTAACTCATTTTTTCGAGGATGTTTTCGGGTCCGCTCGCATCGGGTGGTTTCGGTTGAGGGGGGGCCAAAACATCTCTGAAACCGAAAAAATAACCGCCCTTCGAGAGGCGATAGCGGCAGATAAGACCCTCTGCGGCGGAGAGTCTCTTATTTCGAAGCAAGCGTTTAAGAGATATACGCCTTATATCGTTGGCCTGGGCGGGTCTGCAGCGCTCCTCTATGGTGGAGCGAGGCTATTTTCTGGAAATTCGACCGATAGTGTCTCCCCGGTGTCCCCTCCCAACAACATCACTCCGACCGGCGGTGCCGCTTCAGGAGATGAGGACTTACAGAATATAAAGGATGTCAATAAGCTTAGAAAATTATTTCAGGAGGCTACCAGCGACCTAAAAGCGGTGAGTGAGGAGCAAACAAAACTCGATCTGGAATTGCAAAGGGTCCGTCAAGAAAATCTGGCCAAGGGATTGGTGGTTTCGGAACCTTCCGATTGGGATAAGTACGGTGAGTTGATCGTCGGAGGGACTATAGGGCTTGGCATCTCTTTCGGACCAGGAACCAAGCTTGTCAGTACGGGGTATGATCATTATGCATCTTCCTGGAGAAGTTGGATTCAGTCCGGCAGGCAGCCGATCAGCGCCCAGGCGCGGCAATGGGCCCAAGCTCAGATTCCACAACTTCTTGAAGATGGTGTCCTGACTCGATGCCAGGCGCAACCGAGTCCGCAACAAGCTGCCCAGGGCCAGGGAGAACCACAAAACGCAAACGCCTTCTCCGCTACTCATCATTCTTGGCTCGAATCGACGTACCAATGGATCTACGAAGGGATCCAGGAATTGGAGTCTGACACGGTGGTCCCGACGGGAACGGTAAATCCGGTCAATGCAAACAGAATCATCTCCGATCCCCTTGTCGATGCGCTCGCGATCGAAGGCGGCGACGATGCGCCGGTTCTTAATTTTCAGGTGGTGGATCCCTCGGAGCTTCCGGACACCGGCGGCGCGAACAACGCCTCTTCAAGGCGGGTGGTGATTGCTTCTCCCGGAAAGATTACAGCCCCTGTTATCGCACCTCGCGTGCTGGTGGGGGCCCCTTGACGAAGCCGATCCGACAAGCATCGGGGGCCAACGGCTCTCAGACGGCCACCCCTCCCCAGCTCTGTTCGGAGGGCGATGGTGGTATTTGTTACAACTACAATAGCGTTTACGATCCCTCCGACTTCCGATCCCGCTACTATGCGATCGGAACGAACTCTCGTGTTGAAGAGATCCTGCAAGCGAATGCACCGGAGAAGATGGCATTTCCCGTCTCGACCTACTTTCTACCGGGCGTCGACTATTCCCTCACCGGAAATAATCTGAGTACCCTTTCCGCCCTCCATCCCGAAATGGCCCCCTATTTGCCTCAGCTTACGGGACAGAGTTTCTCCTTCAGCGAGGTGGGCACCGTCGTGACCACCGAAGGGATCGAGATGCCGGTGTCCCAACTGACTTTCCATCGCTCCGGTCTCGCAGAACCTCCGTCACTACCTCTTGGAAGCAGATTAGGAGGACCCGGGGGCTCTTCCCCAAATCCCAAATTCAATCCGAACGGGGCCGGAACAAGCATGCTGTATGTTGGAGGATACCTCCTTTTCTCCTTCGGTCTGGATCAGGCCATGAACAAAGCGACCGACCAACAGGTCATTCCCAAGGAATTGCAGGGTACCTTGATGTTCGGGACCTCTTTCGGTACCGCCGCCGGGATCAGTTATGCCGGTTCAAAAATCGGCATGATGGAATGGAAAGGGATGGGGAATTTTAAAAACTCTTGGGTTCGCGGCGGCTCCTATTTCACCGCTTACCAAGCCGGCGCGGCGTATTTGTTCGATCTCACCGGCTTCGCCAAATATGGGACCGATCTTAACACCTACGGCAGCATGGGTGCGGGAGCTCTTCCCTTCGTCGTCGCTAAATTCGTGCCGAAATTTCGTCCTTTTGTCGGTCTGGCGCCGGAAGTGGGCGCAGTGGCCAAGGCCTCGACAGGGGCGGCCGAGGTGGAACGGATCTTCCGCGTCGTCGGTTTGGAAGGAGGTACGGCGGGGTCCATCGCTGCGGAGACGACCCTCTTTTCGCGTGGACTCGGCGCTGCCTCCAGAGCCGTCGGCCTCGTGGGCGAGTTTCTGATGGTCGATTGGGCCGCCGGCCAAGGAGTCGCGATTGGCAACGGGATTATCCGTCAGATAGAGGCGGGTGACCCCAATGCGCAGGCCAAGGAGGAGCGTCGCAAACTCCGCACGATGGTCCGTGATCAGATGATGTCGAAGGATCTGGGAATTATCGGAGGGTTTTCGTGGACTCAAATTTGGGCCGATGTTGGCACTTGCATTGCAAAAGTTGTCGATGGGGATCCCGGACCGGATCCGTTTGAAAAGCAGGTCAACAAATATATTGATGCCTCGAAGGAGTTCGGAGAAGCCATGAGATCCGCGCTAATCGAATTAGCGGCAGAAAGCATGGATGAGAAAGGCTTCGACTCGAAACTCTTTCAGAAGAAAGTCCATGATCTTTATCAGGGAAAGCAAAAAGAAGATATCCAAACGGCCTATTCACTTCTCTCAACGACCTCATTCTTCGCCAGAGATGCCAGCAGTCTTCTATCGGGGATCGACCGATGGGGGAATTTCGCAAACGGCGATAATGGCGTCCTTATGAGCTCATTCGTCAGCGATCTGTTCAAAACCCAAATGAAAAAAGATTTCGCGGGCTTTATGGAAGATCGGTTGCTCCAGTTCGCCCGGCTGAGCCTCCAAGGCGATGGGCAGAATCAAACGATCGACTGGAGCCAGTTTCAAAAGAGAGTTTCTGATTTCTACGACTTCTTCAACAAATACGGCGGGCAGGACATGGCGAAAAGTTACGAAGCCGCCGCGGCGGGTAATGACCATCGCTCCCAGATGCTCATCAAACTCATTGGAAAAGATGGAGCCGTCTCGGATCCGGAAGAGCTGAAAGATTACCTCGCAGAGTTGACTAAAAATAGGTACGACGACAAAAAAGATGAACTGTACGGTGATCTTAGAAGGCTGAAACTACTAGACGCACAGAATATGCCCATCAACCGTGATCACCCCAATCGTCAGCAGAACCAATACATCCATGGAGATGGAAACAAGCTGACAAAAGAGATGAAACTCCTTCAGACGATCAATCACGCGCTCACGTCATCGAATCAAAAGAAGTAAACTTCTCGTCTGTTGCATTTCTACCTCACAGCACCGTTCTTAAAATTCCGCCGAAAACAACAATAGGTCTTTTCGTTACAAGGCTTGAGTTTCAGGAGGTCCGATGGGCGGAACATGTACAGATTATGCCTCCGTGCCGCGTTTGGGGGCCGGGGCATCCACGGTCTTGCCGGACGGTATCGAGGAGCTTCAGCTGATCGCCAATCCTCCGTCAGGGCGTACGGAGCTTGCTAGCCAAGGCCAGGGAATCGGCATTTTTCGTTTGAAGGGCGGCGATTATGACGCCGTTTTCACTTATGCCGATGGACGCATCGTCCAAATCGCTCCCGATCAAGACGCCCAGCATCCTTCGATTCAAAGGACATCGCCCGACGGAACGTCGCCGCCGGTTTATTCCATCACGGTCTTGACGTCCAACGGTCAGTCGAGAATCACCATACAAAATGTGACCGACGCCCAGCGCCTCCGCCTGGTGGAGTTGCAGGGAGCGCGCATCGAAAACAATTTTCTGATCCGGGACACCTCAGGGCTGTGCCGCCTCAACAAAGGCGTCTACGCGGGTCTCGTGACCTACGACGACGGCCGCGTCGTTCAAATCGCTCCGGATACGGACGCCGACCACCCTTCGGTCAAAATAGAATCCCAAGAAACGTTACCCGATAAAACAACGAGGGTCCTTTATTCCGTGGTCGTACGTTCCGCCCCAGGGAGTGATCAGACGAAGCCCCTCAATGGCATCACTCAAGCCCAGTTGGATCTGATCCGTTCGATGCAAGAGGCCGAAGTCGGCCCCTGCACGATGAGCGGAGGCAGCTATCAGATTCAATCCCTCCCCATCAGCGCCGGTCCCTGGAGCGTGCGCCAGGAGCGTGGTTTGTCGGGCTTCTTCTCCCACCAGTCGAACAATGTCTTCTTCTGCGCCGACGGCTCTCAGAGGGGCGAGGTGGGGATCAACACCAGCAGCGGCCAGGGATTGGTCATTGGGAACGCCCTTCAATCTTTGCGCGACAAGAATGCCTGTCTCTCCGCCCTGGGATCCGACTCGAAGGCCCAGTGCGAGATCCTGAAGGGAGTCGCTGACAAACTGGCCCCCGATACGTCGTCACCCAGCCACGGGCTTCTTCTGGGAATCACCTTGCTGGGTTTTTTCGGAATCCATGTCGCCGGCACCGGGACCATTTTCGGTTATCCTTTGAAAAACATCTTTGGTCGCAAAGGCTATGACGTGGCGGAAAAGCTCTTTGCCGAGAAGTCGCCGGATTGGGAATCCAATAGCGCCAGGATGAAAGAGGCCATCATCAACGATTTTCTGGATTTTCACAAAGACCAAGAAAAGCGAATAGGCGCAAGTCTTCCTATGAATCAGGTCTTCGAGGATTATGCAAAAAGGAAAGGAACTTTGACCCTCGGTTCGAACATCCGGGAGGCCTATCTGGCAAATCAGAAATCCAATACGGCCGCTCTGCATGCTGAAACGGAAGCGAAGGCCGTTCTGAAACGGTTGGATCCCGAGTGGAACAATCTTTCCCAGGATGAAATGGACGCACGTGCCGAGGGGTTTGTGCGCTTTCATCAGAATGAGGAAGAGAAGGCGGGTCGAAGCC
>CAZWYB010000037.1:0-16330 GCA_964637745.1 uncultured Pseudomonadota bacterium
ACGTTCGCCGCAAAACCTGAATCGCTTCCTGCGCGTCACGTTAAAAAGCCGTATATCGAGCTTCCGGCCCGCGATCGGGTGCTCCGGTCGGATAACGCGCCAAACGGACGAAGCCGAGACGTTGCGAAGGCCGTCCGAGTTGGCGATCCGCTCTACGCCGCCAGCTGCGGATGCAAGCGCGTTTCCCGTTCCTAATCGTGCAGCCGGTCGGGACGTAGAGAGACGGATTCCGACCCCGATTTTGTTGCTACCGATCGTTGCGTCTTCGGATCGAAGGCACGGATCGCCTCGACGGTGTCTCCCATCCATTCGATGCGCACCGGATGTCTGTCCTGGGGGCAGAAGAGGTCGATCAGGGCGCCGCGGACGGCGAAGTTGCCTCGGTCGATCACGAGGGGCACGTTTTGATAGCCCAGCTCCGTCAATCGTCTGAGAAAGTCGTCTCGGTCGAGCTCTTGCCCAACTTTGACTTGCAAGGGTTTTTCAAAATCGCCTTTGGGAGGCAGCCAGCCCATGACGGCCGCCGGCGTCGTTGTGATCAGAGAAGGCGGTGCCGTGCGGGTTAGGGCATAGAGCAAGGACATGCGATCGCAGTTGATCTGATTGTGGGGTGAGAGATTCGTGAACGGCAGGACGTCGTGGGCCGGGAAGAAGAGCGTCTCTCCTTCTGCGAACGGTGCGAGAAAGAACCGCAGATCTTGTTGGAAGCGCACCGCCTCGCGCGCACGGGGCGCAAGATACACGAAGGTCCGCCCAGGCCCCATTTGCAGGAGGCGGGAAAGGAGATAGGCCTTGGAAGAGCCGGAAAGCCCTCCCAGATGGATGTGCCGAGCGCCCCGTTCCAGCTCCTTCAGGAGGCTTTCGGGGATCGGCTGTTCGGAGTCAGGCATCGCCAGGCATCAAAAGACGCGTTACCCTCTAACAACCGGGGCCGCCAAGGCAACCGATAATTGCTAGGAATCCTTGGTGGATTCGTCCGGCAATTAAGGTATACTATCCAAAGTCTTGGATTCGATTGAAGGGTAAGTTAAATATTTTTTTGGGAACTGAAACAAGCCGTACCGACGTCCGGTCTCCGATCCCCACCGATCTGAACCGGGCCATGTCTCAGGCGATCGAGCGCCCCTTCGAGCACCTGAGCGGCCTGATCCCCGAGCAGCGTTTGCAGCAGTTTGCCAATAGCGAGGTGAACCCCGTCCTTCGGAATATGGGGCAGTCGGTTTCGCCGCTGTTAGGCCGCCATTTCGAGGTGGGCGGATTGAGAGATCAGGGGACGCGAGGGGAAGGCCAGGAGGCGATGATCCTGCGCGACGGACGCCTGATTTTGGCTAATCCGCGAGGTGCCGGTGAGGCGGGGGAAGAACAGGGAACGGAGCGTGCGGCGAGGCCTGGCGAGCTCCACAGGGTGCATGAGACGTCTGGAGCGGTATTGCACGGAACGGGGAAGGCCGAGACCCATTCGGAACTAAGCCTCTTTGAAAAGGTCTTTCTGGCGCATTTCGAAGGCGGACTCCCGGTGACGCCGGAGATGCTCCAAGAGGGGCATTTCAAATTTCTGCCGAAGACCGAACAGAGTTGGGCCGACTTTTTCAAGGCCTTCGCCGCCTTCACGCTCTTGAAGGGCGTCAAGGCCGGCGATATCCAGGCCCTGGTGTTTCGCGGCCTGATGACGCCCGAAGGAAAGCTCACGCCCGAAGCGAAGGCCTTGCTCACCCAGGCCAAGGGCGTCTTAGTTTCGGACCTGAAACTCGAAGGCGGCCAGACCGATAAATTCGCGCGTCTGGCGATCATGAGCGAACCCATGATGAAAGAGCTCTCAAAACTCTCGCCCGGGGATGTCATCACCCAGTCCGTCTTTGCGGATCTCGTGAAGCAAATGGGAGGCGACGATCTTCAGTACCTCTCTCTCTCCCACAAGGTCGTGAATCCGGACATGGCCAAGGCCTTTCCGAGCGCAGCCACTGAGGCCTACCAATCTCCCGAAAAGATGAGGGAGACGGCCCTCCGTGAAGGCATGCGGGACGCGACACCGGGGATCGCCCTGTCGGCCAAGACCGAGCAGATGATCGCCAAGCATTTGGACATCGATCTCAAACCGGGCCGCGTGGAAATCGGCATGGACCGTCGCGGCGGCGAGATGGTCAAGGGCGCCGGCTCGGCGTCGGCGGGTCTTTTGGGAGATAAGAAGAAGAGGCGCGGCGGGAGCGGGGCGGGCAACGACGATTCAGACTCGCCGGTCTTCGTCCCTTGGTATCAGCACGTCTTTCCGAGGAAGACATTCAAGGGCAAGCCCCGTTGGTGGGTGCCTCTCATCTATTTCGTGACCACGTCCGCGATTGTCTTCTCACTCATCTATATCTTCCGTTATTGGATGCATTAGTTCTCGGCTTGCTTTTTAGAGCAAGGAGCGGCAATCGTCCCCTATGCGCATTCGAATGCGGCTTGTCCTGGCGATGGCCTGCGCCTTCCTCTCGGCGGACGCGGTGATCACCGCTTGCGCGTCTTCTCCGCCGCCCCCCGACACCACGGCCATCATCGTCTTTTCGCGCCACACCTTCCGCGGCATCGCAAAAAAGATAGGATCCCAGCAGATCTCCCTGCCCGACTTCGGCATCGACTTGGCCGCCCCGACTTTGAGCTACGCCGAGGACGCCACGCCTCACGGGCTTGCGATCGCCGAGCAGTACGCCAGCACGGGGATCCAGAAGGCGGCGGAAGCCGCGGTCCTGGCCCTGGGCGAATCCCGGACGTTTGACGGCCACTGGGACGAGATCCGGGCCGATTTTTCGACCGAGCGCACTTTTTGGACGGCCCTTCGCCTGCGGCAAGGATTGATGGAACAGAGCAGCAACGGCGATATCGAAATCCCCTTCACCGGCTGCAAGGCGGAGCCCGGCAAGGGCGTCGACGTCGTGGCGATCGCCCACGTCGTCGACCAATGCGTTCCGGAAGACGTCCTGCGAGCCTTGCAAGCGGCGTCGCCTGATTTGGAAAAGCTCCGCACGATCGGGCAGGATTTTTTAAACGGTGTGAAGACGGCGATCGGCGCGGGCGGTCCGCCGGCGGCGCTTCCCGATCCCGTCTACACGAACGGAGAACTTCCTCCCGAATATGACGAAATGGCGAACCTCGCCTCGATTATCGAAATGAGCGCGGAGTTGGGTCCTCCCTTGCAGCTCTTATTCAAGGGCCCTCCCCCTGAGTCTCTTCTTAAATCCGGCAAGGCTGCCGTCACCGGGGGGCTCAACACCTTGGGCATCCGCTTCTTCACCAGCGCGCCCTTGCCTCTGGCGGACGCGGTGGCGGTCTATCCCGTCAACTTCATCAACGCCCAATCCAAAGGGCATCACACGATCGTGCTCTCTCACGACGATTTCATTTCGGCGCTCCTGCACGCCTTGGGGCTCATTTCGAGCGACGGCGATCCGGATGACTTGGCGATCTACCCTATCGAATCCTTCGTCTTCGCCTTGAGCGATTCCTCCGTCAGCATCGTTCGGATGCGGATCGAAACCCACGATCCGGACGGTCATATCTTGGGTCCTTATTCGAGCAAGGTTCTCTGGAAGGGCACGCGTGTCGAATGGGATGCGAAGGTTCAAGCTTCTGCCCAGCGGGCGCAGGCGTGGGATTTAGGGAAAACAGGGAACGATTGCCTCAAGGGAATCCAAATCTGCACGCCAGAAACGGTCAAGGTTTTCTTCTAGTTCATTAAACACATATTGTAATATTAATGGTTCATCATGTGCATTATGGATGTGTATTTTGAACCATCTTATAATATTTCTAAATATTTTCAATAAGATAAATTTGGTATCTGGTTTGCTTCAATACGGTGGCAGGAGGCTCTATGGGTGAAACAAATCTACCACCGGTTGTAGTGAGTGCTAAACAACCTACGGTCAGTGAGTCGGAAAGTGCGATAAATATCCGGTGCCGCAAGGAGCAATATAAGGAAGATTGTGATTTGCTCGATGCAAAATTCAAATCCGGCGACATAAGTTTTGAAGAGCGGAGGGTAGAGGCAGTTAAAATAAATGATGAATATTTCAAAGACATGGAAGCACTAGAGGTTCCTAAAAAATATTGTAGTGAGTCGATAGGTTTCTTTGAAGGTGTCACCAAATTATTTGGTTCAATGGAAAATTTATTTAGTCGCAAATAAAGCAACATTTCGCCTGAATGTCCGAAGAGGAAGTCACCCCTTTCGGAGGTTTCCATGGGCGTGACACTGCCGCCCGGCGTGTTTTCCCAAGTCATGTTCAGCACCCAGCATGCCCCTTTCTTGGCGGCGGCCTTCGATCGCTTGGTGGGGATCGAACTCAAAGGGGTTCGGATGAACGCGCAGGTCATGGGGGATTTTGCGACGCGCGTGACGGCCTCGATCTCCGATCACGTCGAGGAGCTGTCTGCCGCCCTGTACCTACCCGAAACCCGCAACATCGAAAGGATCGCGAAGGACAACAAAATAGAGCCGCGTACGGCGATGGTTGAATATCTCGCGAACGCCTACCTCTTTCGGTCCCTACGAGACTACTTCGATCTCCCGCGTCAGGATTTCTTTCCCCAATTGGACGTCGGAGGATTTTTGGCCTTTACATTCAACGGCTCCATCGTCGCAAGTCCTCCGACCCCGAAACGGCTGAGGGCTCTCCATTACACGCGGATGCCTTCAAGAAACACAAAACTCCACACCAGCAGTTGGGAGGGTGAGATGAAGAGCGGCATCGCCCTCGGTCATCGTCTCGAGACCACCGCCTTCACCGCTTCAGCCGTCCGGATGCTCTTATACGTCCCGACCGAAAAGTCCCACCTTTTTGAGGCGATTCGCGAGAGTTCCGTGATCGGAAGCCTTTCGGTTTCTTCCTTCGTTACGCGAAAGCCCTAGCTCATCCGGTCTTGATCGGGATCTTGACCGTGTCCCGTCCTACGGCGTATCTGTGAAAAGACCGATTTATGATTCAAAATGTCGATTCCGCGTTTTGCAAAACGTCGTAGGGTCAAGGAGGCACGGATATGAAATACATGTTGCTTGTTTATTATGATGAGAAGGTGTTGGAGAATGCGGGTCGGGCGGAGGAGGAGCGGATCGAAACCGAATGCCTCCAATACGTGAAGACCTTGGAGGGCAAGGTCCTGGCCGCCAACCGCCTCCAGCCCGTTTCGACGGCCACCTGCGTCCGGAACCAGAACGGTAAAAAGCTCGTCACCGACGGGCCGTTCGCGGAGACGCGGGAACAGTTAGGCGGCTACACCTTGATCGACGCGCGGGACTTGGACGAGGCCATCGAGATCGCTTCGCACATGGCCCCGGGAGGCCTGGGCACCATCGAGATCCGTCCGGTGCTGGAGTTCGGGCAGTTTCTCGGAAAGAAAGGGTAGAGGAGACACCCATGCAAAAGATCACTCCCTTCCTATGGTTCGACGGTCAGGCCGAAGAGGCCGCGCGATTCTACGTGTCGATCTTCAAAAAGACCAAGAAATCGAGGATCGATAGCGTTTCTAGCGGCGGCAACGGCTCCGTCATGTGCGTGAGCTTCACGCTCAACGGGCAAGAGTTCATCGCTCTGAACGGAGGTCCGCATTATAAATTCACCCCGGCTATTTCTTTCTTTGTGAGCTGCAAGACGCAAAAAGAAGTCGATTATTTTTGGGAAAAACTCACCCAGGGCGGCGAAGAGGTGCAGTGCGGCTGGCTTAAGGATAAGTTCGGCGTCTCGTGGCAGATCGTCCCGGAAATTTTGGGCGATCTGCTGGGCGATGATGACGAGGAAAAGGCGGGCCGGGCGATGCAGGCGATGTTGAAGATGAAGAAGCTCGATATTCAAAAATTGAAAAAGGCTCATACGGGAAAGGGAGGCGCTCATGCTTAGGAAAATTCTGATCGGGTTGATCGTCCTCATCATCGGGTTCGTCATCGTCGTCGAGATCCGGCCTTCGGATTTCCGCGTCTCGCGGTCAGCGGTCATGGCGGCGGCTCCGGAGACGGTTTCCGCACAAGTGAACGATTTCCACAAATGGAACGACTGGTCGCCCTGGGCGAAGCTCGATCCGAACTGCAAACATTCCTTTGAAGGGCCATCGGAAGGCGTGGGTGCGATTTTTCGGTGGGACGGCAACAAAGAGGTCGGGGCCGGAAGCATGACGATTCAAGAGAGCCGGCCCGGCGAACTGGTCCGCATCCATATGGAATTTTTCAAGCCCTTCGCCGCCGCGAGCACCGCGGAATTCACCTTCAAGCCGGAAGGCAATGGCACCCAAGTGACCTGGAGCATGTACGGAAAGAACAACTTTATCGGCAAGGCCATGAGTCTCTTCATGAACTGCGACAAAATGGTGGGGGGTATGTTCGAGAAGGGACTGGCGAGCATGAAGGGTATTGTGGAGGCGAAATCTTAGGGGAGGATTTTATGAAATTCGTCTGTTTGGGGTACATCGAAGAAAACAAGTTCGAGACGATGACGGAAAGCGAGCGGAGCGCCATGGTGGACGAGTGCTTCACCTATGACGACTTCCTCCGGAAGAACGGGCACTTCGCCGGCGGGGAGGCTCTCGAAGGGCCTCGTTCGGCTGTGACTCTAAGATGGAGGGACGGCAAGACGCTGGTCACCGACGGCCCGTATGCCGAGACGAAGGAGCAGATTGGCGGGATCCTGATCTTAGAGGCCCGGGACTTGGATCACGCCGTCCAGTTAATGTCGAAGCACCCGGGCGTGAAGGCCGGGCCGTTTGAGATTCGACCGGCGGCCGATTTGAGCGCTATGATCCGTGAAAGCGAACAACGAAGGAACAAATAAAAGGAGAAAACCATGACAACCAAAGCGATCCCCGAAGGGTACCACACACTGACCCCGTCCTTTACGTTCAAGGACTCCAAGAAGGCGATCGATTTCTACAAAAAGGCCTTCAACGCGGAGGTTCTGGATTCGTTCCCCGGCCCGGACGGCAGGGGCATCATGCACGCGACGATCAAGATCGGCAATTCGATCGTCATGATGGGCGACGAAAGACCCGCCGCGGAGAGCTGCGCCAAGAGCGCGGAGACGACCGGCGGTTCTCCCATCAGCCTTTATCTCTACGTGAACGACGCGGACGCGGCCTTCAAGCAAGCCACTGCAGCCGGCGGAACGACGATCATGCCGGTGGCCGACATGTTCTGGGGCGACCGGGCCGGCACGCTCAGGGACCCGTTCGGTTACACGTGGATGGTCGCCACGCATAAGAAGGACCTGACCCAGGACGAGATCCAGAAGGGCGCCGCGGAATTTTTCGCGCAAATGGCAAAAATGGGAAAGAAGTAATCCTCTGGCGAGCGAAACACTCGAGCGCGTCTTTCGGGAGGAACACGGACGGATCATCGCCACGTTGATCCGCGTTTCCGGTTCCTTCGATCTGGCGGAAGAATCCTTGCAAGAGGCCTTCGCCTCGGCCGTCGTCGACTGGGAACGACACGGAATTCCGAAAAATCCCGGCGCCTGGCTGACGACGGTGGCGCACCGGAAGCTCCTCGACTCCGTGCGCCGCGAAAAGACGCGGATCGAGAAGCAGCCGGAGCTTCGTTACGAGGCGGAGAGGGCGCAGGAGGGTTCTCTGGCTTTGGGCGTCATTGTGGATTCCGAAGAAGGCATGGAATTTCCCGACGACCGCTTGAAATTGATCTTCACCTGCTGCCATCCGGCCATCGGCCGGGACGCCCAGATCGCTCTCACCCTTCGGACCTTAGGCGGTCTTACGACTCCCGAGATCGCCCGCGCCTTTTTGCTGCCGGAGGCGACGCTCGCCCAAAGGCTGGTGCGGGCCAAGGGCAAGATACGAGCCGCCCGCATCCCTTATGAGGTGCCGCCCCGCGAAGTCCTAGCAGAGAGACTGGAGTCGGTGCAGGCGGTTCTCTATCTAATTTTCAACGAGGGTTACTCGGCGACCATGGGGGAAAACCTCATTCGGACGGATCTCTGCGCCGAGTCGATCCGGCTCGGGCGCGTCCTCTGCGGGCTGATGCCGGAGGAGCCGGAGAATCTGGGGCTCCTCGCCCTCCTGCTCCTGCAGGACTCCCGGCGCCTGTCTCGTACCGACACGCAGGGCGATCTGGTGACGTTGGAGGACCAGGACCGCTCGCGCTGGGACGCGGGGGAGATCTCCGAGGGGCTCGGCTTGCTCGATCGGGCGCTCTCCTTCAGGCGGCCCGGACCTTATCAGATCCAAGCGGCCATTGCTGCACTCCATGCCCAGGCGAAAAACCCCGACCGAACGGATTGGGCGCAAATCGCGTCGCTCTACCAAGGGCTCATGCGGATGAATCCCTCTCCGATCGTCGCCCTGAACCACGCCGTCGCCGTGGCGATGGGGGAGGGACTTCAGGAGGGTCTTCGTTTGGTGGAGGGAGTCGGCGCTTCCGGAGACCTCGAACATTATCCTTTGTTCCATGCCTCGCGTGCGGATCTGTTGCGGCGCTTGGGCCGCTTTCCGGAGGCCGCCTCCGCCTATGCGCGCGCCCTGGAGCTTACGACCAACCGGGTCGAGAGGCGCTACCTCCGCCGGCGGTTGGATGAAGTGGATCGGACGATCACTTCGGACCCATGTTCAGGTCCAACTCCTTCGCGTAAACCGCGCTGACGATCTTATCAAAGTAGATCGCATCCAGAACCCCATTGAAGGCATCATAAGTCACAAAGGCGTTGGACGTGTCGTCCGCGGCTTCAATGGCGCCTCCGGCTTCTTCCGCGGCGACCACTCCGTTGATGGATGTGACAAAGAGGGCCTTCAAGGCTCCGTTCGCGTCCTTAGCCGCCGCATAGATGCCGGTGCCTCCTCCGCCGTTTTTGACGACGACGAACTTCGGAATGGCGACCGCGAGCGCCGTGCGGTAGGTGTCATCCACGGCCGTATAGCCCGTCAATCCGTCGACGGCCGTCCAGCTGTTCTGCCGATTGGCAAACAGGGTGTCGTAGTATTGCATGTTATAGACCTTGTTCTCGTCGATGTAGGCCGTCGCCAAAAGGGTTTCCGCTACTTGTTGATCCTTGCTCTCAAAAGAGGCCGCCTGCAGGGATTCCTGGTTCGCAGTGGCTTGGATGTCGTTGCCTATGGCGGTCCAGGTGTGGTCGATGCTGTTGATGCCGAAGGTCGTCAGGTAATGGGTCAGGGTGTCCATATCCTCCCAGGCGACGCTGACATAAATCGTACCGCCCTGGCCTTGCCCATTGCTGCCGAGGGTCAGATTCGACATGGAGCTCACCATCGCGTTCGTTATGTTCATGTCGGCCATGTGGTTTGCGAACGCGGCGTACAAGCCGGCGTCGTGCCAGGTGACGTCCGTCGTGTTGTAATTATACCAGACATACGGTTTGCCGTCGGATTCGTTCATGTAGCTCACGAGAAAAGTGCCGTTCGGCGCAGTGATCGTCGAAATGCCCTTCATCGGAGCATCGATCATGGAGCCGATTTGATTCCACGTGAGCCCGTCGTTGGTGAGAGCCACCGCTCCCGTATGGTCGGAGGCCTTCGAGTAGAAGATACTGACGTAAGCGTTGTTTTGAGTGTACGATGTGTACATGGCGATCTCGGCGATCATATCGGTGACGAAATCGTTCAGACTGGTCACATCGGTCCAAGTGGTTCCGAATTGTTGCGTGTTATACATCTTGAGAGAGGCGTTGTTCGTCGACGACTTCATGGCGGCGAACTTAATATTCGGCAGACTCGCATAGGAGAGGTTGGTGTTTTTCCCCGCAGCGACCATCGATCCGAGTTTGATGAAGCCCGGGTTGAGGGCAGAGGTCACGCTCGGGCAATAGGTCGGTCCCGTATCAATGACGTCGCAGAGCTCCGCCCCGGCGAGCAGGCCGTATTCTGGAGTTTTGTTGAAGGTTCCTCCTTGAAGCGATCCCGTGAGGGGAATGGAGAAGGCGACCTTGGCCGTTACGTTCATGTTGTTCTTGTCGGTGACACGGAAGACCGCGTCTGCGGCCTGGGTGCTTGACCAATTCGCGGTGCTCGTGCCGTATTGAACATCCAAATTGGGATCATCGGCGACCCCGACGTTGTTGTTGGTATCGGGCTTCGGGGCGATCGTCGCCTTTCCGTTCAGGGCGTCGGGAAAGGTCGGGGCGCCTGTCGAGTCGTTCGTGACGATCGCGCCGACCCGGATGCCCGCCGAAGTGAAATCCGTCGACGCCGTGGTCGTAAAGCCGAAATTGCTCACGGCGATGAGATCGATGCTGTCGATCCCCAACGCCAAAATCTGGCTTGAGAGTTTCGATCCCGAGACAAAAATGGAATAGGTTCCGTTGTTGGAAGTCGAGTCGATGGTCTTGGCGGTCAGGCAGTTGTCGAGGGCCCCGCCGTTGGCCCCATGGGTGCTGCAGTAATTTGGGTCATCGCTGATATAAAGATTGTAGCCCGCGATGGAGCAGGACGTGTTCGCCTTCTCGGAGCATCGCGAGACCCAGACATTCGGACTTGATCCGATCTTGTGATCGATCTCGAAATGTCCGGTGGACGTCCCGAAATCCTGGTTATCCGTTTCCGTCATCCCGAAAAAGCCGTTTGTCTGTTGTCCCGAAGCGACGACGTCCGCCGCCTGGTTGCTCGATTTGCCGGCCGTCTTTCGTGCGGCCGTGCCGGGCTGGCCCGTGGCCGTGAAACTGAAAGGGACGAAGGGGCCGGAGCTCATTCCCGCGCTGGAGGTGTCCGATCCGCCTCCCGTGGAACATCCCGCGATGAAGGCGAAGGCGGCGATCATGCCCGCAAACGCCGACAAGGCGATTCTCGATTTTGATTGTCTCCCCATAACGGCCTCCCCCTGTTTTTCGGTCTGATCAAAAGCGGTTCGCCCTGTCTCCTTCCCGGGCACTAGATATGGTGCAAGTACGGGACCAGTGGGCCATGAAAAGCGCCTCCTGTTTTTTGAGCCTGATATTGTTAGGAAATGCCGCTTTTTGAGTGGGGAGAGACGCAGGAGGGCCGGGTCCAAAATGCCGGAAATTTGGCGCTCCTTTCCTGACAAGCGCCAAAAAGACGGCGCGTCATAGAGCGCTTTTGGTACAATTCCTTGTAAGATGCGCACTGTTTCGTTCAGGTATCCATTTTGCAAGAGTTCTTTTTTTTCTGTCTAGATCGCTTCCGGACGGACGGGGGAGTTGTATCTTGAGACATGCTCGAGACGAATCGGCCCGGCGCCTGCCTCGCCTCGTGATTTTTGGGGCCGTGGTACTGGGTGTCGGTCTCTTTGGATTCCGGGGGGCCGGGCACGGGGAGATGCTGAAGGACTCCGTTTGTGGCGGAGGAGATCCCTATGCCAGCGGGGGCGGCGGTTTCGGGTGCTCGCGGGCTCATGACGGTTGCACGACGAGTCAGGGAAACGGATCATCCTTGGCGGCATTTCATTTGTCGGGTCGAGGCACGGCGTTAGGAGTCGATCAGCTATCCATTCAACCGTCAATCGATATGACCATCGAAAACGACGCCTTCGCGAACACCGCGGGAGGGCAGACGGCCAACGCGCAGCAAAGCGGAGTCGTGGGGAGCTGTGCCTTTTCGATCCCCGGCACGACCGAAATCGTTCCGAACGATATCCAAGTCGTGACCGCCTTGGCTCCCAATGTCCCCGGCGACTGCGCGGATTCCCAGAAGTGCATCCAGTGCACGGTGACGACCGGTGCAATCTGCACGGTCCAATGCGCCGGTAAGGTGCCTACGGATACGGTCGTCGACGTGGATTCCTTCAAAATCGTCATCACGTTCACGCACTCCTTCAAGACCACCCAGCCGCACCCGAAAGGGATGATCCGGTTCGACGGCTTCGCGGACCTCTGGCCCGAGTTCCTTTCCGAAGGAGCGTCTCCGGACTTCGTGACGACCGACGGGTGCAACGGCGGCGCTCCGGGTGAAATGGTCCTCAATAACCTCGACCCGCTCGGCATCGACCGCATCGTGGCCGACACGGCCTGGGATCAATCCTTCGGTATCGACGACACCAGCCTCGGAGGCCAGTGCGTGGTCACGACCTCACTGACCGCCAGCATGCCTCTGGCGGGCGTTCATTTGACGGGGTCCGTAGATATCACCCGCGGCCCCATCTCCCTGGTCGGGACGATTTGCGATCAAGACCGATCGGCGAAGGATTGCCCCGCACCGACGCATCCTTAGTTTTTCGTGATGGGATTTTCGTGGTGAGGAGTCAGTGCGTATTTGTGAATGCGGTATTGAAGAGTCGTTCTCTTCATGCCGAGCTGGCGCGCCGCCTTGGCTTGATTCCATCGGTTTTCTTCGAGGGAGCGTCGGATCATCTCCTTTTCCAGATTCTGGAGCAATTTCTTGCCCGACATCACGACGTCCGAAGAAATCCCTCTCGTCGGGTCCGGAAGCCCCGCGATTTTGGGAGGAAGTTCTTTGAGACCGATGGTTCCGTCGTTGCAAAAGACGACGGCCCTTTCGATCGCGTTTTCAAGCTCCCGTACGTTTCCGGGCCACGGGTAACCTTGCAACGCGGTGGCTGCCTCGGGACGGAGACTCACCGAGAGATGAAGGCGGTTTTGAATGTTCTTTAAAAAATGATCCGCCAGGAGAAGGATGTCGTCGGCCCTTTGCCTCAGAGGGGGCAACGTGATGTCGAAGACGTTCAGACGATAGAGGAGGTCTTCGCGGAATCTCTTGGCGACGACTTCTCCGATCAGATCACGATTGGTCGCGGCGATGATCCGAGCATCCACCTTGATTGTTTTGGTTCCACCGACCCTCTGGATTTCGTGCTCCTGGAGGAACCGGAGCAATTTGACTTGGAGGGCGGGCGACACTTCTCCGATCTCATCCAAAAAGACCGTGCCTCCTTCGGCCGTCTCCAAAAGCCCGAGTTTTTGGGAAATGGCCCCCGTGAAGGAGCCCTTTTCGTGACCGAAGAGCTCGCTCTCCAAAACCCCCTCCACCAAAGCGACGCAGCTGATCGCGACAAACGGCTGACTGCGGCGCGGAGAGAGACGGTGGATTTCTTGAGCGATGACCTCTTTTCCGGTCCCGGATTCTCCCTGGATCAGGACGGGCGACGTCGTCGGAGCGATCTTTTGGATCAAATCCCTGAGGCGGCGGATCGGTTCCGATTCTCCGATGAGATAAGTTTCCTCTCGGCTGTTCCATTTCAGGGAATCGGCGGAGGGGGCGGACGATAGGTTTTGGATCTTTTCCAAGATATCCAACATCTTACCGATATTTCTTCGGACGGCGTCGCAATGCACGGCGTACGAGGGACGCTCTTCCGGAGAGAGGCATTCGATCTCGCGGGTGATTTCATCGCACTCCAGTTGAAGGACAGCTAATGGATTTTGCAGTTCTTGAGCGATGCCCGCGGCGAGTTGCCCAAGGACAGTCAGTTTTGAGGCTTGGATGAGTTCCTGGATATTTTTCGAGCGCAGATTTTGACGCACCGCATGAAAATGTCCTTGCCCCATCTGCAAATTATACTCAATTCCCCGAGAAGGGACCAAGGAAAGAAGGGGGCCGGCGATCAGCCCGGAGGCCATCCGAAAGGGCGGCCGGACAGGAGATGGAGATGAAGGTGCCAGACCGACTGGCCGGCCTCCTCGCCGTTGTTGATGACGACACGAAAGTGTTTTAATTTTTCCTTGGCTGCGATTTCCCTGGCCACCCAATGCAGGTGGCCGACGAGCTCTTCGTCGGCGGGTTCCATATCCGCTAATTTTTCAAAATGCTTGAAGGGGACGATCAGGATGTGTGTCGGGGCCTGGGGGTTGATGTCTCTAAAGGCGAAGCATTGAGCATCTTCGTAGACGCCCTTCGAAGGTATTTCTTTCTTCGCGATTTTGCAAAAAAGACACTCGGTCATTTTTTATAAGTTTGTTTGGGATCGAAAATCTTCTCGGCGATGACTTTCGATCCGTCGCCTTCGATCTTCCGAAAGAAACAGCTCCGATAACCCTCATGGCAGGCCGCCACTTTTTGGTCGACCTTGATGAGCAAGGCGTCCGCGTCGCAATCGAAAAAGACTTCCTTCACTTCCTGCGTGTGACCGGATTCCTCGCCCTTGATCCACAACTTCTTGCGCGACCGCGACCAAAAGGCGACGTAAGGGCCTTTTAGCGTCTTCTCCACCGCCTCGCGGTTCATGAAGGCGAACATCAGGACTGCGTTGGTCTTATAATCCTGGATGATGGCGGAGATGAGGCCGTTCTCATCGAATTTAAGTTGATCGAGGATCGACATTATTTCACGTCCGGAAATTCGATCTTCGTGATCTTATCACCGACGGCGATTTTCTTCACCACGTCCATGCCCGCGACGGTTTTGCCGAAGACGGTATAGCCGCCGTCCAGGAAAGGCGTTGGGGCGAGTGTGATGTAGAACTGGCTCCCGCTCGAGCGTTTTTGAGGATTGACCTCGTCGCCCAGGCGGGCCCAAGCCAGCGCCCCCTCCACGTGTTTGTGCGGATTGCCGTTCAGCTCGGCCGGGATCGTATAACCCGGTCCGCCGCGTCCGGTGCCTTCGGGATCGCCGCCTTGGATGACGAAGCCCGGCACGACGCGATGGAAGGTCAGGTTGTCGTAGAATCCGCCCTTGGCCAATTGAATGAAATTGGTGACCGAAAGCGGGGCCTCCTTGGGATAGAGCTCGACGGTGACGTCCCCCTTGGAGGTTTTGATGACGGCCTTGGTGTATTTTTGAACGTCGGCCATCGGGGCCTTCGGTTCACTGAAGTTTGCGGCGGACATGGCGATCCTTTCTGCTCCCATGAGGGAGGCGGTGGCTGCAATAAGAAGCAGTATTTTTTTCATAGTTAGATCCTTATCGGCACATCATGCTGCCATAGATATTCTTTTACTTCCTCAATGGTAAATTCTTTGTAGTGAAACACGGAGGCTGCTAATGCAGCATCCGCCCCTCCCGTCGTCAGGGCCTCCAGAATATGATTCGGATGGCCCGCGCCGCCGGAGGCGATGACCGGGATCGTCACGGCGTCGCAAATCGCGCCCGTCAGCTCCAGATCGTAGCCATCCTTAGTTCCATCGCGGTCCATGCTGGTCAAGAGAATTTCTCCGGCGCCCATCTTCTCCATCTTTTTGGCCCATTGGACGGCGTCGAGGCCCGTGTCCTTGCGTCCGCCGTGCGTATAGACGCGCCATTTTTTCGGCGGTTTTCCCTTGGCCGCCGTGACGCGCTTGGCGTCGATGCCGACGACGATGCATTGCGAACCGAATTTTTCCGACGCCCGCTGGACGAAGAGGGGATCGGCGACGGCGGATGTATTGATGGAGACCTTGTCCGCCCCGGCGTTCAAAAGGTCCCGGATCTCCTGCAAGGTCTTGATGCCGCCGCCCACCGTGAGCGGCATGAAGACCCGCTCCGCGGTACGCTTGACCACGTCCAAGATAATTTTCCGCGTTTCGTGCGAGGCCGTGATGTCCAGGAAGACCAGCTCGTCGGCGCCGAACCGATCATACTCCTCCGCCACCAAGACCGGATCGCCCGCGTCGCGGAGGTTCACGAACTTGGTGCCTTTCACGACGCGCCCGTCGGCGACGTCCAAGCAGGGGATGATTCTTTTTGCCAGCATTTAGATCTTCAGCGCCTCACTCAAATCGATCGTTCCTTCATAAAGCGACCGCCCCAAGATACAGCCGCCCGCTCCCATTTCCTTTAAACGCCTCACGTCGTCAAGGGTCGTTACGCCTCCGGACGCGATGACGTGCACACCGACGGAGTCGATCATTTTTTGCATCCCGTCCCAATTGGGTCCAACCATCATCCCGTCTTTTGAGATGTCCGTATAGATGATGGCGTGCAGGCCCATGCCCTCGAATTCCTGCGCGAGCGCGACGGCATCCTTGTCGCTGACATCCGTCCAGCCGTGGATCGCCACCTTGCCGTCCTTGGCGTCTAAGGAGACGGCGATGCGTTCCTCGTATTTGACGGTCAGGATCTGCACAAGATCCGGGTCTTCGATGGCTGCGCTACCGACGACGACGCGGCCCGCGCCCATCGTCAGAAAGATCTCCGCCGTGTCCTGCGTCCGGATGCCTCCACCGATCTGAACCGGGAGGTCGATCGTCGTCATGATCTGCTCGATCGGCCTCAAATTGACGGGTTTGCCTTCTTTAGCCCCGTTCAGGTCCACGACGTGCAACCACTGGGCCCCCAGATCTGCCCACTTCTTGGCCGCATCCAAAGGATTCTCAAAGTAGACCTTGGCCTGATCGAACTTGCCTTGGGTGAGACGCACGCACTTGCCGTCGTAGATGTCGATGGCAGGGTAGAGGATCATGACGAATACTTTAAGGATTTCCTGTATCCTTGCAAGGGAAAGAAATTTCGTGCACAGTCC
>CAZWYB010000038.1:0-15904 GCA_964637745.1 uncultured Pseudomonadota bacterium
TCCCGATCAGGCCGATGCGGACGGGGACGGTGTCGGCGACGCCTGCGACAATTGCCGTGACATCTGGAACCCGTATCAGGAGGATTACGATTACGATTGGCCTTGGTACAGCGGGCCCATGGCGGGAGGCGACGCCTGCGACGGCGACATCGACGGCGATCAAATCCCCAACGATCAGGACAATTGCCCCCATTTCTACAATCCCGCCCAGGACAACGTCTGCGACGGCGACCATGACTCGGACGGAATCCCCGACGCGATCGACGATTGTCCAAACGTCCCCAATCGGGGTTTCGAGCCGTCCCCGCTGAGTTGGGGTATCAGCACACGCGGGCGGTACGGTGGACCTTCGCAATTAGATGCCGACGGCGACGGGTATGGCCAAGGCTGCGACAACTGCCCGGATGTCTACAATCCCGACCAGGCGGACGACAATCACAACGGAATTGGCAACGCCTGCGAGCCCGACTCCGACGGCGACGGCGTCGCCAATTACCTCGACAATTGCCCCGCGATCGCCAATGCGGATCAGGCGGATGCGGATCACGACGGAGTCGGCGACGTCTGCGACAATTGCCCCGATGTTTCGAACGCGGACCAAGCCGATCTGGACAGCGACGGGATCGGTGACGCCTGTGACGGCGATATTGACAACGACGGTGTTCCGAACGGACAGGACAATTGTCCGACCGTAGCGAACATTGACCAATTGGATTCCGATCACGACGGCATCGGCGACGCCTGTGACAACTGTGATAGTACGGCCAGCCTTGACCAAACGGACACGGACGGCGACGGCGTGGGCGACGTCTGCGATAACTGCGTCAACGACTACAATCCCGATCAGTGGGACGGCGATCAGGACGGGGTGGGCGATGTCTGCGACAACTGCGTCGACGTGAAAAACGGCCCCGAGCAGGCCGCTATCGCCGGCGTCGGCAATCAGACGGACACCGATTCCGATGGGATCGGCGACGCCTGCGATTATTGTCCGAATGATTACACCCTTCCGTGGCTGAATTACGATACGGACCAAGATGGTGTCGGCGATACCTGCGATAACTGCCGGACCATCGCCAACGCCGATCAGACAAACACCGACGGCGACCTCTGGGGCGACGCCTGCGATCTCTGTCCGAACGATGTCGATCAGCCGGTTGATAGAAATGTCGGAGCCGGAGCCACTTCGCCCGATACGGACGGAGACGGACTCGGCAACGGCTGCGACCCGGACGACGACAACGACGGCATTCTGGACGACGGCGATGGGAGCGGCGTGATCGGAGACCACCCCTGCACGGGTGGTAATACCGTCAATTGCGACGACAACTGTCAGTACATTGTCAATTCGGACCAGGCCGACGCCAACGCCAACGGCATCGGTGATGCTTGTGATTTTGGCGATAGTAGGTCGGGAGGAGGCGGAGCGCCGAGACCGCCTGCGCCTTTATGAAGAAGGGTTTTTATTCTCAGATATTGATTTTTGTAACGGCCGTCTCGCTGGGAACGGTCTCGGCGGTCTTTTTGGGCTCTTGCAGCGGCGTGGGATCCCAGGTCGGGGCGCCGACGGTTCCCACGGGATCTCCCGAATCGACGGGAACCCCCAATCCCCCGACGGCCAGCGCCCCGGCACCGGCCGCCCCTCCGGCGCCTCCGTCCGAAATCCCTCTGCTGCAGGTGGCCGCTGACATTTCGATCTCGGTCCAGACGACGATTTCCGCAAGCGCCCCGACGCCCGATCTCTCGGCCCTCACGGGTACCGGCCCCTTGCAGGTCGGCATTTCCTTTTCGTCCAACCTGGTCAATTTCACGCAGCTCTTCTTGGAACAGCTCTTCGTTCCCATCAACCAAGTCGTGATTCCGGTGGGCACGGGCGTGACTCAGATTCAGGTGCAGATCAGCTCGAACGTCGTCGTATTCATGGATTTTTCCGGTTTCGACCTGAGTAAGAGCCTGAGCGCCCAAGGCAAGCGGTGTTCCGGAAATACGACCGTCGATGCCGATCATCCGGCTTGCATGCAGCTCTGGCTCGACCAGGGCAACGGATTTGCGCCTTATCTGGAATGGATCATCACCGACTATCCGCGGCCAGGGAATCCCGGCTCCGGCGAGTTGAGGGGCTTTTCGCAGGGCATCTTCCACGTGACGGTGGCCTACAACCATAACGACCCCGCGAACAAAGCGAACGAAATGTTTTTTGGCTATTTCGACCCGAATTCCAAGGACCCGAACAATCCGAACGTCATTCTCTCCATCCATGCGATCGTCCAAAAACAGGGCGCGGACGACGCGACTGCCCTCAAGACCGTCAACGGAAACAACTTCACGGGGGAAAGCGGAGAGGGTTTCGGACGGTGGAAGGAGGGCGGCGATCTGTGGGAGGGATCCGTCTTCACCCAGGATGACCAGGGCAATACGACGAACGACTTCTCCAACGTCTGCGGCAATATTTCCACCGCGACCGCTGCGGATCCCCCCGATCAATGCGAGCAGAACGGCATCACGTCAACGGATCTCTCCTTCTTACCCTTCGCAACGTTTGGAGACTTGACCCTCATCGACTTCCAGAATCTCCCTCCGCCCTAGCTTCCGGGGATTCGCCGCCTGACTACATCATTTTGAGGCGCACGACCGTGACGTCGTCCGGAAAGGGCTTGCCCTGGTTGGCTTTCTTGAGCTCTTTTAAAACGTCGTCCGCCCAGGTGTCGGCAGCGGCCGAGACGAGGATCTGATAAAAGTGTTTGAGGCCGAAATCCCGGCGGTTGGCGGAAAATTCATAGCAGCCGTCGGTGAAGAAATAGACGCGGTCCCCCGGATTCAAAGAGATCTTGAAGATCTCGTAGCTGCCAGGATCGTCTGTTTTCATTCTTGAAGAGAGCGCAGGTCCCGGACGCACGGCCAGGACTTCGGGTTCCCCGGATGCGGGGATGCGATAACCCGACGGGGCGCTCCCGCGCAGGTACTCCAAAGACTTGGTTGGCGCATGGAGGCGCGCCACCTGGATCCCCACATCGTAATCCAACCCGTAGTCCGCGTACTGTTTGCCGGCCGAGACGACGAGGTCGGAAAGCGGGACGTCGGGCCTCAGCCGGATGGTGGCGCGAAAAATCTCCTTGAGGAGATACGTCACCTGGGCGGAGGCCGTTCCGTGGCTGGTGACGTCCGCGACGTAGGCGAAGATCCAGTCTCCCTCCGCCATCAAATCGCAAAAGTCGCCCGAGAGTTCTTCGGAGGGGAGGTAGAGGTAGTCTCCCGAAACAAGAGGGTGGGAGAGGGAAGGGGGCAGGAGGGACTGCTGGATGCCTCGGGCCGCCTGCAGTTCCCTTTGGAGGCGAAGTTGCTGTTGACGCAGGTTGACCAAATTCTTGACGCGGGCCAAGAGCTCTGGTTCGGAGAAGGGTTTGGAGAGATAGTCGTCCGCGCCCGTCTCCAATCCCGACACCTTGGAATCCATTTCCGCGCGCCCGGTCAGGAGACCGAAGGGGATCGACCGAAGATCGGTATCCGCGCGCACCTGGGCGCAGAATTTCAACCCGTCAACCTCCGGCATCATGAGATCCGAGCGGATCAGGTCCGGCCGGTGCCGGCGGGCCTTTTCGAGTCCGTCGCGGCCGTCGACCCCCAGAAAGACGTTGTAGGCGTTCTTCAAGAGGCCGTGGACGTACTTGCGCAATTCCGGATGGTCGTCGACGTAGAGGACGACCGGCTTTCCGGCCGTGAGCGCTTGTTCGGACGCTTCGTTGAGCTGGTCTACGGAAACCGTGTCGAGAGGATTGGCGGCCGAGGCCATGGCGGCGGTTTTCGCCTGTTTGGTCATGCCCAGTTCGTCCGGGTTCGCCTCCACGGAGGAGACGACCGAGGCGGGGTCCAGGTGCGCATGGCCGAGAGGGATCTTTATTTCAAAGGTCGTTCCTTTTCCGTAGTCGCTCGTCACGGTGGCCTCTCCTCCGTGCAGACGCGCGTATTCGCGCACGAGCGACAGCCCCAGGCCCGTGCCGGAGAAATCCTTCGAGACGCTGCCCTCCGCCTGTTTGAAGCGGTCGAAGACGCCTTGGATCTGGTCCTTTCGAATCCCCATCCCCGTGTCGCTGACGCGCACGACGACGCTTGGTTCGCGGAGGGCCGTGGCGACCTCGATCGAGCCGTGTTGCGTGAACTTATGGGCGTTCGAGAGGAGGTTGAAGAGGATCTTGTCGAACTTTTCCGGATCAATGCAGATCTCTTGGCCTTTGACCCTCGGATCCAGCGCAACCTTCAGCTCCAGCCCTCGTTCTTCCGATAAGGTTCGGAACTGTTCCGCGCGCGAGGAGATGAAGGTGTTAAAGTCGGCGATGGGAGAGGCGCGCAGGACCACCAAGCCTGCGTCCAATTTCGCCGCGTCCAGGATCTGGTTGATCAGCTGGAGCAGGCGTTGCTGCTGGGCGGCCATCATGCGCAATTGCTGACGCGTGGATTCGGGAACGGCGCCATAACGTCCGGCCAAGATGCCTTGGATCGGCCCCAAGGTCAGCGTGATGGGCGTCCGGAATTCGTGGGAGACATTGTTGAAGAAATCCGTTTTCGTGCGGTTGACTTCCTCCAGCTCTTCCTTGGAGAGACGCAGACGGACGGAACGTTCGTGAACCTTGGAGAGTCTCTGATCCAGGAGGGAAGAGGCCTTGAGCGTGATGAAGCCGAGGACGGCGGAAAGAGTCGTCTGGAGGACGACGACGATTGCGAGTAGGGAGGTGAACGGCGTCTTCAGCCCGATTTCCCCCCGGAGTCCTGTGGTGAGGACGAGAAGGACCGCCGCCAGGCCCAAGATTCCGAGACCATAGACCAGATAACGCCACGTCTGCCGGTCGAAGATCGAGGCGTGCGGGGCGGCCGCCTCCGTCTTTTTCTTTCCGGCGCTGTCATAGGAAATCCAAACAGTGTCTTTGGAGTTTCTCGACGGATTTTTTGCAGAAGGTTTTAGGTCTCTGGTCGTTGCCATGGCTTGCGCTCACACCAACAGGGAGTCGTTGATCCGCTCGAACTGTTCCGGGACGCTCTTCTCGGCGAAGGCGATGATCTTGGGAATCAGGCCCACGTTCAGAAGACCGCCCCCCTGCATCGTGATGTCGATCTGCCAATATTCGACGTTGGGGTCGCTGATGAGCATCCTCTTTTGCTCCTCGATCCGCGCCTTCCGCATCAGGTCCGCGTAATTGACCGTCATCCGGACGTATTGAAAGACGGGGAGGCTCTTCAAGAGCCAGTTGTCCATGAAGCCCAAGGATCGAAATTCCGGGTTCAGATTCACGGCGATGACGAGCAGGCGCTTGCGCGTCTCCAGACCCAATTCGCGGTCCCGCAGCCATTTGCGGTAGAGCGAAACGCTGGGGACCTCCTCATTCGTGGCCCCGTCGGCATAGACGCGCCGGCCGTTGTCGTCATCGATCACCTTCGGCACGAAGATGATGGGGACCGAGCTGGAGGCCACGACCGCATCCAAGGGATCGGTCTGATAGATCCAGTCGCCGTAGAGTTTCCGGTCGACGGGTCGTGGCGTCAGGACGTCGGTCTGATTGGTCCCCAAGTTGTAGGCCAGGCAGTAGAAGGGGTACCGCTCCGAGCGCGACTTCAGGTATTCGCCGATCAGTTCCTGAATGGCGTCATGAATGTGATGGAAACCTCTGATGTTCTCCTTGCTGTCCGAGGAGAAAACCGTTTGACGGACGATGTTTTTAGCCACGGTGAAGAAGGACGGCGAGATTTGGACCCGCTTTTGGCCTTCATACATCGCCTTGAGCATTTGCTGAATATCGGTCGAAGAACAGCCGAGGGAGAAGAGGGCCGCGATGATGGATCCGCCGCTGGCGCCCCAGACCTCAGAGACCAGGTCGACGGCCCCCAGATCTTCCAGGAAGCGGATGACCGCCGTGTGGGCCGCGAGGCGGATGCCGCCGCCGCCCAAGGACAGGACAACCTTCGTATCCCTCTGGGCGAGGCACCGGTAGAGCCGGGAAAAGCGCCGAGCGGTCGGGTGGCCTTTTGGGTGGGCTTTTTTTGAATTTGGGGCTTTCATCGTGGCCGTTTTTTTAGGATAATACATCATTGTAGAAAGTGAGTCAGCTTCGTTTCCTACGTGAGGTAAAAATGGACCCGGCCGAGGCAGCGAAGGAGGCCCAGAGCCATCCGGCGCTAGGGGCGTACCGAAAAATCCTCATCTCCGGAGGACCAAGGATGGAGATCCAGAAGGATCTCTCCCCACACCAAGTCCTCCTGGCCCGCAATCTGGAATCGTCTTTCGAATGCGTTCACGAGGACAGGCCCGATCTCATCCTGTATTTCGCCCAAGGAAGCGAGACCCGGCTGGAAGAGCATGTCATGACATGGTTGATCGAAGGGTTTCGGGGCAAGATCATCCTTTTGGATTCCAAAAACCGCGTCGAACAGCCGGAAACCCTCCTCGCAGGCCAGGTGATCGATGACTACGTCTCCGGCCCGGTGAGCCCTTCGCGCTTCGTCGCCTTGATCAAGAGCCATCTGGCCTTAAACGGAAGGACCGCGGAACCTCATGCCCTGACGACGTTCGATCTGTTCCGGAACCTCTTCGAGCGAGGCATCAACGCCATCTTTTTCTTTTCCGAGGACCTGGAGCGGTGTCTCGCGGCCAACCTGGCGGCGGAGCAGTTGACGGGGCGGAGTCTCTATGAGCTGAGGCAGGGAGGACTCTCCATGCTGTGCGAGTCGGAGAGTTTGGACGAGACGGCCCGCGTCATTCGAAGGGCGGCCCGCCATTATTATGACGTCAAAGGCAACACGGTGCTCAACCGGCGCGACGGCACCGGTGTTGAGTCCGCCTTCAGTTGCAGCTGGATGAACTTCGGACGGAGCCGGGTGGTGAAAATGGAGGTTCAGACGCCGTTGTGGCGCCGCCGCGATGATCCGCGCGCCGTCAATCGGGCCGTTTTGATGGGGGCCGTCGACGAAAGCCTCAAGGAGTCGGAGAAGGGTGGTAGTTCGTTGAGCGTCTTGGTCTTCAAGGTGATGCCCGGTCAGCATGGGGCTCCGCCTTCCGCCGAAGCGGCGGCTCTGGGCGCCCTTCAGAGAGTCTTGAAGGACTGCATCCGCCAGAACGATACCCTGGTCCGTTTGAGCGAACATCAGTTCGGAGTCCTCCTCCCCAAAACGGAAGAGGACCGTGCCAAACAGGTGTTGGAAAGGGTACGGAAGAAGATTGCAGCCGTTCCTCAATTTGGAACCGGCGGCATGATCTTGGAAGCGCGATCGGTCCACTGCCCCCCCGAAGGCTTTTCGTTCTTAAATCTCCTCATGAGAGGGGTTTAAATCAATTCTGGAGAAACGCGAAATACTCCTCGGCCACGTCGTCGAATTCCATGAGGCCTTTGCACTTAGGGCATTTTTGGGGCGGCGCCTTGGTCAGGCTCGTCTTTTTCATGGCCTCGGCGTCCAGGAGGACATTCGCGTCCGTTTTACATTTGGGACAGAAATAGGGGGCGAAGAAGGACTTCACTTGCCCGCGTCCCAGGAAGGACTGCACGTAGTTGATTTGTTCCACGATGCGCGGCGAACATTTCTCCATCACGATCCCGGTGCCCTGGGGCATTTTGGAGATCGAATTGACCCATTCACGGACGCCCGATGAGTTGATGAGTTCGATGCCCTCCAAGTTTAGGATGACGGGGTTCTTCAAATTGGCGAATACGCTCTTAAGGTTGGCGAATTCATCGATGACTCCCTTGAAAGTCAGAACGGTCCTCTGATTTTCGTCTTTACGATCGATCGTCAATTTGCGATCCATCGGGATCTCCTTCCTTACGCCGTTTCGGCGTCAGTTGAGAAACGCGAAATATTCCACGGCGACGTCGTCAAACTCCATCGGACTCTTGCACCGCGGGCACTTCTGGTGCGGCGGTTTTGGGATGTTTTTCTTCCGGACCTCCTCCACCTGAAGCAGTTGGATCGCCTCCGTCTTGCATTTGGGGCAGAAATAGGGGGCGAAAAAGGAGACGACCCGGCAGCGCCCCAGGAAGGAGGAGACGTAGTTCAGTTGTTCTACGATCCGGGGCGAACATTTCTCCAAAAGGATCTGTATTTGAGAGGACAGCTTGGCGACGGCGTTGGTCCACGCCCGGACTCCCGCGGAGTTGATCATTTCGATGCCTTCCAGATCCAGAACCGTCTGACCTTTGAGTTTGGAAAAGGTCGATTGAAGGTCGGCATCCTCATCGATGACCCCCTTCAGCCGAAGGACCGTTTTGGTCGGATCCGATTCGTTTTCCACCCGTTCGATTTGGAGTTTTCGTGCCGCCATGATCGTTCTCCTTCTAATCCAAGTGAAAAAAATGAAAGGTCCTTTTCCGTCTTTGATTCAGGTTGCCCCGCTTGCGCCAGTGAATTAGTCCGATGAATTCGGTTCTTCGCCCCGGGTTCACGTTGATGATCATTTCGTCCAAGGCCCGAAAGATCAGAAACAGACCCATGCCGGCCCCTTTGCCTCCGCTGGGATGAATGGATCTGTGACGGCGCAGGCGATTGACGAAGGAAAAAAACGTCTTCTGATCGAACGTGCCGAAACGGTCCGAAACGGAAAACGCCAGCTTCGAAGGGCTCATGCCGTAGGTGATCTCCGGCCATTGAGAGGGAGGGAGCTGGATCGAGGAGGACCGCTCGCGATGATAATAGAGGGGTTTCCCGTTCGATTTTTTGGGGGCGTCGAAGACCGCGTTCATGATCATTTCGTCCATGGCGGCCGACATGCGGTGCAGAATGCTGTCCGAAACCCCTTGCTTCCGGAAGTAGGAACGCAGCTGGCGGAGAACTGCGGACTTCTCTCCGGAGTTCGAGAGAAAGACGCTCCGCGCGGGGGGGACACCGTACTTTTCCATGCCGAAGATGTTACGGCTCAGGACCTTCTTGATCGTGATGGCCAGGTCGGACAGCTTTTTCGGAGATCGGTCGGGGATCAGGTGATCCGGATAGGCCTCCGAACGCATCAGAGGAAAATCACCCCGGAGGGCCGGCGAGAGAAAGGCGATACCCTGGCAGTGAGGTTGCTTTCTGCGGATTTTTTCGAAGAGGTTGCAGTCCTTGGCGGGGTCCTCGATCCGGAAGATGAACATTTCAACCGGCTGGTCCTCCACCATGTTGAGGGCTTCCGTGGCGCGTCTGATGACGAGCGCGCGATGTCCCATGCCCTCGATGGTTTTGCGCGAGACATGGGCGATGCTCGGAGGCAGATGCAGCATCAGCGTCGTATTGGAAACGGACATAATTTAAATAGTACCAGAACGAACAAGGCGACACACAAATTTTCCGGTTCTCAAAGGAAACGCTCTCAAAATGATAATTTTATCATTTTGAGAATTTCTTCAAAGGGAAGGGTTTGCCTAATGACTTGAAATCAAAGTAGAATGTTTTCTCTTCCGGCCGATTCGTTGGCCCGATGATTGCAAGGAATAAAATCAGTCGCGCTGGGTGGGATATGAGTCATTTATCCAAAACAATCCTTTTTGCCGTTCTTTTGATGGCCTTTGCATCCCGTACCGCCTTCGCGATGTGGCCTTGGACTCTTCCACGGCGGACGACGACGCAGCAAGCAAAGCCGATGCAGCAAATGAATCCGATGCTGCATGCGAAGCCCGTTTTTCAAGTCCGACCGGTGCCGCAAGCGAGACCCATCCAGCAAGTAAGACCCTTCCCGCAAGTAAGACCCCTCCCGCAAGCGAGGCCCGCATCCCAGATCATGGTCAACAAACAGCCGCCGGTGGAAATCCCGGAGGTGAAGGCCGATCCTATTCTGGACAATTCGGAGATGGAGGCCAGGGACAAATACAAGTACCGGCGGTGCGGAGCTCATTATCAGGAAGTCGAGCCGGAGAGGGTGAGGCCCGGCCAAGATTCTTATTTGAATGATCTCATTAGGGCGTGTCAGGCGATTACGGGCGGCGCTTATCCCTTTGGAGGCGCTGTGATGACATCCGACGGTTTTAGTTATGTGATGAAGGGCTATGCCTGTAAATATGTTGGGCCATTTTCAAGCAGTACTAATTGTCCGACGGGGACCCACCCCGGCATCCTCAACGACTTGGCCTATGGTTGTTTTTTGGATTCCTCCGGGTCCTACGACATGGTTCAGGAGGGGAGGCCGTGCGCGACCGGTTTCGGTGTCAAGTCCTGGAACGACTCGGGATGGCTCTGCGATTCGCTGAGCGACGAATTTAAGGACATGGTGGACACCCCCGATGCGGTCTGCGGATTGCCCGATACGGAAATTCTCTTCATGATGACCTTGACCAGCATGCAGTTTCATTGCTGCGGCAGACAGATGTGACATAAATCTGACCCCTTTGGCTCGTAGTCGAGCCATGAACACGCACCATGGCGTTTTGTTTTGGGGTCAGATTAAAAGGAAACGCCTGCAGCAGGCGGACTTCAGGATCGAAGGGGCTGAAAGCCCGGTCGATGTCCAGAAGCCCGCGGAAACGGTGATTATCATCACCTGTGCTGCAAGCTTTCGGTCCATACATTCATACAGTAAGCCTCTCAGGCAGAAACGTCAATCCCTAGGAATCCGTTATCGGCAGGGGTAGCGTTTCCAGGCTCTTTTTCACCAGAGGATCGTTCAGCAGCGCCTTCAAAATTTCCTCGGGCTCGAAATAATCCGTGAGGACGGCCGGTTTTGCGGGGGCTCTCAAATCCGTGGCGGTGTAGTGTGAGAATGGTGATGAAAATGTGTGCCGCTGAGAGGACTCGAACCTCCACAGGCTTGCGCCTACATGACCCTGAATCATGCGTGTCTACCAATTCCACCACAGCGGCTTTTTGTTTTGGGGGAGATTACTCGTCTTCTTCGTCTAAATCGTCAAGATCTCTGTCCGGATCGTCTTCCTCTTCCGGGAGATCGTCGTCTTCCAAATTTTCGTCCTCTTCTTCCTCAGGCTCCTCTTCTTCGACGGGCCCGCCGTCTTCGTCGTCATCCATCTCTTCCAGCCCGCTGTCGTCGAAGATCTTGGCCCCGCAGTTGGGGCAGACCGAATCGCCGCCCGTGTAGGCCCCGCACTTGGGGCAGTAATCGTCCATTACGGTGTCGTCGTCGTAGGCCATACCGGATCACCTTTTTATTTCATGCTAGCCAAACACATTTGAAAAGTCTACACCGAACGCCCAAATGTCGACCTCACCCCTCAAAGAGGGGATCTCCGATATCATCCAAGAATTCAAGCTGTCCGAAATCTTCCCCAAGCGGGTGGAGGCCGAGGCGGAGGCGCTTCCCGGGGAGATCGGTGCCGAAGAAGTCGATGCCCGCGAAGATCTCAGGGAAGAAATCATCGTCACAATCGACGGCGAAAAGGCACGCGACTTCGACGATGCCTTTTCCGTGACCAGACTCCCTGATGGGGGATATCGCCTCAAGGTCTCGATCGCCGATGTCAGCCATTTCGTTCGTCCCGGAATGGCCTTGGATCGCGAGGCCTATCGTCGCGGAACCAGCACCTATTTCCCGGACCGCGTCATCCCCATGCTGCCCGAGCGGCTCTCCAACGATCTCTGTAGCCTTGTCCCCGGCAAAGACCGTCTGACCTTTACGGCGGACATGGAATTCGACGCGGAGGGAAACCGGATCTCCGGTCGGTTTTATCGCAGTGTGATTCGGAGTCAGGCGAGGCTGACCTACACAGTGGTCAGACAGATTCTCGTGGATCGCGACGAAAAAATGCGGGCGCACCATCGTGCGATCGTCCAGGACCTTCAGGTTATGGGCGAGCTTGCGGAGGTCTTGCAGGCGATGCGGCGCCGTCGCGGAAGCCTGGATTTTGACCTCCCCGAATCGTCCATCGAATTGGATCTGGAAGAAGGTGGGGTGGAGATGATTTCGAAGGCGGAAAGAAATGCAGCCCACCGCTTGATCGAAGAATTCATGATCGCCGCGAATGAAGCCGTTGCGGAATTCATCACCGAAAAAGGCTTGCCGTCCGTCTACCGCATTCACGAAGAACCCGACCCGGAGAGGGTGAAGGACTTCGGTCTCCTCCTGCACAATCTGGGCCTCTCCTTCAAACTGGGCAAAAGGCCTCAACCCAAGTCCATGGCTGCGATCATCGAAGGCGTCCGCGGCAGGCCGGAGGAAAGGCTCATCAACACGATTCTCCTGAGGACCATGAAGCAAGCGGTCTACGATATCAGGAACGTCGGACACTACGGTTTGGCTTCCTCCTGCTACACGCATTTTACGTCTCCGATCCGTCGCTATCCGGACCTCATGGTGCATCGGATTCTCGCTAGGGCCTTGGGAGAAAATGGAAAGGCGACCTACCGCGGAAGGAAGCCCCATCGGTCGGAGCGGGAGAGGAAGGTCGCCGTCGATCCCCATCGCCTAAAGGACGCCGCCAGATACTGCTCGGAGGCGGAAAGGGTTTCCATGAAGGCGGAATGGGCTTCGCGCGATCTGGCCGCCGCTCTTTTTATGAAGGGAAAGGTGGGGCAATCCTTCGATGGAGTCATTGCGGGAGTGACCAAGTTCGGGCTTTTTGTGGAGCTGATTCCTTTCTTCGTGCAGGGGTTGGTTGCCATCAAAAATCTAAAGGATGACTACTACGTTTTTCACGAAAAGGCCCACTCTTTAGTCGGACGGAAGAAGAAGAGAAAATTTCAAATAGGTCAACCACTTACTATACGTGTTCGGGGAGTTAATTTGGAGAAAAGGTGGGTTGATTTCGAGATTTGACATTTGTAGGGCCGTTCATTATAGCTCCTGCCCTAAATGCCGCAGATGTCGACGCTTTTCCTGGTTTTCTATTTCTCGATCCTGGTTATCCCCTCGGTCTTCGGATTGCACCGTTATTATCTCGTCTACCTTTATTACAAGCACCGGAAGCAAAGACCCGACGTCTTGCCGTTGGAGAACTTGCCCGAAATCCCGCTCGTGACCATCCAACTGCCGATCTACAACGAACAATATGTCGTTCCTCGACTCATTCGGGCCATCTGCGAGTTCGACTACCCGAAGGAGAAGATGGAGATCCAGGTCCTTGATGACTCAACCGATGAAACGGTTGCGATTACGGCCCGCGAGGTGGAAGACTATCGCGCGCGTGGTTTTCAAATCGAGCACGTTCGGCGCGCCACGCGGGAAGGGTTTAAGGCGGGGGCCTTGAACGAAGGCCTCAAGAGGTCGAAGGGCGCATTTGTCGCCGTCTTCGACGCCGACTTCCTACCATCCCGTGACTTTCTTAAAAAAACGATCCCTCATTTTTATGAGGGGCAGCGTGTCGGAATGGTCCAGGCGCGATGGGGCCATTTAAATCGGGATTACTCGCTCTTGACGCGCGCCCAGGCCATCCTTTTGGATGGACATTTCATCATCGAGCATACGGCGCGCCACCGTTCGGGGTGTTTCTTCAACTTCAACGGGACCGCGGGTGTTTGGCGCAAGGACTGCATTGTGGATGCGGGTGGATGGTCGGGGGATACCTTGACCGAAGATATCGATCTTTCCTACCGGGCTCAGATGAAGGGCTGGAACTTCATTTATTTGGACGATCTTTTGGCCCCCGCGGAACTTCCGGTTGATATGAACGCCCTGAAGACGCAGCAACATCGGTGGGCCAAAGGATCCGTGCAGGTCGCCAAAAAACTGCTCCCAGCCATCCTAAAAGGGCCTTATCCCTTTCGGGTCAAGATGGAAGCCTTCTTTCATTTGGCCGCCAACTTCAACTATTTGCTCATCGCTTTGGTGGCGCTCCTGATGCCGATTTCTCTTTATATACGGCAGAAAGAAGGACTCTACGGGCTGTTCTGGATCGATCTTCCCTTCTTTATCTCCGCGACGTGGTCGGTATGCGTTTTCTACTATCATGCCCAAAAGGACGCCTATCCGGACTGGGGAGCCAGGGTTCGTTATATCTTTTTCAGCCTGGCGGTCGGAATCGGTCTTTGTGTGAACAACAGCCGGGCCGTTCTTGAGGGGCTCTTCAGTAAAACGGGCGAATTCAGGCGGACCCCCAAATATGCGGTCATTCAAAAGGGAGATTCCTGGAAGGATAAATCTTATCGAGGCAAGTTGAACCTCACCAGTTTGATCGAGGTCCTGCTGACCGTGAATTTTCTGATTGCGTTGATTTACGCCCTTATGGAGCAGATTTATTTCTCCTTGCCCTTCATCCTTTTATTCGAGATCGGGTTTTTGTATACGAGCGTTCTGTCTTTTCTCCAGACTCGGTTCGCCTCACGCTTCTTCAGCCCGGCTTCCGTTGAACCCCTCTTCGAGTGAGGCGGCGGTTTAGTATTTCTTGACACCTGCCTCTTTGGAGCCGTATATTTTTTATGTGGAAAAGCCTCACGTCGTTTCGATTCTGAACCAGAAGTTGGTCGTTCGAAGCGATGGGGATGAAGAATATGTCAAGAAAGTCGGTGAGTTTGTAGGGGGCAGGGTTCAGGAGGTCCTGGACCGTGTGAAGTCGGTATCGACGTTGACGGCCGTGTTATTGGCCTGCCTCAATATTGCGGATGAGCTATTTAAGCTGAAGGAAGAGAAAGAGGAGTCGAGACGGGAAGCGGCTCAGAAGATTCGGGGCTTGATCGCAGAGATTGATTCGCATTTGGAAGGTGAACAACAATCGGCAATTGCCGGTTGAAACGGTTCTTTGAAATTCCCCTGTATTGTACGTGATGGGTTCATGTTCTTTTGAACCTAAGCAAACATCAGGGGACTATCCCTTGCTGTGGTGTGCATGCCCATTTCATTCGATGGGAAGCCTAAAGCAGCAATATGGTCCCCACCTTTATAGCCAGGGGTTCGAAGGCTATTTCCCACACGGCAAAGGCAGGGGCTTGTTTGACAGTTTTTTCCTGGATTTAGGAAAAAGACGTGAAACGACCCCATCTTTACGAAATGAAGATGGGGACATTAACCAGCGGTGTGAATAAAAAAGGATGACGGTCTTGGGTCTTAAGGGTGAATTTTTTAGGAGTTTGAATTTTTTTACGAATCGTCGGAATAGGCTCCCGCTTTGCCATTGGAGTGGGAGAATACCAAGAGTCTGATTTGTAGGCGATTTTACCCTTCAGCGCCCCTTTCTTTTCCTTCACACCACAAAGAAGCGTAGGGATTCCATTTGGAGTCCAAAGTAAGCATCCGCGAGCGTCTTCGTGAACAACGTTTAGCCTTGTCAGAGGCTGAGGTCATGGAGCGCAGTTCGCGGATTCAGAGGCGTTTGCTGGCCTCAAACCTCCTGAAAGAGGCGGGGGCCGTGGGTCTTTACGCAAGCATCAAGAATGAAGTGAACACAGATGAGATCGCTCAGTGGTTGTTTCGAGAGGACAAAGAGGTCTTGTTCCCGCGCATGTCCGAGGACGGATTAAGTTATGCGGCGGTTAAGAGCCTCGAGTTACTGAATCCCGGGCGTTGGGGCGTTCCGGAGCCTGGGGAAGGCCGGAAGTGGGATCTTTCCAAAATTCATACGGTTTTGGTGCCGGGCGTTGCGTTCGATGAAGACGGGTACCGGTTGGGTTTCGGAGGAGGTTATTTCGACCGGACGATGAAGACCTTTAAAGGTGTGAAGATCGGTTTGGCTTATGACTTTCAAGTGCTGAAATCGCTCCCCCATCACGACCATGATCTGCAGTGTGATTGGATCGTGACGGAAACGAGGGTTATCGCATGTGCGAGGCGGAGCGGCGGCCAATGAGGAGGAGGGAAGATGGGATCTCAAGCGGTTTTGATTGCTGTCATCAGCGGTATCGTGGCCCTTCTTGCGGGGCTTGTCGTCGGTGCTTTCATACGCAAGGGCCTGCTCAAGAAGGAAGCGGAATCCGCCGAGGTTAAAGCGAAGGGCATCGTTGAGGAGGCGGACCGACGCGCTAAGGCGATCCGTAAAGAGGCGGGGCTTCAGGCGAAGGACTCGATGTCAAAATA
>CAZWYB010000039.1:0-15738 GCA_964637745.1 uncultured Pseudomonadota bacterium
GACCGTAACCTGCAGACGGCACTCACCCGATTGTTCTGAGGAGTCTTCCACGGCGGCGGTGATCGTGTAGGTCCCCGGTGCATCGGCGCCTGTTGGAGCCTTAAGACCCAAATGGAACCGGCCGCCGGCGTCGGCGTTGGCGCGCATCCGGCGCGGGGCCGCAGACGAGGTCGGGCGGCCCGAGGTGTCCCAGGGAACGCTGATTTGAATCGTTTGGCCTGGACGCGTTTCGATCGTCGCGCCGAAATTCGCATCCGTGTACACGCGGGCCGGAGCCTCGCTGAACGAGCATGTGGGAGCGGGCTGCGCGGCCGCCTGAAGCCCGGGCGCATGCGCTTGCGGAATAGGAACCGGGGCCGCCTCCGGCGGGCGTGCATCAGTCGGCTGAGGGAGATCGGTTTCCTCCGGGTTCGAGGCCTCGGGCGTATTTGGAGCGATCGCGATGATCTGATTTTGATCCGGCTTTGCGAAATTGGTGTCGGATCCTCCATCGGAAACGGGAGAAGTCGGCGACCGCGGTACGGTTTTGAAATGATTAGAACTGCCGCAGGCCGAGACGAGAAAAACGAAAAAGGCCGCAAACGCGACCTTGAAAAAAGTCGACCCCATCCTCCACCCCCCGACTGGAAGGTATCGGCTAGGGCTACTTAGGAGTTTCCTTTCAGAAAAAAGCTGTTATCAAGATGTGGATTCATGATCGCCTGATGCATTCAAAAAAGGCGGCGTGATTTCCTCATTGAATCCGAGTTTGTTGGCCGGTTATGAGATCCAAGAACTCTTCGTGCTTGCCCTTCGCGTCCTCATAAACGAACCGGACTTCATGGTCGTTTCTGCCCTTGATAACCTGCATCCCGCTGCGATTGTAGTGACAGGCCCCTGGCGAGGAATCATATCCTCCATAAGACCGGATAACTTCTCCGTTCTTGAATCGGAGTTGGTCCCAAGTCTTGCCGTTGACCGTCTTCGTCTCTAGAGCGATATTGTGTTTCCCGAGGGTGACCAGGGCTTCCGTAGAAACCTGCATCTGGGAACCACCGGGCGCCTTGCTGTGGCAAACCCTGTCGAGCCCGGCCTGGGTGACGCCCCGATCATTGAGCGTAATCTTGCCGTCGCCGTCAGTGTCCTTAATATTAGCGCCCGGATTGCTGGCGTTATATTCGGCCGCGGTGATGGGTCGGCTCAAACCGACACTTGTTTCCGACATAGATCCCCCTTTACGTGTTCTTACGCGTCCCCGTTTTCGATCCGACGCGCCATTCCATTCGTGAATTTGTTGCCGGCGGATGTCGGGCCTCCAGAGGCCAGCGAGTCGACATTGGCGTTGGTCGTCATCGTCGCGACGGCGGAAGGATCGGATGAGTCGGATCCCCCGAATGACTGTGTTGCAGAAACCAATGAGCCAATAATGCTTGTTGCATCCATTTCTAATTTCCTCGGTCGTTCCGACTCTCGGGGTGAATTCTGTCGCATTGATGTAACGGCAGAATGGCCTCGCCGACTTTTTCCTTGTTGTCTTCAATGTTTTTCATAGAGTTTTCTTTTTTATTTCTGCTTTTAGCTTACCGCGGCTACGGCGGATCACCCGTCTGCTCATGCGCCGTCTGCCCCCGCTTAGTGGCTGTCGGGGCTGGTCCTAACCCCTGAGTATTGCCGGTAGAGGAACCAGGTGCCCAGAGGCGGGGAGCCGACGGAGGCGTCGCTTGGATAATCGGTTGAATCTTCTGATAAGCAGCCCGAGCCTCGGCAATCCTTTTATCCAAGTCTTGAATATGGACCCGCAGTTCCCCGACTCGTCCGGCATTGGTTGATTTTTTAGATTCTTCAATGAGCCAGTCCCTGCATTTTTCCAGGTAAGCGATTTGTGGCTCAGCGCTGTAAGTGCATCCGTTTGGTGTTGTCGTCATGTGTTACTCCTATGCCTCTGACTTATAATACAAGAAGCATGCCATTCTAACTCACTTGAAATTATTATATTTTTTATGATTACAATCACACTTCGCACGGATTGTGTGATGTCGGGAGGTCTAAAAAAGCACACTCTGAGCTATGGCTGTTGAAAGTAGGTTTTGACCCCGATCACGTAAAGTTGCTCCGTCCCCTTCGAGTGTGGAACGAGATCGGAATTGACGGAGGAAAAGACGAAAAACTTTCCGTCGGCGCTGACACCAGGATAGAACGGGAATCGTGCGGTTTGTTTTCCCTCGTCCTCTACGGGATACCAGGTCACCATTTCTTCTTTGAAGTCATAGATGAAAAAGTCCCCCACCCTTTTGGGGGTCTCACGGCTTTCCAGGTCGGTCTCTTGCAACGGGACGGCGCAAAAGTTCCGGCCGTTGCGGCTCAACTTCAAATCGTAGTGGAGACGCGTCTTTCCTGAGGATTGTTGTCCGATGAGCAATGGAGCTCCCATGACTCGCGTTTTTTCCTTCAGGTTGTCATGGATGATGATGCCGGACGGGCCCTTCCATTTAAGGTCTTCCTCTTCATTCGTGAGATTGAATCCGTAAGCAATAAAGCGTCCGTCTTCGCTGAGGGTCAGATTTGAGGCATAAGTGTTGGGTACGGCGTTTAAATAATAACGAGCCACCTGTGGTAATTTTTCTATTCTATCGTAGAGTATCAATTGGGGACCTGGAGATTCCCAATCCATAAGCCTCGCCACATAGTTTTCTATGTTGGCATAGGGGATCTTCAGATTTCGGGCCATCGTGAAATAGGCGATTATTTCTCCATTTCCGCTGATGGTCGGCTGAAAGCTTTCGGCGTCGGCCTCCTCCCCCTTCGGTCCGACATTCACCCGCTCTATTTCGCCGGTCTTTGCATCCCAAAGAAAGACATCCTGAACGCCGTTTGTATCCTCCGGGACAAGATTGGTCGCATAAGAAGAAAAAACCACGAATCGCCCGTCGGAACTGATCGTCGGTTGCCAGCTGTCGCCGTCGGCTGGCTTCCCGTCATAACCGGAACTGATTAACCGTGTCGTCTTATCGTGTCGGTCTCTAATAAAAATATCGGATCGATTGTTGGCGTCGTTCTCCGTCAGGTTGGACGAAGAGGACGCGAAGGCGATGAATCGCCCGTCGGCGCTGATGGAGGGCGAGGTGCTGATGTCGTTACCAGGCTCGCCTTTCGTTCCGGCGCTGACAAGCTCGACGCCCTCGGGAAGTTTTACGGTGGGTATCGTCGGCACCGTTTGAAGGGTCGAATCCGGCATCGATTCCATGGGAGTCGACCTGCATGTGTTACAGCCGGCCATGCCGAGCGTCATCATGCCGGTTCCGACCAGCTTCGCGAGGGGCATCATGGGCGTGCGGTAGATTGTCATAAAATCTCCCTTAATCGGTAAAGTCGAAAATTCCCTTCCACAGTAAATTGAAAAGCGACGGCGGCAACGGCATGGGCTCTCCGCCGCAATGCATTTCGGAGAGGCTCAGACGCGCGATCAGTGTGCCGCCGTCGGCCTCGGAATGCCCTTCCACTTCAAAGGCCGGCGCCTTGTCTGGGAGTTCGGAACGGATCCAAAATTCATCGCCTTGAGCGTCAAAGACGAGATGCTTCCTCTCGTTCTCTTCATAAAGCCCGGATGCGCCGATCACGGCCACGAGTTCCCTTCCCAGATCCGTCAAAGAGGTTTCGATCGGGAGTCTTAAAAACGCCTTAAGCTCTTTGATGGGCGCGCCCTGCCAAGAAAAATGATAAAAGGTCTGAAGCCCTCTCTCGGGAGAATAAAAAACGGTCACCGTTCTTTTAGCCCCCCGATGGAATTCGGATACCTCGATGGAATCTCGGGTGTCCTCCTGGCTTGCCATATCGAGGACAATCCGTCTCAAAGGCTCGCTTCCTTGCTGAGAGGAAGGCTGTTCTTCGAGCGCAACCAGGTTGGGGACCTCTCGTGCGGGGAAACCGTCTTCAAAAGCGACATCGGGTGGAAGTTCCAGCTCTACGTTCAAACGCGATGTGGAAAGTCGCCAAGGGTGGTGAACGGTCGCCCCCAGAGGATAATCTTCCAGCGGGGCCTTGAGGAGCCGATAACCTTTATCACTGAGAACCCGGCCCGCATCGAGAAAGATCAAATTCGTCGAGGCCTGGAGCGCCTTCAGAGTGTCTCGGGCGAACAGGAGTCTTTTGCGGGAAGGCACGATGTCGTCCCGTCTCTCATTGACCCTCACGGGATGAACCTCGGGAAACCAGACGGTCCCCTGCGGACTGGGACGGAAGTTTCGGAGAAAGGACTCGGTCGCCGTCATGAGAGGGATGCCCGCCACGTGTTCCGATCCGGCGATCGGTTTGGACATCGAAAGGACCCGGGAGATGGTGGTGATCACCCGGCCCTTATCGACTGAAGGGACGGGTAATTGCGTCGAAAGAACCGGATCGTCATCGATTTATATTCCGAGATGTGTGGACGGTTGACTTGCCGCCTCATCTATTCTAATTTATCTATAATACAGAAATATTTTTGGAGGACTTTAAAATATGTCAATTTCATTTGAAGATTCCATTCTTCCGATGTCGGAACTGCGCGCAAACCTTGAGAAAATTAAGGATCAGCTTAAAAAAACCCCTATCATCATCACCAATAAGGGGCGGCCAGATTTCGGTATTTGCGACCTGGAAACCTTACGGATCGCGGTCCAAATCAAGGACTTGAGGGACCTTCTTCAAAAGAGAATTCGTCAAAAGCACCTTTCGCAGGATGCAGAACGGGTCTTTAAATCCCTCGATGAAAAGCACGGCGTCTAGAGCTAAGGGATATCGCGTCCGGATCCAGCAAGAGGCCATCGATGAGCTTGACCGACTCTATCGTTTCATCCTCCGTGATTCCAAAACCCGCGCCGCAAAATTCATCCAAGAACTCAAAAAAACCGTCCTCAGTCTCAAGCACTTTCCCCGTAGGGGGACCCGGGCGCACATTCTCGAGAAACCGGAGATGGCTCAAGAAATTCGTTTTCTGAACTATAAGGGGTATGTGCTATTTTATGCGCTCAATAAAAACGAGGTTCTCGTTCTTCACGTGACCGGCCCTGGCCAAGATTGGGTCGCCCTCTTTGATGTTTAAAGGGATGCACAGCTGACTATTTTCAAACATCCCCATTCCACAGCTCGCGCAGGGATGCGGGCAAAGGCATGAGGCGTCGGTGTCCGATCCGTTGCATCAAGATTTCCACCCCTCCCCTTAAAGGGACTTCGGCGACGTTACGACCGACCCGATCGTTGATCTTCTGAGCGACGTCCTTTTCTCGCTGCTGATAATCGATGAAGGTGCCGGGTTTAACATCCCAATGCGGGACGACGTCGACCCCAAAGAGTCTTGCCAAACCATCGAGCAAATTTTTCCCCGTGTATTTGATTTTGTAGATTTCCGTGGAAGGGTCACCTTCCGCATCGACGCTCACCTCCTGCGAGCGTCTAAAGCCGATGGGAAAGGCATGGCCGATTTTGAGGGATGAACTCAGAAACAGGTCTTCGTCGTCGGATACGCTTTTAATCTCGATCCAAGATCGATTTTGAGGGATGGGTTCGGAATCTATTTTGAGACGAATGGTTCCGTCTCCTTCCACGACTTCGATCAAACTCTCTTTGTCGATCGCTCCGAAACGGGTACCCGGAGGGATCATCATCTTCGCCTCCTCCTGCATTCCGGACAACGTCTTAAAGAAGGACCTGGCGTTGCTGCGAGACAGCGAGGCGACGCGAAGCAACGAGCCGTCGTCTTCAACGATCGGGACGCGGAGCGAGCCCGTCGCCGTATCCTGGGCAAAGCTATCCAAGAACGTTTTCGTGCTGAAATTCTTGAAGATCGGTTCCTGACCCACCGCAATTGGGCCCGGCAAGTTGTGGGGAATCAAGGATGGTCCAGGCCGGCAAAAGAGTCCTAGGTTGCTCATCAGCGCTCGACTCCATTTTCGTTGAGGACTCGTCCCACTGTATATTTAACCGGCGTAACCTCTGCCTTAGAATTCATAACTGAGGCCATGGCGTGAGAGAGGAATTGAACCGTTTCCCACCGCAAGGCGCGGAGCACGATGGGATCGTTGTCGACAGGAAGCTTCGTATTGAGAAGGAGCCCTTGGACGACCAGATTCCCCCCTCTCTTGACGGGAATGACGGCCCAGAAGCCTTGGTATAAACGCATAAAGTCGGAGTCGCCGAGTTTCGCCATATGCCAAGGGCTACAAAGGATAGGCGACGTCTCCGCGAGAGGTGCCACCTGCCTCAACATCAAGACGGTAAACCTTTCTTTGGAAACCCCGGTGTCGATTTCAAGTCCGATCAGTTTCTGTCCAGGAAAGACGGCCAGAAGCGCTGAGTCGGTATAACCGGGATGAATGTGTCCGTAATTTTCCGCCTGATGGAGGACAGCGATAATCTTTTTCGTGTCGAGACCCGCCGACGGAGGCACGTAGGCATAGGCATATTGGTGAACGGTGTCCGGACTCGCCCCTTTCACGGGATGAAACCTTATATTTTCAAACATCCGGAAACGCACCGGATAAGCTCCGTCGACGGGCTTTAAGAGATCTCCGATGGATTGCAAATCTTCGAGTACGAGTCGCACTTCCTCTTCACTGTAGGAAAAAATCACGGGGATATCGATCGGGTCGGGTCCTAAATCCAGATCTTGAGGAAGGGACGGCAAGGAGGGCTTGACGACGGTTGGGATGTCCTGTGCCGGCGGCGTTGAGCGGCCGCAGCCGGATAAGAACGTGAACGCGAGCGCCAAGGGCCGAACGCAATTCAAGAACTTGGAAGAAGTCACATTCAAAGTGATCGGCTTTGGCAATCCTTGTGCTTGAGAATGAGTCGGCGCAACGGAAAAAGTCGAAGGCAAGGCTAAACGTGATATGGACATTCCTCTACCATCCAAACTGAAGCCCGAGTTTAAAAGTCGAAGAACTCCAATCGGTCGGGGCCGCGAGGAGGGTTAAATGGATCAAAGCCAGAGTCACGCCGGCTCCGGCGACGAAATAGCCCTCTCCCCTGTCTTTCCAGACGTAACCGGCCTGCGGGCCGAAATTTAAGAGGGGTCCCCATCCGTAAAGGGCCTTTGCCGTGACGGACCAATGCTCATTGGGCCTTCCCCTCAAAGACCAATACCGTTCCAGAGAACCGACGAGGCCCAGGCTTCGTTGAAACATATCAAGCCCGCCCATCAGGGCGTTTTTTGTATCTTGAGGGCAGTCGCCCGGAGGGCCCATAAAGCCCTCGCTTCTTAAGCAGAGACCGGCGCCTAAGTCGATCCGGGCGGAAAGGCCGTTGTCCCCATTGAGCTCACCGGCGGCGCCGACCCCGGCTCCCCACAGGACTCGAAACGCTTTTTGATATTGAACGGTTTCGTCTCCCATATTGATTAGATGATTCGCTCCTTCACATGATTCAGAAGAGAGAGGAGCGATGGCGAGAGAACTCCGCTTACTATTTCATAATCGAAATGAATCGGCACCTTGCCGGCAAAGGGTTTTTCGATTTTGATGCGGAGGACGGCCGAGGCCTGAGCATGATCCTTTCTGGGCGGCGATACCGTGGTCATGTCGAATCGGAACGACTGGCGGGGACCGGAAAATACCGCAAGGTCAAATCGCGCACTATCAGGATAGTTGATCAGAGCTTTAAGAAACCGATTCAGGTTCATCATTGTAAGGGCCTTATCCGTCCCCCAAAGGATGTCCAAATCGTAAGGGTTTTCTCGTAAGTATCTGGCCCGATGGGTTCGGTTGGTTTCAGATTCCATCATCCTCTGAAGCATCCTTTTGACCCTTTGAACCTGGCTTTTAGTAGCGCCATCAGGCTGGGGCTGCGGCCAACGGAGATCCAGGAGAACCCCATCGTAGGAGACGATCACATGGGCCAAAAGGGCCGGGCTCTTTTCGCCCAAAGACAAGGATACGGAAAGGTCCGGAAAGGGAGAACGCTTTCTCGTTTCGGATAAAACCGGACGAATGAAATCCGCATCCATCAGGTTCCCTTCCTGATCCAGTACAACCGTTCCGGCCAGTATCGGCCCCGGAAAGAAAAAACCTAAGGGGTAAATGCGACGCGTCTCGACTTTGGTGATGCCCACCTTGATCGCGTTCATAAGATCTTGTCTTAATTTTCCCGGAATCGGTCCGAGGCGTATCACTTGGGCCAGAGGTGGGCAGGATTGTGATAAAGAATAGGCATCCATTCGTTGCCGGCAACCCGTAACCGTCTCTAAGCTTACGGCGCAGGTCGCTGGGCGGAGTGTGGGGAAGGTCACTGTCGGCATGAAGACCACGCATACCCTCCATCATCCCTCGAATCCGACCCGCAAGAACGGGCCTAGAGCCGGATTCTCGGGAAGGAAGTCCAAACGAAGCCCAGCCGCTAACGTCACGTTGGAAGTCGGAGAAAGGCGCAAAATAAATTTGGGGCCTGCGGAGGTGTTGGTCCCGAATGTCACGGTGTTAATTTTATCGGCGACTCGATAACCATAAACCAAAAGTCCCGCCGTGTCCCACATAGCTCCGATGCCGGTTTTGCCGCTAAAAAGGTGCTTGTAATCGATGAGTGCGTGGAGCCCAAAGGCCGCGTAGGCTACCCCTTCCCTCACGCTCGGCGTCCCCGTGTAGATGTCATCCTGAAAAACGGTAAACCCCTGTCCCCCGCCCAGCTCCAAATAATCACGGGAGCCGAGCGCCAGACGACCCTGGAAGGCTATGATCAGATCGAGCCCCGGTCTCGTGACGGTCGAAAAGTTGGAAAAGGATCCTATGGCGACCGATTTCAACAAATGGCTCTGATGGGCTTCATCCGGCACCTGTGCATTGGCACCGTTGGCAGGAACAAGAGGCGTTTTCTCACCGGATGATGGCGAAATCGGTGGCGGCATGGAGTCTCCTTTGACTCATGCCGTTTTGATCGTTGGGAGTCGGAGAATGTTGCGAAGCGTCGAGGTAATCTGTGACGATTTATATTCCGAGATGCGTGGACACGGAAGGGTTCAACGGCGATGGCCAAACCGTTTTTTGGCTTCCAGCCGAAGTGCATCGAATTCCTTTCGTGTAAGGGTCTCCCCTCTTGTGATCAGCGCTTTGGCGAGCCATTCGATCGCCTTTCGCTCGTACTTCCCGAGAATCCGCTCCGCCTCGGACCGCCCCTTTTTGAGCTCGGCTCGGATTTTTTCCTCTTGTTCTCGGAGGGTCCAGGGGCTGAGCTGGCCGTCTTGGAGGCCTCCCCGATAGTCGGAGATGCCATTATCAACAAGATGGTCTTCTCCCCTGCTAAAACCCATCTCGTGCGCGACACGTGCCAACTGCTCACCGGCCGTTCTCAAATCTCCCGCCACACCGAACGGATCGATGCCGCAAATTTCAGAGGCGATCTTGCCGCCATAGGTCGAGATCACTACCTTCCTCACATATCCGATCGTGGCCGGCGTCTGGCTCGGATTGAGACCGATCGTCTTGCCCAAGGCCCCTCCAAGGGGCATCAGCGTAATCACCTGGAACGGGAGGTCCAATTCGATATGGAGAAGGGCATGTCCCACCTCATGAACGGCGACGGCGAATTTTTCCTCCTTCGTCAGGGACACATTTGGGGCGGGACCAAACCGATGTGTCAGGAGCAAAGGAGCCAGGATCCGATCGGTGAGCTTGGGGGTCTCTCCCTTCTGGTGGGCGGAGAGGACCGCCTCCAGCCACCCTTCCTGTACGATCTCTTCAATGACAGGGACCGTCACCTCTTTTTTTAAAAGCAATGCCAAGCTCTCATCATCGATCCCCTCGGCGCGTCTCCTTCGAGCCATGGAAGATCGAAAGGCCTTCCGTTTCCCTTGGAGATCAGGGGGATCAAATTTGATCAGGCCCCTTTCCCGAACAACCTTCGCAAACTCTGCGTCGATCTTGCCGAGATCCGTCGTGGAGATGATGAGGAGGACGCCCGGCTCTTGTTTTTTCACCTGCTCGATAAGCTCTGAGATCGTTTCTTTCCTTTGATCCGAGAAGTGATCCCAAAACAAAATCACCCATCGGCCGTCCCTTTTGAAGGAGTCAGATCCCTCGGAAAAGATGTTTCTGATAGCATGCGTCGTCGAATCGTCTTTTCCAAAACCCGACATTCCCCTCATCGCCACGTAGCGAGCGTCCAATCGGGTCGCGATGTAACGTGACACCATCTTCTTTCCTGTACCGACCGGCCCATGAAAGAGGGCTCCCCGTAAGAGACCGGCCCCCTGTTGATTCAGTTCCTCAAAATTGCGGCACTGATAAATGATACGGTCGGCTTTCTCCAAAATCCGATCAATGCCATGGATCTGATCCCTTTCAACGGCGTCGAAAGTCGATCCGAGGGGAGATTCAAATCTCCAGAGGGGTTGAATAAAACCGCTCCGTTGTTCCCAAAGCCTGCGTACGGGCGACAACTCCTGTCTTTGATCACAGGGATTGCATGGGAAGGCGACAGCCAGTCCGGAAGGGACGGTGAGGCTGAAAAAGTGAACGTTCATCTATGTCCCGAGATGGGTGGACTTTTTCTTTAAGCGGTAAAGCCGAAACCCCCTGGCGCGGCTGATCTCCGCGTCGTCATTAGGAGACTTCGCATCCCACGATTCCACGAGCCCCTCGTCCTCCATCTTCGTCAAAGTCTCGAAGATTGAAGAGGTCGGCAAGTTTCCCCGAGCGGCCTTGAGGATGTCGATGGCCCTCATCGCCTTTCCATTCGCCAAAACGTCCGTGATGATCTGTCTCTCCGCTCGTTCTTGGGTCCTCTGGCGGAATCGGTTGAGGCCGAAAAGGCCGACGATGATCGCCCCCGTCAGGCCCATCCAAAGAGGCGTCAAATCGTTCGCCGTCCCACCGAACCTCGCATGGCATCCGGCTAAGGGCGTGGAATCCATGATGACGGCATTCTCAGCGGAAGGACCCGTGACAAAAGCCCTTGAAGAGATAGGAAATGAAATGATCATCTATCAATTCCCGCCTGAAGCGCCCGAAGAATCCGGATTTGGGCGTCGATCTTTTCGGATAGAGACAGCATTTCCTGATTGATTTTTTGAATCGCGACAAGCAGGCGGCCCAATTTTTCCGGATCGAGGGGGCTATGTCCGTTGGTATCATGAGAGAGTTGAGACATCACAGCATTACGGGACATAAGGGCTTCGTCATAGAACGTTTCCAGACGGAACAGTTCCATAAGCTCGGGAAGGGCCTCGAACGCCCTCACCTCCTCTTCCGTGAGAAAGCCTGGAGCGTTCGACTCATGGACCTGCCCGCCTGCGATCGACTGAAGCTCCAGATGGGGGTCTTTTTTATCGATATACGTGTTTCCTCCTTGGATCACGGTCTGAAGGTTCCTAAGGATGGGAGACCGGTCGACAGAGGCGTGCGTTACGGGAAGCAATGAGAAGATCGGCGATAGAGAGGTCACCTCGTTCAGTCCTTCTGTTTGTGCCACCGCTCGATCAGGAAAATGGTGAGCACGATGGAGCAGATTAAAAGCAACGGCGGTAAAATCAAAGACGCCAGTCTTTCAATCATGGCGCCTTTATCGTCCGAGGGTGCGATTGATTGCGGTGAAAGAGAGAGGACGAGACGATTTATATTCCGAGATGCGTGGACACGTCTTTAAGGTGGTACATCGGAGTTCGGAATGTCTCTTACTTCTTGGTAGAGACTCGTAATGAGCGGGAGATGCAAAGAACCCATCTGGAAAAAGGCCTTTCGACGGTTGTGCTTGCTCAAGAGTGACCGGATACGATCACCAGAAAGTTGATTGGAGAGCGAGATCGCCTTTTGAAAGTCGGCGCGGAATTTCAACTTGTCATGCCAAGAGCTGTAACTTTCACCCTGCTGCACCTTTAATTGCTCCAGACAGAACTTTAATAAATCCTCCTTATTGATCCCAAAAGTTTGGATTATATTCTCCATCATGATGCTGTCTTGGATCTCTCGATCCATCAAAGCCCGATTAATATAACGATGAATGAGAACCTTCTGCCCCTCGACATCCAAACCATCGAAACGACCCTTCTCCTTAAGTAGACTCACCATGGCATCGTGGGCAAAACCGATGATCAGGGTTGAGGCCTGACGGAGACGTGGAAGACCCTGTTTTTCCAGCTCCCGAATGACCGCCTCGCCATCAACCGGTTCTAGAGGGTTTTCCAGGGGAATCCCCAATGATTTGGCGATGTGGTGAAAAAGGGCGATTTCATCTTCGGGGTTTGCCTTGCCTTCTCTTTGGGCGCGTTCCGCGCCACTACCGCGCTCGATGAAGAAAATCCATTTCTCTGGACTCGAGGCGATTTCTTGCTCCATTCCGGAATTTGTAAAATAAAATGAGAATTGATCGAAACAGTGATGAGCGCCTCCAAGGGCAATGGCTTCTCCCAAGCGGGGGTCTTTTGCCTGGAGAAGTTTCCAGACATAGCTCTCTGCACAAACAGGATTAGAGACATTCGTAAGGAAGGGTTTCAAGGTCTGTCGGTGAGCAAGTCCAAGAAATTGGGGAATTCTCTCGGGCGTGAAGATCGCTCCGAATGCGTTCTGGACCGCATCACGCTCCGGCGCCTTGAGAAACCCGTCATACTTGCCGGTCTGGCTGTAAACAGCCCCCACGTAGTCGTAGGTCGCCGCGATCCGCTCTGCCCCTAGACATCCCGGGTCTGCGATGCACGATCGCCGGTAGGTCTGATCCTGAAGCATACCACTGTCCGGCGTCGATAATGTGCTACGACTCGATTCCTTCTTATTGCAGGAGATGAGAGTAGGAGCACCCGAGGCGGCTCCAACGGCTAGCGTCATCGCGGAGAGGAAGCGCAGGTTGTTCAGATATCTGACTGTCATCAATCGACCTTCAAGCGCCTGAGGCCCTCATTCCGATGTGAAACGATCCGAGCGGCCAAATCCTTCATCCTTGAGTTGATCCTTCGAATGCGGGCAAACATCGACTCTAAACGTTTCTCGGGCAAGACGTCGTGGGCAATGTTGAAATCACCCAACCGTTCCACGGCATCGAATCGCTGCCTCTCGGCCCGGCGATAGCGAGTCCTGAGTGATCTTGGGTTTCTGGAGTCGTCGATGGACTCGATCGCCAAGACCCTTTGCACCGCTTGATTGATTTCTTCATATCCGAGGGCCGGCTTGCCCGGAAGATCTTTGCGATCCTGTTTGTGCCGATCGAGATATCTCGATAAGTGTCGAAAATAATCACTGACCGCGCTCATGGCTTCGGTCACTTGCTGTTCAAGTTGTCGGGGCAGAAGAGGGGGATAACCGTATGTTTCTAGATTCCGGATCTCATCCATTATACTTCGATGGTCGGAAAGATCTTTGTCCAAATTCAAAAGTTCAAAGTGACGATCCTGAAGGCTCCACCGTTGGACGGGATCCTTTGCAATCTCCGTCATCCCCGACAGACGCGCATTGGCTAAGCCTATACGATGCACGGCATTAAAGTTTTCGATTTCCTCATCGGTGCAAGGTTCATTCGGATTCCCCCAGGGGTAACCGCTCCAAATTTCTTCTTGTTTCAGAAGGCGTCGATTCTCGCGTGACTCGCCTCCCCCAACGGAAGCGCCCACGGTTTTACGGATGAACGTACCCAAAAGGACATCGGGCGCCGGTCCGGAATGAAAAAAATCCGGCGCATGAACCCCCACCATTTCTTCATGCGTCGCCAGGGGCGTGAAAAAGGAAGGGGGATGGACCTGCGAAACAAAAAGACCGACATTCGCCATTCTAGATCTCCTGACCGAGAGGCCTTTCGATTTAAAGAATGAAATGTTTCATGAAAACGAATCTGAACCGAACGATTTATATTCCGAGATGCGTGGACGAAATGTTTAGGCGGCCCGTTTACGGGCCTCGACGGCTTCGACCAAGAGTTGGCGGATCACGGAGGCCTATTATTTCACCCCGGTATTGTTATTGCAGAAAATACTGACTGTCAGCCGAAGCGGCGTCAGTTTCTGCACGGTCTCTTGTATTGCCGGATCTCTCATCGCAATATCGACATCTTCCGCATTGGGAAATTCTTCCGCTAGTTTATATAAGATCCTATTGATAAGGATATTATAGATAGTCGCCTTCTGCTTCCACAGCTCTTTATCATCACGACAAGCATCGGGTGATGTCTCTAGATAGGTCAGGAGTTTCCCCTTTTCTCTCTCAAGGGCACGGTCTAGATTTGCTATTTTCCCTTGAATGAGTTCGGGCGACTCCTTCTTTCGAATTTGTGCGAAGAGATTCTGGCTTCTCTTTAAAACGGCCGTCAAGAGCTGTCGTGCGCCGTACTTCTTATCAATTAAGTCCTCGAGTTTTTTTGTCCAATCCTGCAAGGCCTGCTCGTCGCCCCCCCTTTTCGATTGGTGATAAGCAACCCATATCCCGGCGGCCTGGAAAATTTGATTCTTTTCTGAAAAGACACTGTGTTCGTGAAAAAATTCTTTCACCTTTTCCTCGGAGTCGAGGCCTTGGTCGAGGAGCGCATAAGCGCTTGCCTGGATGAAGGCCTGACTTTCAGTCTCAAGTCCCGAGAGTTTCCTTCCCTGGATGTCCTGATAAAAATGGTAGAGCTCATGGACGATGGTCATTCTTGCCAGGAGATCGGAAGGGTCCGGCAGACGTTTCAAATAAATGGATTGGTGCTGACCGTCATATTGTCCTGTCGTCCAATCATCCATGTGGGCTTCTGAATCTGAAATGGAAACAGCTATTTTCAATTTCCCACGCTTTGCATAAGCGAGGATCGTGTCGACAAACTCTTTGTTCCTTTCTTCCCCCCCGACTGTTTTTCGCTCATAGAAGGGGTTTTTGGGAAGGCTCATCAGAATGGACGCCAAAAACAAGGCCTTAAGACGCTCGGAAGAAGGATAGCGTTTAGACGCCCATCGATTCATCTGAGAAGATGCCTCAAGCATCGTCGAGGCCAATTGATGAACTTCGGAAAAATCAATTCCGTTCTTATGACAAAACACCTGAATGGCCGTGTATTGAGCCTCCTCGGCCTTCGATAAGAAACCAGCGTCCAAATTTAGATTCGCTACGGACTGACTGCTTGAACTTGAAGGGTGAAGCGCCGTTCCTGCCGGGTTCGTTTCCTCTGCACCTCGATCCGTAACCTTATGGAGCAGGTAACCCGCCGCCCCAAGGATGGCGACCACACCTGCCGCCTTCCAAAGCCTGCCCCCGGATGACTCGCTCCCCGAATGAGCGGAACAAAGGGTTGGCGGTGTGAAGTGACTTGGACTGAATGCGTTAACGAGCGGTGTGCCGCTGATAGACCGATCCATGGGCCCTGAAAGAAACGGCGTGATCGCTCCACTGAGACGCGAGATATAAGTCATAGACCTCCTCGATGCCGGTTGCCACCCGGCTGTTTCCGTCGTTATCGATTTGATGGAAAGAAAGTTGTGCGTCGGCGAGGGCAGAGCTGACAATTTATATTCCGAGATGCGTGGACGCAGAGAGATGATATAAAGAGCAACTTGGAGATGTGAAAGGCGATGAGAACGGTATGATTCAATCGCCTCTCGCTTCTACGAACTCGAGATTTTCCCCTTTCGTGCCCCCCACCTGGACGGTGCCGGTCGCTAGACCTGTCGTCGACATCATCCGGTGTGGGTTGTCGCTTCGCGCAAATCACCCGACACCTTTTGGTCCGCCCAATGTGCGGTTGTTTGACAGCGTCTTCGACGGATTCGCCATCCAAGCCCAGGAAGAAACTGAAAACGTCATTCCCTTCGAAACGGAGCTGGGCCTCTTGGGATCGGTCGCGGGA
>CAZWYB010000040.1:0-2863 GCA_964637745.1 uncultured Pseudomonadota bacterium
CGACTTCGGCGACGGGAAGAGGCGTGAATCCCGATGAGGGGATGAAACTAGCGACGCAAGCGTCGGAGAAACGGCGTGGAGAGACAGTGAGACTCATATTATTTACCCCTTAAGGTAACGGTCCCTTCGTTGGGAATTTCATAGTCGACGGCAATGCCACGATCACGAATCGACTCAATCACCGTCGCCAAGGACGCCCAACTCACATAGCGTTTGAAAAAGTATTCGACATGATGCGCTTTTAATCGATGCAACATATTCAACACCGCCGCCGTGGACCGCATGGCCCGTTCCTCCTCGGAAGAAGGCGCGGTCACGCTCCTGCCCTCTCCGACGGCGCGCCTGGAGAGCGTCCGATACATTGCGACCGGAACGACTTCATGCGCCACCCAGTTGGCCATAAAATGGCCCAAGGCGTCATCCGACAACATGACCGTGTTCAGCTTGAACTCTTCCCGTTCAAAGCGAGCCAAAAGAGATTGTCGGACTTCTTCGGGAAGCTCGTCCCATTCGGGGGGATACAGCTTGTCCTTGGGGATCAGGTAGAGCCAACCAAAATAATTGAACTTCAACTGAAAGCGTAGGTCGAGCGCCTTGGCGATGACCTTTTCCAAAAAGGTGTACCCCACATAGTCCTCGCCAATCTTAAAGTCGGCGATCTGGCCGACGTCACGGATAGAAGCGATCTGCATCTCCAAGTCTCTGATTTGATCGGCAGTAAATCCGTTTCTTTCGGCATAGGAAATAACGTATTGGGCCAGCTGACGTTTGAGATCCTCCAGGGCCCGATGGTTTTTGAGTTCGAATCTTCGACTGGCCCAATAAGCTCGGCCGTTGGTACGCGCGGGGGCATCCAACCCGTCGATTTGAAGAAAGGCCAGAAACGCCGCAAACGGCAGCAGGAGATTACCTCCGAGACCGTTCATACGATGGGCGTGATTGATGAAGAAATGCTGACCGATGGCCGCCCATGTGTCGTCCTCCGCGGGCATGGGAGGAATGATGATATTAAAGGCGCCTGCGGGCTCTTCGACTAATTCGGGAACGATGACGCCGTTGATGGTAACCTCCTGCCGATCATTCGCGTGAATATAGAGGTTCATGTAGCGATAGCCGGGAATAAGCCGGATGACGTTCAAGAAGATCTGAGGCGTCACTCCCTCCCCGAAGATCTGTTCCAACTTTTGAGCGAAGACGGGATCATTGCGGTCTTCCACCCGATGGCCCGCCACTTCCAGGGTCTCGGGGAGAGGCACGTCCTGTTCCATCGTCAAAATCTTTTGAAGATAACGTAAAACGGCGTTCGTCTCGAGATAGCCCCTCCCTCGCCTCCCCAACTGCATGATCCCTCCGGCGAGACGGGCGGCAGCGGGTAAAGGCGTCTGACCGCTGGGGGCTATCAAGGCCCGCAATTGAGCCACCACCTGGGGGGCGGAAACGGCCAGCGGCGAGGCAACTCTCTCCTCAAGATACGGCTGGATCATCTGAATGCGCAGGTTCAGAGAGTCGCTGACGATCATCTCTCTTTGTTCGGCCGCTGCGGAAGACTCCATCTCCTTCAGGGCGATCTCGACGTAACCCGCCATACGCTGGTGAGACGGGGAATCGGGAACCAAGGTCAATGCGGAGCGAAGCGTTTGCAAGTCGACGGACCCGATGACGGTGCCCGGCTGAAAACGAGAAAGGAAATGGGTCATCATCTGCGGCGGAGTAAAGCCCGCAGCGATACCACCCGGCAAAGGAGACGGAGGCAAGGAGGAGGGTAAAACCATGCCGGTCCTATCGACGAGAAGACGTAAAAGTTGCGCGGTTCGTTTGAAAAATGACGCGGGGGGCTATCCTAAAAAATTTTTATAATTTCAATGAGTTACGCCATGAGTCGCGGCGCTCACACTCCTCACGGAGACGGCTTAAGTCGGTGCGGACTTCGGGGCTATCGGGGCTCAAGCCCCTCTCCTCGGCCCAAATTCGGGAAAGCGCCTCGGCCCAGGGAAGCCCATGATCCTTTCGGGAGGCGAAGAGAGAGACGCGACGGAGGTAAAAATCCTCGAGGTGAATCACCATGCCGGCACGCATCTCGTGCAAAAGCTGTGCGCCGAGACAAGGAAAACCCTCCCCTTCAATATCCGAATCCTTCATCTTCTGATGGATCTCGAAGATCTCCAGGGCCTCCGATCCGTAACGGTTCCAGAGAGGTTCGGGAACAAACCATTCGCGCTCGGAGGCCAGTCGCCGGTTTTGTTCGATCGCCTCGAGCGTCGCTTTGGGGTTGATCGGGGCATCGGTTCGCGAGGGCCCCACTTTTCCCTTCCAATCCTTCAAGGCGACGTCGACGATCTCCCGGGCCATCAAACGGTGCGTTGTGTATTTCCCGCCCGCGACGATCACCACGCCACCGGGACCGCTGCCGATGTAATGCTCGCGGCTCACCTTTTGAAGGTCCTCCGTATGCACGCCGGGCGAGGTCTGACCTTCGCTGCCCGCGGTGCTGGATTGAGTTCCCATGAGAGGACGCACTCCCACGTAGGCGCTCACGATGTCGTCCGAGGAAATCTGAAGAGTTGGGAAATACCGTCTGAGAAGATCCAAAAGGTATTCCACATCTGGGACATCGATGGTGGCCTTCTCCGGTTCCGGAGGCGTCGGTCCGTCGGTGGTTCCGACGATCACCACGCCGTTTCCGTAATCAGGACGCGGGATGACGAAGGAAATGCGTCCGTCTTCCGGATGGCTCATCACCAACGCGCCGGGAACCGGTATTTTTTTGAGGTCGAAAATCAGGTGAACACCCTTGCTGGGATTCAACCACCGTCGCCAATGCGTGGAGCTCTTGGAACCGACAAGATCCGTCCAAGGCCACGCG
>CAZWYB010000040.1:2873-15309 GCA_964637745.1 uncultured Pseudomonadota bacterium
CCCAATGGGGCGGAAGATTGGAACCACAAATCTCCGTACAAGGCACCGCGCACACGATGACCCGTTTGGCGTCGATGTCAATCAGATCCCCGCCGCCCTCGACATCCCTCACCCGAAATCCGACGATGCGGTCTTCCTCCCAGATCGGCTCCGCCGCCTCCGTATAATTCGCGATCGCCGCACCGGCCGCGCTCGCCGCGCGCAGCGTCTCGACGGCCAAGGCGTCATCCCACATGCTCGCGTCGAAATAACGAAATCCCCCCACCAGACCTTGCTCCCTCAGAAAAGGCATCTCTTTTAAAAACTTCTCCTTCGAAAAGGACCGGTGAAAACCCGGGGCACGGCCGAGGGAAAGGATGTCGTAGAGCCACATCCCGCACGTCATCAGCCACTTGCCGGGCCTCTCTCCTTTATAGACGGGCATATAGAACGGAAGCGGTCGCACCATGTGCGGAACCGTTCTCAGAAGATGGGTGCGCTCGGACAAGGCCTCAAAGACGAGCCCGAACTCCATGTTTTCCAGATAGCGCAAGCCCCCGTGAATGAGTTTCGAACTTCGGGAGGAAGTACCCCACGCGAAATCTCGTGCCTCGACCAAGGCGACTTTGAGCCCGCGGCTTGCCGCGTCCCGAGCCGTGCCCGCGCCCGTGATTCCTCCCCCGATAATCAGGAAATCAAAAGTCTCTTCGCGAAACTTCTTCAATGACGCCGCGCGCGTGCGGAAGGAGAATTCTTGCATGGCGGTTGCGTATACTATAAGGCACATTCATGAAACAAAAGGTATTTGTGATCGGAAATCCCAAGGCGGGGGGCGGTGTGGCCCGCCTCTTCTGGCCTCAGGCCTGCGAGGAGTTGAAGAACAAGCTGGGACCTTTCGACTTCGAAGAATCGACCTCCATCGGACATTCGCAATTCATCGCTCAGGACGCCGCGAACGCCGGTTATGAGCTGGTCGTCGCCTACGGCGGCGACGGAACGATCCATGAGGTCGTCAACGGGATCTGGAGAGCCCGGACCGAAAAAAAACCGACCTTGGGAATCGTCTGCGTCGGCACGGGGGCCGATCTCATCAAAACGCTGAACATCCCCAAGAACATCTCCGAGCAAATCAAGATCATCGCCGGCTCGAAGACGCGATGCCTCGACCTGGGCCAGGTCGAATATACCAATCGCGACGGCAAGAAGGAGAAAAGGGTTTTCATCAATATCACGAGCGCCGGCCTGGGAGCGGAAGTCGTGCGGAGGGTCGGCCGGTCCCGCGCGATCTTCGGGCGAAAATTGGCCTATCTGACGTCCACCTTAGAATCCTATGTCCATTGGAAACCCAAGAAGATCAGCATCCAGACGGAAAATAAAAAAACAGGGGAACTCAATTTTCCGGAAAAACCCCTTATCGTCGTTCTCGCCAACGGCCGTTTTTTCGGCGGTGGCATGCCGATCGCTCCGTCCGCGGATCCGACGGACGGATATTTCGATTTCGTCATCGTGGGGCAGTTTCCGTCTTGGAAGATTCCGGTCGTTCTTTCGCTCTTATACTTCAAGCAGTTTCACAGGCTCGAAAACGTCTTTCATGATCGCGTCCGGACGGTGACGCTGACCTCGGAGGAATCGGTGGATTTGGATATCGACGGGGAACCGGTCGGAACCCTGCCGGCGACCTTCCAAGTCCTGCCGCGTTCCCTGAACGTCAAAGCTCCTTGATAATGATCCTCAACGCCCTTTCCGTAACCGCTCACGCCTTATCTCAAGTACGGCCCATCTATGCGATTTCCGCGGCCCTGCTTTACATGATCAGCGTGGTCATCAGCGGAGCACGATGGAAAATGGTCCTGTCGGGGCTCGGTCTTCCCAGCCGCCTGAAGGATACTTCTGCGGCTCTGCTCATCGGAATCTGCGTCAGCAATATCACGCCATCGAGCCGCATCAGCGGCGAGGTCTGCCGCATCACTCTCATACGGAAATGGGCCAAGATCGATCTTAAACGAGCGACCATTTCGGTCCTTTATGATCGCATCGCAGACTTTCTTCCCATCAGCGTTCTTTTCATCCTTTCCTTGACCACTCTTCGGACCTGGATCCAGAAACTCGCTCACACCCTGGTGATTCCACTGATTGGCCTCTCCATACTTCTTCTTACATTTTTTATCATCCACCGCCGTTTTGCCTCCTTTCGACGATGGCTTGAAGTCCAGAAAGGGAAGCTTTCTTCGGTCCACATGAACAGAAGAAAGTTTTGCGAGGCAGTCGGGTATTCCAGCCTCGTCTGGGCTCAAGACATCGGAAGGCTAATGATCGTCTCTGCGGCCTTCCATGTCATTCTCAATGCGCATCAGGCGGCGACGCTTTCATTAGTCATGCTGATCTGCAGCGTTTTTCCAAGTATCGGTGGATTGGGACCGACTGAGGGAGGGCTCACAGCCGCCCTCCACCTGTTCGGCGTCAGTCTCGAAACGGCCGTGGCCATTACCGTCTTGGAGAGGTCGATTTCTTATATTATGAGCACCTGCCTAGGCTGCATCGCCCTGGCCGCCCTGGGAGGGCAAAAGTTGCTACGCCAACGGGGCCCCCAATAATGGTTGTAACCTGTGTGGGGATATTCTACTTTCCTGCACCATGCAGAGTAACGGAAAGGCCATTCTCTTCTTCATGAAGCAGACCGTGGCTTACCCTTTGACACTATTGGCCATCGTTCTCATCGGGATCCAATGCCGGCTTTGGAAGATCAAGTGAGAAAAATAGGGATCGTCACCGAGTACTTTTATCCGCATCTAGGAGGAATCACCGAGCACGTTTATTTCTTCTCCAAGGAACTTTTGAAACGCGGTCTTGAGGTGGTTATCCTCACCGGATACGAGGGAGAAGAGCTCCGCACGGAGCTCCCTCCCGGCCTTCGTATCGTAAACTTGGGTAAAAGCGTTTCAATCTACTCCAACCACTCATTCGGCAAAGTCACGCTCGGATGGAATCTCGGCAAAAAGGTACGAGAAATTCTAAAACGCGAACAATTCGACTTGATCCACATTCATTCTCCCACAATTCCCGTCCTGCCCTATCTTTTTCAGCGCTATGCGGAAACGGTGACGGTCGGAACGATCCATACCTATTTGGACGGTGCCGAATCCCGCCTTTACTACCACCTTTTCCGATGGCTCGAACAGCGCTGCCTGAACGGGCTCAACGGCGTTATTGCGGTTTCTCCTTCTTGCGTCGAATCGATGAAAAATATTGTAAGTACCAATTGCACCATCATTCCCAACGGAGTCGATGTGCAGTGGTTCAGGAACTCAGCCAAGAAGATCCCGGCGCACTCCCATGGCACGTCAAATATTCTTTTCCTGGCAAGACTCAATCCACGGAACGGCCTGAATATTCTGATCAATGCGATGCCTCATGTCTTGAAAAACATCCCGAAGGCTCGACTCATCATCGTCGGTGACGGCCCCATGCGCTCTTTTTATGAGAAGGCGGCTGGGTCGCTTCTGAACCGGACCGTTTTTTTCGAGGGTCAGGTCAATGACGCGAGACCCGCTTATTTTGCGACCAGCGACGTCTTCTGTTATCCGGCCACCAAGGCGTCTTCGTTCGGCATCACCCTGCTCGAGGCGATGTCGGCGGGAAAGCCCGTCGTAGCCGCCGACAATCCCGGCTTTCGCACCGTGATCAAGCAGGAGGTCAACGGATTACTGGTTCCTCCCAGTGACCCAAAGGAACTCGCTCAGGGATTAATTCGCGTGCTGACCGACAAAGCACTGGCTAGGAAGTTGGTGGAAAACGGCCTTAAGACGGCTGACGAGTATTCCTGGTCGAGCGTCACGGATCGGGTCTTGAGATTCTACGAGGATGTCTATCTAAGGACCAAGGGGGTCCCGTTTCTCAACGAAGGCTCCGCCCGGAAATCGCCCGCCGCTTGTTGATATCGACCATGTCGGCTTCCGTGATTCCAACCTCAAGGAATCGGGCGCAGGCCTCGGCGATTTTCTCTCCCGCTCGTCCGTCTCCATAGAGGTGCGGAGAGGGACGCGCGAAAGTCTCCCAATTGCGCAAGATCTTGTCGGCGGCGTTGAGAATGCCTTGTTTATCGACTCCTGCGAGGATACCCACACCTTCCGTCAGGGTCTCGGGCCGTTCGGTGCAACTCCGCACAGCCACGCAAGGAATCCCCAAAATGGCTGCTTCCTCCTGCACCCCGCCCGAGTCCGTCAATACGACTTCCGCGCGGCCGAGACGATGCAGGAATTCCGTGTGCCCCAGAGGGTCTTCCACACGCACGAGAGGAGGTAACTGTAGGTTGTGTTCCTTCATTTTTGCGAGAGCACGCGGATGCATCGGCCACTCAACAATGTGGTGGCGCGCTAATACCCCTAATGCGGCTAGCACTTCATTGAACTTGACGGGGTTATCAACCGTCTCTTGCCGATGAATGGTCACTAAGATGCCCTCTTGTTTTGTCTCCTTAGACAAACCGGACGGCAGGTGCACACGAAGAGCATCGAGGACCGTATTACCGGTCAGCAGCACCTTTCCATTGACATGCTCTCGAATCAAATTCTCTTGAGCGATTCGAGTGGGTGCAAACAAAAGATCAGCCATCGCGTCCGCGCAAATGCGATGCTCTTCCTCGGGCAGTTCGCGCGAAAAAGCCCTCAACCCGGCCTCCACATGTCCAAAGGCGCAACCCGTCTTGCGGGCCGCAAAGGCCGCTGCCGCAACGGTCGTCGTGTCTCCCACCCCGAGCACCAGTTTCGGGCGTTCGCGGGAAAACACTTTGCCGAGGCTGGACAAAATGTCGGTGAAGCTGCCAAGCAAATCACGGTTCTTTAATTCGAGCTGATGATCAATAACCAAGCCGAAGGTGTTGAGAAACGCCCCTAACATGCGCCAATCGGTATGCTGACCGGTCCCGATGATCCGCGTCTCTATACCGCAGCGGCGGAGTGCCTTGACGACCGGCACCATCTTGATCGCTTCTGGCCTCGTGCCAATGACTGCAATGATACTCACGTTAAGACCTCCATGGCGTGCTACCGGCGCGCCTCGATGGCCGAGGCAAACTTCTCCGCTACCCAGCGATTCCCCGCTTGAGTGAGATGAATCCCATCAACAAAATGTTCGGCCGGTATGTCGAAGAGATCCACAAGAGCAAGACCGCGGCGCTTAACAATTTCACGATAGGCATCATTAAGCCTTTGTATCTGCTCGTTCATGGCCCAAGGCTCGCGCGGCGCACCGAAACCTCTCTTCCCGGGCAACGTCGCCAGATAGACGAACCGTCCTGCGGCACGACACTGGTCCAAAACCGCCTCGGCGGCAATAAGACTCTGCTCGAGCGGACGGTCTTTCCACGCATCGTTCGTACCCGCCCACAGGCACACCTCTCCCGCTTCGGGAACGGACAGCAAATCTTGGTAATTTCGTCGAGCGATCTCGGCCCAGCATTCTCCGGGCAAACCGAAATTGAGGGTCACCCACGTTTGGCCGTGGCGCTCCGACAACATGCGGCCAAGGTAAATGGGATAGCTCATGCCGTCCGGATCCCTCGATCCATAGGTCAGAGAATCCCCCTGACAGACAATGACGCCGTAGACACTGCCTTTCCTCGGTCGATTGAGGGACGAATTTTCCGATTCAGGTTGACCACTCATCCTTACCCTACCTCCGTAATGCCTTGTTTTTTCGAACAATTGAGGGGGATGTCATATCGGAGCCAAATCCCCACGTCAACAAAACAGAAGCGTCTTAACCACCCCTCTGTCCAAAAACCTTTGTTTGTAAAGGGGAATATCGATCGTCCTGCCTCTCCTCTGTCTTCGCAGCCCCCTCCAAAATCAGGCATCTTGGGAAAACAAGAGTACTCAGAAGGGTGACGAGAATGAGACCCAAAACGGCGACCCATCCGACCGATCGGATGCCTGGGTTCGAAACGAGCAGAAATCCCGCAAAACCAATGATTGTGGTCAGGTTCGAGAAGATAATGGCAGGAATCTTTTCTTTCAATGCGACTCGCATCTCTCCGCTTTCATCATAACGCTGCGCGAAATGGATGAAACTATCGATTCCGGTTCCCAAGATCACCGGGATCGCAGCGATATTCATCACATTCAACGGAATGCCGGCCAACCAGAGACATCCCGAAAGGAGAACGAGACCGGCCAAGAGATTCCCCATAGTAATCAAAGTTCTCACTACGGAACGGCTGAGCACATAGGAGACCCCCGCCAGGAAGAGACAAATGAGAATCATCCCCCGAGGCGCCTCCCTTTCGATGAGCCTGACGATGTCGTCATAGACGAACGTGACATCCGATGCGGTAAAATGAAACCCCGTCGCCTCAATGAGGTGCCGGATTCCGTCATGATAACGGTGCAAAGACTCCGACGTGAGACGATCGAAAGCCGGAAACAGGAATATGGCAAAAATACCCTTCTGATAGGGAGATACGAAGACCCGCTTCACCTCTTGGGGCAGTGTCTCCAGGGAAACCGGCTCGGCATGAGCGGAATCTTCCAGACTGGAAGCCAGGTCTTCCTTTTCCTTTTGAGGCAACCACCGGAGACCGCGAACTTCACGGGCGGTTTCCGCTAAAATCGGTTGCTTTTCGGACACATGATTGGGAACGAACGCTGAAACCCCGATGACATTGTCAAAGACAAGCTGATGGGAGCTATCCTCCCGAACCAAACGATCCAGCACCTGAACAGCTTTTTCCATTTCCTCCTTTCCCGAGACAAGCAATCCCGTCGGACTCAGAGGAGATCCTTTCACCTTCTCCATTTTCTTGTAGAGTTCATTGACCGGAAGCTTCTTGTTCACCATCATGTCCTGCTCGAAATGAATGCGGGAGCCGGACGGGAGCGCCATGCCTGCGAGAGCGACGAGAGCAACGACCGCAACCGTCACAAAAACCGGTCTCTTGGTGAATATCCGCTGCTGAAAAGCAGAAAATTCCCCTCGCGAAAATTCCACATTCTCTTTCCTGCCTGTTCTCTGCCTCCTTCGCTCGAGCATCACCAGCATGCTGGGGAGGACGACGACCATGGCGACGTAGTTCAGAACGACGCCGATGGCTCCCAAAAGACCAAATTCAAAAAAAACGCCGAACCGAGAAAACAGAAGCGCCACGAAGGCTCCCAGGGTTGTGATCATCGAAGCGTAGGTCGCCGTCCCGGTCTTTTCGAAGGCAAGCTGGCAAGCGATTTGGAAGTCTTTTCCGGAAGAACGCTCGATGTAATAGCGGGTCAGAAGATAAATGCCATAGTCGCTTCCAAGACCCGCGAGAATTCCTCCCGCGAAGCTGGACATGAGATTCAAATGGCCGAGAAGTAAATAAATGATGCCGCCGGCCCAAATCACGCCGGCCACCATGGGGAAACCCACTAGAAGGACAGCCTCCGCTTTCTTGAAGTAAAGAAAGACAAGCAAGACCAAGACTCCCAACACAGCAGCCGACACGAGGGCCATTTCATGCTTGATCTGATCCGACTCCTCGATCATCGTTTCCAACGAACCGGCGTAACCGACTTCAATGGCTCGATAATCGTCCGAGCCTTCTTTCAATTTTGAGACGATCCCCTTCATCTCACCGACGAGCTTCCGCGCTCCATCGACGTTTGCCACTTCGTTCTTCACCTTCATTCTGAGGAGGATCAGGTTGCCTGCTTCATCGGTATCAAACTTCTTCAGTGCCCAGGGGCTGCTCCGATACTTCTGGATGATGTCGTCGAAGTTGAGATCCGGACGGTCTTCTTCATCGGAAAAATCCATCAGGTCTCGAAAGGCGAGGCTCACCCCTTTTTTCTCCAAGGACGCCGTTCTTTCGACGCGATGGCGAATCTCCTGCAAGTCTTTCAGATCAAGATAGAGCCACTGCTTTTTTTTAAAGTAATCGACCGGTCTCTTGTAGTCGACGTAATCGATTTCCGACAACCTTTCCGCCTTGTCGGAAAGCGCGTCGGCGAAACGCGCAACCGATTCGGGATCGGTCCCTTCAACAGTCACCAACAGGTAGTTGCTGCTTCCGAAGGCGTTCTTGAAAGCATGATCCCCCTTAACGCTTTCGGAATTCTTGGGAGCAAGAGCCGTCAGGCTCGTTTCAATTCTCAAACCCTTTGCAAAAAACAACGAAAGGAGGGTGAAAACAATCGCCAGCCCGAGCACCGTCTTGGGATAATGGAGACCGACCTGATAAAGCTTGTAAGGTCTTTTGAGGTTCATGATCAATGAGGTATTTTCAACCTTTATATCTTGCCGACAACTCCAATGAACTACCCTTAATCTCAATGGTTCCGCAACTGGCTTCTGAGGGGGGCGCCCCGCTAACTTTTGGGATTGCATTTGACACGAAATTGGCTAGAAAGGCGGCCTCATGCCGCTCTCATCTCCTTCCGAGCCCGAAAACGCGCTCGCACCCTCTTTGCCTGATACTCCTCTGATTTTGGGAGGACTTTGGGAGAAGGCGGTTTGGTACATTTCCATTCTTGGGATCGACGTGCTGTTCGTCGGAACGATGAGCCTCATCCTTGGGATCGTTCTCATCCGACATAAGAGCTCCATCCGGATTGCCGAAGCCTCTGTCCTCTATCCAATCGGGATGATGTTCTTTCTGCTTTTGACTCGGTCCGCGCTTTGGCTCTATCGGCATCTCAAAAACCAAAACGAGGGCTTATCCATCGCAAAACTTTTTCTGCAGACGCTGCGCGACTGGATCCCATTTATCCTGATCTCATTCATTTATGAGAATCTTCACGACCTCTCCCGCCTGTTCCACACGCACGACATAGCGGGAACCTTGATGAATTGGGACATCAGAATTTTCGGCGTCGAACCGACGGTCTGGAGCCAAAAAATCTTCTCTCCCCTTCTGACCGACCTGATGGCCTTTTCCTATGCGCTTTATTTTTTCCTGCCTTTGGGAATCATGTATTTTCTTTCGTACCGAAATTTAAGAAACGACCTCCGGGAGATGATCCTCGCCTTGTCGATCTCCTTCCTGATCGGATTCTTAGGCTATGCCTTCTTCCCCTGTTCTCCGCCGCGTTACTATCTGGAGAATCAGTTCACCCAACCACCGCACCTCTACGGCCTTTATCTCTACAACTATCTTCAAGGCCAATGGGACAGTCATTCGGTCATCCGCGCCGGCGCCTTTCCAAGCCTGCATGTAACAACCTCCGCGATCGCCCTGATTTATGCGCGTCGCTTCCGGATCCGCAGCCGTTTCGACCGCATTCTTTACTGGGTCTATATCCCTCTGGTGGTCAGCCTTTGGTATTCGACGATCTATCTCCGCCATCATTGGTTCATCGACATCATCGCGGGATATTTACTGGCCACCTTCAGCTGCTGGATTGCCCCTATCTTGGAAAGATTTTGGAGGGATTTGAGAGAGCGGGAAAGGATCCCTGGCGAAAATGAAGCGGTTTCGCTTTAAAATCTTTCTCGTTCTTTTCTTCTTGCTTCTAACACCCTCCCTGAGGGCCTACGAACTCAGCTCCGTCAATGTGCCTATCGACGATCCGGTTTATCGCGACATCGACAAGCTGGCCGCCTTCGGTCTTGCCGATGACGTGATATACGGCCAGAGGCCTTGGAGCCGCGACGAAATCGCGCGATTGATCGAAAAGGCCGTCCGCCAAAGAGAAGAATGGGGGCAACCTTTGACGCCCGACAACCGTGAAATCGAGACATTCACATCGGCCGATGAACTTCTGGAACGCCTGAAAAGCCAATTTCATGAAGAACTCATTGACCGAGACGCAATCGAAGGGGATAGGAAGTCTTTCCGTTTCCACCCTCTGCACTATTTGGACGCCCAGTATACTCTCTTGGAAAGCGATCCCAGACCGGTACCCCCCCAAAATGGGCTTGCTGCGATCGATGCCGTCGTCAATCCTCTCGTAGCCAACGACGAGGGACGACATTATCCCAAGGGCCACCAATTTTCGATTGAAACAGAACATTACCTCAGGGCCTCTCCTTATTTCTCCTTTTATGCGCGACCGCGGTTTGAGGCGGACATCACGAATTCAGGGAACGGATCGGTCAATGTCTTTGCCCAGCAACTCTACGGAAAATTCTCGATCCACAACTTTGAATTGGAAGCGGGACGGGATTCGCTCGAATGGGGCCAGGGGGAGTTTGGGGGCATTCTCCTTTCAAACAACGCAAGGCCGCTGGATATGATTAAGCTGTCCAACCCCTCTCCACTCATCCCGCCGTGGATCTTCAAATATTTGGGGCCTATTCGCTATACATTCTTTATCGCAAACATGGGCCCTGAAAGAGAGTTCCCCTACTCCTTCTTGACAGGGCTAAAATTTACCTTCAAGCCGGCCTCATTCCTTGAGTTTGGCTTCTCTAAAATCATGATGCTGGGAGGCGACGGGGCCCCCGGGCCAATCACATTTGGTCAGATCCTGAGGGACGCCTTTATCATGCATACCGGCGCGGAACGCCAGAATATCTCCAACCGGGAAGCGGGTTTAGACGCCCGCTTCTTTCTGCCGGCCCTCCGCAATACACAATTCTACCTGGAAGTTCAGTTTGAGGATTCGGATTCTTCCGTGAAGTATCTCCTTGGGCATCTATCGAGCTATCAAACGGGCATCTACATCCCTCGATTGGGCAACACAGGATCCGTGAATCTCCGGCTTGAATACCGACATGGCTCTCCCTATTTCTATCGTCACGCGTTCTTTGTCACGGGAATGACGTTGAACGAAAAAATTCTTGGCGACGAGCTGGGTCCTTCGGGAAACGGGATGTACGCAACCCTCACAGCGGACGCCACTTCGAAGCTTCAACTTAGAACAACATTGCAATATGAGATAAGGGGAGGAAGCACTTACGACGAAACTCTCAATCCGAGAAGACTCATAACCGTGACGCCGTCCATCTCAGAAAAGAGATTTGGTTGGCTCATGAGCGGCACGTACGACTTCGAGCGCCCCATGCGCCTTATGTTGGGATTCGGCTATGAGAGAATAAATGCCTTCAACTTTGCCAGTGGGGACAACCGCAATGCCTTCCTTGCTAAGTTGGGCATGAGATTCGATTTATTCTAGCTGGTGTGCTTCTCTATATATTCTCTGAAAGCCGCGTAGAATACCCCAAAGAAAGAGGAAAGGAGGAAGGTGGCGACAACGATTTGCGCCCTCTTGGGGGTAAATTTCCTTACGGGCACTCTGGCCCAATCGATCACTTGAAATGCAAGCTCTTCCTTTGCCTCATCGATTTTCGCCATCTCGTATTGCTGGGTGAAAAGAGCGTTAATGCGGACCAAAAGCTCTCTTTGTATGGTCAAATATTGAAGATACATCTGCTGAGGCACTTCCTTGACGGTTTTTACCTCGGCCAGCTGCGCTCTCACCGCATCCAACTTTGCCTGAAGATCGACACTTTCTCCGGGAACATTTTGAATCGATCCCTCTCCGCTCCCCATATCCTCATACTTCGGGACGTCGACGCTGACGTCCAATTTGGGCACAACATTGGAAATTTTGTTCTGAGAATAGAATTCGGAAAGGGCCTTACCCGCTTCCAACAGTTCCGCTCTGTTTCTTTCAAGCTGGCCTTGAGTAAAAATCCTGTTTTTCTTCGCCATCGTAAACGTGTTCTCTCGAAGAAAGATTTCCAATGCCTTAATATAGCCGTTCGTCACATCGGCAGCGAGCTGAGGACTTTCAAAAACTGCCTTCACGTTGATGACTTGATCTTTCTTGTCGTCATCGAATATCACAAGTCTGCGAAGGGCCTTAACGGCATCTTCCATGGAGGGGATCTTTTTGGGGTCCTGATTTTTCCATCGTTGCTGCTCCTCATCCCAATCTTTTTTAAAAAGAACCTTCATGAGGCTGAATTTTTCTATAACCGTTTCCGCCAATGTCCGACTGTTTAAGATCGCCATCAACTGGCTTGAGGTCGAGGAGCCGTTGCCTACGGCCCCTAAAAGCCCTCCCAGGCCCATTTGAGAAGCCGCCATCGCCAGAGAACCCGATTTTTGATTGGTTATCGGCATGATGGTCGCCTCTCCACGGTAAGTCTTTGGGAGTAAAAGGCTTATAACGATGGAGGAGATCGTCATAATGCCGACGATGAAAGCGATGCTTCGCTTCCACTTCACGACGATTCTCCAATAATCCAAGAGACTGATTTCTTGCGGCATAAAAGTTATCGTGTCAGCGTGAAGGCGGTCGCAGTAATCGCCACGATGGACGAGGTCACGCCGAGAATCAAAGTTACTAAGGTTTCGGGAGACATGGTCTTTTCCGGCACCACAATCGTATCTCCTGGATTAATACTGGTCGTTTCCGTCGCTTTGACGGTCTTCCCATCCGATTCTATGATTTTGATCTTTTTGATTTTAGCCAGTTTGCTCGTTCCGCCCGCCAGAGTGAGATACTGTCTCACATCGTAATAGGGGCTGTAGGGGTAGGCTCCG
>CAZWYB010000041.1:0-14807 GCA_964637745.1 uncultured Pseudomonadota bacterium
CAGAAGCTCGGCTATAACGCGGAACAGGTTCAGACGATCGTCGATTATGTCCTCGAAAAAGGCACCATCGAAGGAGCCCCGGACTTGAAGGACGAGCACCTGGCCGTCTTCGATTGCGCGAACCCTTGCGGCGACGGCGTCCGGTTCATCGACCCGATGGGCCACGTCCGGATGATGGCGGCGACGCAGCCCTTCATCTCCGGCGCCATCTCCAAGACGATCAACATGCCGAACAACACGACGGTCGAGGACGTGGAAAAACTCTACGTAGAATCTTGGAAGCTCGGCCTCAAGGCCGTGGCCCTCTACCGCGACGGCTGCAAACACTCGCAGCCCCTGAACACGTCCGAAAAGAAAGAAGAGAAAAAGGAAGCGGCCGTTCTTCCGGCGGAAGAACAGCGCGGAGAGCGGATCCCACTCCCGATCAAGCGCGAGGGTTTCACGGTGGAGACCTCGGTGACCGGCCACAAGATCTTCCTCCGCACGGGCGAATACGCCGACGGCTCTCTGGGCGAGATCTTCATCGATATGTATAAGGAAGGCGCGGCCTACCGGAGCCTCCTCAATTGCTTCGCGATCGCAATCTCGATCGGACTTCAGTACGGCGTGCCGCTCGAGAAGTTCGTCAACTCCTTCACCTTCACGCGGTTCGAGCCGCAGGGCATCACGGACCATCCGAACATCAAGGTCTGCACGTCGATCCTGGACTACATCTTCCGTATCTTGGGGATGGAATATCTGGGACGAACGGACTTCGTCCATCTGAAGCCCGAGACCTTGGAGGCAAAGGACAAGCAGGAAGACCTGATGCCGAAGTCGGCGACGACGGCCCAGAAGCCGGCCTTGCGATCCGTCGGCGCCGCGGCGGCAAAGACCGAATCCAAATCCGAAATTTCGGAACACTTAGCGGAGCTGATGGGGGATGCCCCGCTCTGTGACCAATGCGGCCACGTCACCGTCCACATCGGGGCGTGCTATAAATGCTTCAATTGCGGGAATAGTATGGGGGGTTCGTAGGAACGCAGTAGCGGTATTCGATTTGACTGTAGGGGCGACCGGCCGGTCGCCCCTACCCATTTATTCCGTCCGATTTTCGAACCTTCCACGTCTTAAAATCGAACCTTTTGTAGCTTCTTTCTCCGAACACCGAGCACAAACTCACTTGGCCTCTCTTTTGCTTCTTCCTCTGACAGGCCATAGCTCCACTATTTTAATATGGCTATTTCCATACTAATATGGTTATGATCGTTTCGGATCTTGAATTTGAATGGGACACGTCAAAAGCGGAGTCCAATTTCAAGAAGCATGGAATCTCTTTTTTGGAGGCGATGGAGACTTTTTATGACCCTTTTGGGATCCACATGATCGACTCAAAACATTCGGAGGTAGAGGTTCGCTCGTATTGGATCGGAAAATCGAAGGCGGGGCGGATACTGACGAGTTGGTTCACGTTAAGAGGACCAATAGTGCGCCTTATAGGCGCTGCGGAGCTTAGGAAGCATAGGAGATTATATGAAAGCACCGAATATCAAAGATCTCAAAATTGATTGGGAAGGAACAAAAGCAATGCGACGCCTGGCAGCAAGGAGCAAAAAGATTAAAATTACGATCAATATCGATTCAGATGTCCTCTCAGAGATTAGAAATTTAGCTGGAAAAGGCGGGTCCCCTTATCAGTCCTATTTAAATCTTCTCCTTAGACAAGCATTGGCTCAAAAAGCGACTGAAGAGGCACGACTCGACCGCCTCGAAAAAGAAGTCGCCCTGATCAAAAAGAAGATTGCAGCCTGATCAGAAAACAAAAAAGCCGCCCGGGGTTGCCCCGAGGCGGCTTTTGTTAGTCTTAAATTATTCTTAACTCCGTCCGTTGAGCAAACTATTCCAAGCGTGGACGGTTTTAGCCTGTTGATTGACGAAACTTGGATTTTTGCGATCTGGTGCAGGGGCCGCAACGGCAACCTTTGGTTCCCCCGTCGTTGGTCCAGACGCAGTGCCTACGCCAGCCTCTGACCCATGCACCTGGGTTGGACTGACATGGGTTCCTGTTGTGACTGGACGTGTAAACGTAGACATTTCGACCTCTTCAGAGATTATCGCCACCAGCCCTCACCCAAGTTGCTCGTTGCGATGAAGAAATTATATGTTAATTTCCCCGCTCTCGAAAGGTTAAACATTTGATTGTTCGGCTGTAAAGCCAAAATTATTGATTTTACTGTGTTTTTCTGACGCACGGTGTCTAATGCGACGTGTCACATCTTCCAAGAAAAAGGGCCTCTTCATCACCTTCGAGGGGATAGAAGGATCCGGTAAATCCACCCAGATCAAGGCCTTGGCCCAATGGCTCACTAGCCGGAAGAACGGCCGTAACGTCTTGCTGACACGCGAGCCCGGCGGAACCCCCTTGGCCGATAAGATCCGCAAAACCCTTTTGGATACGGATTCCCAGGGAATCACATCCGATAAGGAGCTCTTTCTTTATGAAGTGGCCCGGCGGGATCACGTTTTGGAAGTCATTCGGCCAGCCCTCGCACGGGGAGAGATTGTCCTCTGCGACCGGTTCACGGATGCAACCCTCGCCTATCAGGGTTATGGCCGCGGTCTCTCCCTCAAGAAAATCGGTCTCCTTAATCAAGCCGCCACCGGCGGGCTAAAACCCGACCTCACGCTCCTCCTGGATGTCCCCGTCGACACGGGGCTAAATCGGGCGCGAAAGAGAAGCAAAAAATTGGACCGCATCGACCAAGAATCCGCTTCCTTTCATACACGCGTCCGCCGCGGCTACTTGACACTGGCGCGAAAAGAGACGAGGAGATTCCGAATCATCCATGCCTCCGGATCCGAACAAGACACATTTGCCCGCATTCGCCGCGAAGTGGAAAAACTTCTTTGAGGCCGGCCGCAAACTTCCCCCGGCCTATCTCCTATCCGGCCCCGAAGGCTCCGGACGCCACTCTGTTGCCGATGAAATCGTTCGCACCCTTTTGAAAAAGACCGAAGGCCATCCGGACCTCCTCACCGTGGCGCCGGAAAAAACGTCCATCAAGATTGAATCGATCCGCCAAATCCTCCATCGGCTCTCTTTGAAGCCTCTTGAGGCCGACCGCATCGTCGTGGTGATCGACGAGGCCGACGCCATGACCGAGGGCGCCGCCAACGCCCTCTTGAAGACCTTGGAGGAACCACCGGCTTACGTCCTTTTTCTGTTGATCAGCGCCAAACCCGAAAAACTTCCGGCGACGATCCGCTCTCGCTGCCAACACATCCGTTTCCAGATCGGGGATGACGTCCTCAGAGATCAACTCGCCTCCCTCTATGAAGCGTGGAGGGAAGACCTGAAGCCGATCCTGCAGGGAACAAGGCCGTCATTCGTTCAAGCCGCACGCGTGGCGGAGGGGGTCGCGGCGGAACCCGAACGCTTTCCCTCTCTTTTTAATTTCCTTCGCGCCTACTGGAGGGACCTGGCCGCTTGGAAGACGATGTCTCAATCCCCTTCCCTGCTTTTGCCGGCCGCGCAGGAGTTGTTGCATAGGAAGGCCGCTGCGAGGACGCCCGAAAGCCTCTTTACCGACATGGATCTGATCCTCGAAACCGAGCGGGCGATCGAAGGGAACGTCAACAAGATGCTTGCCCTCGAACGATTATTCGCTAAATTGATTCAATAACTCCGTGGAAAAATTCTACATCACCACCGCCATCGACTACGTCAACAGCCTCCCCCACCTGGGAACGGCCTACGAAAAAGTCGCGGCCGACGCGATCGCGCGCTTTATGAGGATGGACGGATACGACGTCCATTTTCAGATGGGCAACGACGAGCACAGTGCGAACGTCAAGAAGGAAGCCGACAAACGTGGGCTAGACGTTAAAAAATACTGCGACGAGATGCGTGTTAAGTTCGAAGCGATTTGGAAAGACCTCGAAATCTCTTATGACGACTTCATCCAGACCTCAGAACCGAGACACCACGCCGGGGTCAAGGCCTTCATCGAACTCATCCAGAAAAACAGCCCGAACGACATTTTCGAAAAGGAATACGAGGGCTGGTACTGCGAATCCTGCGAGGCCTTTCAGACGGAGAAAGATCTCGTGGACGGCCTGTGCCCCAATCACAAAACCAAGCCGAAATGGCTCAAGGAGAAGAATTATTTTTTCCGTCTCTCGAGTTATCGCGAAAAACTTTTAAAACATTACGAGGATCATCCAGCCTTCATCCTGCCGGAGATCCGAAAAAATGAGGTCGTGAGCTTCGTCCGCTCGGAGCTGCAGGACATCAGCATCTCGCGGGCGAGTTTTCCCTGGGGCATTCCCTTTCCGAATGATCCATCACACGTCGTTTACGTGTGGTTCGATGCCCTCGTGAATTATCTCTCGGCCATCGGTTTCGGCGATCCGAAGAAGGATTATAAAAAACTGTGGCCGGCTGATTTACATGTGATCGGGAAGGACATCACGCGCTTTCATTGCGTGATCTGGCCCGCGATGCTGGTGAGCGCCGGACTGGAGATCCCAAAAACCGTCTTCGGCCACGGCTTCGTCTTTCTCAAGGGCGAAAAAATGAGCAAGAGCCTGGGGAACATCGTCACGCCCTTGGACATTGTCCCCCAATACGGGGCCGATGCGCTTCGCTATTATCTCCTGCGCGAATCAAGCTTCGGCTCTGACGGAGACTTTACCTGGGACAATTTCATCAAGCGCTACAACAGCGACCTGGCGAACGACCTGGGGAATCTGCTCAATCGGACGCTGGGCATGGCCGCAAAATATTTGGACGGCAACATCGAGGTTCCGTCAAAAACCGTCGTCCATCCGGAAGACGCAGGGCTTCAGAAGATGACCGACGGGGTCCTCGATAAAGTCCGCGCCGAGATGGATTACCGAAAAACGGGCGACGTGAATTTTCACAAGGCCTTGGCGACGATTTGGTCGGTCGTCGGAGCGGCCGACAAATACATCGATACCTGCGCTCCATGGAAGCTTGCGAAGGAAGGGAAGGCCGAAGACATCGCCCGCGTCCTCTACAATGTCTTGGACACCGTCCGGAACGTCGCGATCTTGGTTGCGCCCTTCATCCCCGGGGCTTCAAAAAAGATTTGGCAACAGTTGGGCTTGAAAGATTTTGAACGACAGACGTTCCAGAACATCGCGTGGGGGAAGACGCCCAAACTGCAGGTCAAGGAAGGACAGCCAATTTTTCCACGAATCGACACGACCGTACAACCCGGAGACAAAAAAATGGAAACGCCCCCAGCCACCGATCTCTTGGATATCGCCGACTTCGGCAAAATTGAGCTCCGCGTCGCCGAGGTGAAGCAGGCCGAAAAGGTGGAAGGCGCCGACAAGCTCTTGAAGCTCCAGATCGAAATCGGCGGCGTCCCGCGCCAGATCGTCGCCGGCATCGCTCAGCACTACAAGCCGGAGGAGATCATCGGGAAAAAGGTCGTCGTCGTCGCTAACCTCAAACCCGCCAAGATCCGTGGCGTCGAATCCAACGGCATGCTCCTGGCCGCGAGCGACGATTCGGGGCTCTCCGTCGTCACGCTCGATCGCCTGGCCATCGGCTCCGGCGCCCGGGTCAAGTAGCCCTCCATCAAAACCCCAAAAACCTTCCTATTTTCGGACCCTTAAAAATTATCATAATGATAATTATTAATTTAAAATATAATTTTATTTATTTGATACAGATAATTACAAATTATAAAATAGGGACTAAGAGAAGAGAGGGAGGTGAGTCGAAATGAAGAAGCTTTTAATGATTACTTGCCTCACGTTCGTTGCCGGCATTCTCGTCTATGGCTCCACAAAATGGATTGGACCGAACTCCGGACAAACATCCGCAACAGTTTTGAGCGACCCCTCCGAGCTCTTCATGGGCAAAGCGGATGCCGGTCTTAGGAAATGTGATCCTGCCACTACAAACACGCCGTGCACCTGTTTGATCAATCCGACAACCACTAACGTCGAGTGCGACGTGTCTATGTGTCACCCCAATCAATATTGCCCGAACAATGGAAATGTGGGGACTTATTGCTGCGCAACTTTGCCCCGTAAGAAGTTCTGAGGAAGGCATGACCCCGAGAGGCCTCGTTCTTATTTGGAATGAGGCCCTTCGATTATTTGCAGATAGATGGGATTTGCGGGTTCGAGTTCCGTGGCCTTCCGAAAGGCCTCCGCGCTTGAATCTTGGTTACCGAGATTCCTCTCGGCCAGCCCTAAGAGAAAATAGGCATCGGCGTTCTTCGGATCGGCCTCGATGGCCGTTTGAGCCGATTCCGCGGCTTGCTCTATGCGATAAGCTCCCAGATAGGCATTGCTGAGGTTCGTGTAGACGGAGCTGTTGGCGCTTCCTTCCTTCGCCATGCTCTCCCAGATCCAGATGGCTTCTTCGGTCCGATTCGTGAGGTCATAAAGGGTTGCGAGTCCGTTTTGAACGTCAAAACGGTCAGGCAACTCGTCTTGGATCTCCTGATAATACCGCTCGGCCCTTGCCAGCTCGGAAGGAGCGGCCTCCTCTTCCATGTCGAAGGCCACGATCTCAGCCAGGTGAAACTTCGCGTCGACGTTGTGGGGATCCAGGTGGAGGACTTCACGCAATTCCCTCATTGCCGCCTCATTGTCACCCCTCTCATGTTGAAGGATTCCCATGCCGAGATGGGCTCTAAAATCTCCCGGATCGGCCGCGAGTCTGTCCGAAAGGATCCTCTCCGCCTCTTCGAGACGACCTTCCTCCAGATACGCCAAGGCCTTTTGATCGAAGTAGAGGGCCTCTTCTGAAAATCGTCCGCCAGCGTCTTCCGGGAGCGAAACCGCTCTCCCTTCACCCGAAGAGACGATACGTTGGCTAGTCCTGATGGGTGCGTGTCCTTGAGAAGTCTTGAAGGAGTGGCTCTTCCTAGAAGGAGAAATGGTCAGGGAGGAATTTTTATGATGCAGGGAAAGGAGAGAAAGCCCAAAACCAGCCGCCATCATGAAAACGAGTACCTTAAGGACCCGATAAGCCGTTTTCATAGGATCACATCCATTTTGAAATTTTATCACACCTCGACAGGAGGCCGAAATAGCCAGCAACTCTGAAGGTTTCCGGACGATCAGTCGACCCACGATGATCTGGAACCTGCTCCGCTCCTATGTCTCTGATTTCGCCCGTCTTCCGGCGGCCCAGCACACCGTTTTCATCGAACAAGCCAACGTCGGCGGCACCTTAAACGGTCCGGGATTCGTCAAAACCGCGGAACTCGAGGAGGGGGTCTGACATGTCCTCCACCTCTCTCTTTCAACTGCGGACGTTCCTGGGTGAAGCCTCATCGCACACACCACCCTTCCAAATGCAGTTCGTGCAAAACATGAATGCAGCCTTGCAATCGCAGGCCCCTCATCAAGCCAACACGACCTTCCTATTCCACACCATCCGCACCGCCGCCGAATCCTTTTGGAAGGCCGGAGGCGTTCCGACGCCGCAAGGCCCGCTCGCCTCTTGGGTGCGCTGGGAGGATATGGCCCAAAGATCAGGCGTCGGCCTCCTGTTGAAGGCGCCGAATTCGCAATTCCTTCTCCTGCCGCGCGATACGGACCCGACCGCAATCCGATTCGAGCCTCAAATCGCCGACCACCGTCTGGTCTTGATCCCTAATCTGACCACGCTCGAAAACAGTCCCGGCGGGCATCCGCATTATTTCCGCATCGAGTCCCTGCGCACGAGGACCCGTCCGGCCCTGGACCTGGATTTTTATAAAACCTTTCTTCTCGAAGAACATCGGAAGGGGCGCTTTGCTCCCATGGGCATCGTCTTTCAAGCGGGGAGAGCCGGAAATTTTATTTTGGAAGACGCACACAACGGGGTCTATCACGCCATCCATGCCCTTCAGCGGGGCATGGAGTATTGCCTGTGCGCCCTCGGCCGCGAATCTTTGATCGAAGCCCCGCCAACGGTCGTCGTCGGAGGCCTCGTCGCCTCTTACCCCAAGCTCGATGACCTGATGGAAGTCGATTCGACTACGTTGCCTCCGAGCCGCTTTTTCGGCAACGGCCATCCGGCCTTCAAAAGAATCCGCGTCAAGGTGAGCGAGCAGCGGGATCTCTTCGACCGGGACGGCAACGTCGTCGGCGTTGCGGACCTCTTCGCCGGAGGGGCTCCGGGAAAAATCATCCGTCCGAAATTCTCTGCCATGACCTCCAATGGACGGAGGCTGAACCAAGAAGACTCTCTCTACGCCTTTGAATGTCAGCTGCCGGGACGGCCGCCCGTACACGGCGCCGCGATTGCGGACGGCCTCGGCGGCGCCGTCTTGGGGGAAATGGCCAGCAGCGCGGTCACCCAAGGCGTACACGCGGCGGTCATCCAAGCCCTTTCGGAAAATCGAATCCCGCTCCCACACGAACTGGCCGCCGCCGCCGCAAAAGCCCTGAACGCCCAGCTTCAAAACTTCCTAAAAGAGATCGGGGAAGAGGTCGAGAGAGAGCTGAAGACCCAACCCCTCGACCGCGTGGATCCCTTTCCGGATTGCGTCATGACCATCGTCGTTGTCATCGGAGATCGGGGTTTCGCCGCATCGACGGGAGACGTCCTCATGCTCCATTGTCGCCGACGGCCCGACGGTTCGGTCGAAACGGTCGGGCATTCCGACGTCGACGCCCTGGACGCCAGTATTGTCACGGCAACCGTCCGCAGGAATCAGTGGCATCATTGGGTCTTCCCGATGGACGGCTCATCTTCCGCAATTGTGGCCACCGACGGCCTGATCGGGAGTCTCGTCCCATTCTTCAAAAACCGCACGTCGCCATACATCCGGCAGAACGAAGGAACGCCGCGGGCCGACCAGGGCGCCTTTCACAACATCAACCGCATTTTGGGCGTCACACCTCCGGCCTATACGGCCGTGGCTTTGCATAACGTCGCCATGGGAATGATGGAAATCCCGGGCCTGTCGGCGGACGCGAAGCTTACGGAATTTTCCGATCTGTATCTTCCGGCCCCCGACATCGACAACATCACCGGAGCCGTCATCCATCAAACGAACGCGAACCCTCCGAAATGCGACATCGAGACGCCCGATCTCTATCGGCCTTTGGTGACCGTGAACCCGCTTCACCAATATTTTTTCGACGTCATGCCGAAAACCGTCACGCTGCCGGCCGACTTCCACGAGCTCTTCATCGGGAACGCGCCGCAGGCGTCCGGACGACCGACCTTGATTCTTCCGGACAAAACGCTGACTCCGCTCTACGCGCGCCTCTTTCGGGCCGCGGGCGCGACCGGCATCCGTCATTTCCTGGAAAAATTGACTTGGGGAGGCCGCATCGCCATCAAACGCGGCGACGGGCAGATAACGGGGTCGCTTCTCCTCAAGGGAGCCGCGGCGGAGATCCACCGCCATGACAAAATCGAATTGAACCGGAGGATTTCCTTCACCTTCGAACCGGCGCCTTCCCCTTAGGCTTGCCGAAACCGTAGCGGTGGACGGGGACGTTGCCGTTGGAATCAACCACCTCGATCATCCGTCCTGTCTGCTCCTCCCACTTGCGGAGACCTTTTTCCAAGATGGGCTGATTCATGGACCAGAGCTCCATGTGGTCTCCTTCGAGGATCGTCGTCGAAAAGAGCGTGTAGCCGATCGAAAAATTCTGAAAACCCGTTTCATCGGGACCTCCCCAACAGATAAACGAGGTCGGCTCTTGGATCTGGATCCGGATCGGGTGTTCCGGGTCGAAGGCCGTGCGGAGGAATCCGATGATGTTTAAATTCAGCCGCGCCGTCCACATCGGCTCCTTCAGCTTCTTCATGATGAGCATGAGTTCGTCCAAGAACGTCATCTGATCCAGACCCTTCTTTTCGATCCGTTGGGTCGCGTTGTAGGTGATGATCTCGAGCGAGTCGGGAAGGACCAAACCGAAGAAGGCGCGGAGAAAATTGAACATCTGCTCGAAGAACCAGACGTTCGTCTCCTCCGGCCGCATGCGGGTAAAATCGATGTTGGAGTGGAAGCCCCAAGTCCCGATGACGTGCCCGCGCTCCTTGCTGTCCAACAGGAAATCGTCGAGACCTTTGAGCATTCAGATACGTTTAGCAGAATTATTGAAATATTGGTATCCTCTTCGCCATGAAGGGCGAGAACGTCACTTCCACGCCGGATTTCAGGGCTCTTTTCGAGTCCGCTCCCGGCCTTTACCTGGTCCTTACACCCGAACTAAGGATCGTGGCGGTCAGCGACGCCTATTTGCATGCCACGATGACGAAGCGCGAAGAGATCCTGGGCCGACAGCTCTTTGACGTCTTCCCCGATAACCCGGCCGATCCGGCCGCGACGGGCGTTCACAACCTGCGCGCCTCTTTGGAGAGGGTTTTGAAGAACCGTGTCGCGGACGCCATGGCGGTGCAAAAATACGACATCCGTCGTCCCGCATCCGAAGGCGGAGGCTTCGAGGAGCGGTATTGGAGCCCGGTTAATTCGCCTGTCTTCAAAAAAGGGACAAGAGAGCCCGACTACATCATCCATCGGGTGGAGGACGTCACCGAATACGTCCACTTGAAGAAATGGGGGGCCGAACAAACTAAATTGACCGAAGAACTGAGGACAAAGGCAGAGAAGATGGAGGCGGAGATTTATCGGAGGGCCCAGGAGCTGCAAGAGGTCAACGAAGCCCTCCGCATGAGTGAAGAAAGAAGCCGCTCCATCATTGAGACGGCGAACGACGCCTTCGTCGCGATGGATGCCAACGGTTTGATCTTCGACTGGAATCGCCAAGCCGAACGGACCTTCGGTTGGTCGCGTGCGGATATTTTTGGCAAGCGCCTCTCTGAAACCCTCATTCCCCCCCGCTACCGAGAAGACCACAACCGCGGTCTGAAACACTTTCTGGCCACGGGCGAAGGCCCCGTCCTCAATCAGCGGATCGAGTTGTCGGCTCTGCACCGTGACGGCCACGAGTTTCCCGTCGAAATCACGGTCTGGACCCGCCGCGTGGGCGAAGCCTACCGGTTCAACGCCTTCATCCACGACATCTCCGAGCGCAAACGCAACGAAGAAGAAATCAAGAGTTTCAGCTACTCCGTCTCGCACGATCTTCGGGCGCCGCTTCGTGCGATCGACGGCTTTTCCCGCATCTTGATGGAGGATCATGCGGAAAAATTGGATACCGAGGGAAAGAGGCTGTTGGAGATCATTCGAAAAAATACGCAGAGGATGGGCCAATTGATCGACGACCTCCTGGCGTTCTCTCATCTCGCGCGCCAAGAGATCAAACACTCGGAGATCGACATGACCCTTCTTGCCAAGGAGGTCTTTGAAGAGCTCAAAACCTCAGACCAAGATGCGAGAACCGGCCGGTCGATCCAATTCAAGGTCGGAGATCTTCCTCCCATTCGAGGCGACGCCTCGATGATCCGACAGGTTTGGGTCAATCTCCTGGCGAACGCGATCAAGTTCACACGATCCCGGCCCGTGACCATGATCGAAGTTTCCTCCCGTGTCGAAAACGATCACGTCGTTTATGGCGTGAAGGACAACGGCGTGGGATTCAACATGAAGTACGCGGATAAGCTTTTCGGTGTCTTTCAACGCCTGCACGGCGTCGAGGAATTCGAGGGAACCGGGGTCGGGCTCGCCATCGTGCAGAGAATCGTCCTCCGGCACGGAGGCAAGGTGTGGGGAGAAGGAAAAGTTGAAGACGGGGCCTGCTTTTCTTTTTCCCTCCCCAGACAAGGAGATAAAAATTTATGACCCCTGTAACCGAAGTGGCCGTCGAAATCCTTCTTGTGGAAGACAATCCTCAAGATGTGGAATTGACGCTCCGGGCTTTAAAAAAATCCAACCTGGCCAACAAGGTGTCCGTGGTGAGAGATGGAGCGGAGGCTCTGGATTTCGTTTTCGCCACCGGCCCCTACGCCGATCGGAAGGACAACCGCCTCCCCAAGGTCGTTTTCCTCGACCTCAAGCTTCCGAAGGTGGACGGCTTGGAGGTGCTGCGTCGACTGAAGGCGGACCCCAATACAAAATTGATCCCCATCGTCATCCTCACCTCCTCCAAAGAGGAGCGAGACGTGATGCAGAGCTATCAGCTCGGGGTGAACAGCTACATCGTCAAACCGGTCGATTTTGAAAAATTCGTGAGCTCCATCTCGGAATTGGGCCTCTACTGGCTGGTCCTCAACCAATTCCCTCTGTAGCCGGCCCGGCGGCCTTCTCCTTCAAAGATTAGCCGCTCTGTTTGAGCAGATGTTTTTCCAGGGACGCTCGGTCCATGGCCGTCGCCAAGATATTCGCGATCGCCTGAAGGAAATTGACGTCCTCCTGATCGAACAGTCTCGTTGTCTTCGTGTAAATACCCAAGGCCCCATAGGCCCGATCCTGCCCCCAGATGGAAACGCTCAGCCCGCTCACCACGCCGTGATCCACGAGAAAGGACAAAGGTTGGAACCTCTTTTCGGTGGGGAGATCGGCAAAGACGATCGGTTCCTCGTAAAGCGAGGGGAACCCATGCTCCAACGCCTCTTCCGCGGTCAGCGAGAACTTACCAACGGCCCCTTCCCGACACCCGAAGCCGGCCCTCAGGAGCAAGGTCCGGTCGTCCGGCAAAAGCTCTAAGAAGAGCGCCAAGTCCGCCCTCAAGGTTTGAGCCACGAGGTAGACGATATCGTTCATCAAGAGCGCAGGGTGCATGCCCGACAAAGCCAATTGACCGATGACTGCGACAATCTCCTGCTGCTTTGTGCGGGCCTTCAAGTCCGCCGCGATTTTTTCGATGCGGGCCTTGAGCCTGTCCCTTTCGACGGCGTCGCGCAAGGTCCGGTCGACCACGGGAATCAGGCGTTTGAAATTTCCTTTTAAGATATAATCCTTGGCACCCGCCTTCATCGCCTCTACTCCGGCGTCTTCCCCGATGGTCCCCGACACCAAGATAAAGGGAGTCTCCGATCCAAGCTCATTCAAGAGGCTGGTGGCCGCTTCGGAATTGAAGTTGGGCATCGTGTGGTCGATGATGATGAGGTCCCATTTTTTTTGCGTGAGGGCCCTTTTCATCGACTCTAAATCATCGACGCGCTCGGAAACCGGATCGTACCCCCCCTCCTTCAACTCCCGGAGCAAAAGCTCGGCGTCTTCTGAGGAGTCTTCAACAAGAAGTAATTTGAGAAATGGTTGGTCCATAAGCTTCTTCCTCTCAAAGTAAAAAGATTATACCCCTGTTTGATACGGTGCGCCATAGGGTAATCGATTTGATTTTGTTGGGAAAAAACTCTATTCGATTAATAGGGATGAGAAGGTATTTGACGTTCTCCCTTAGGCTCATTTATACCGATGAGCCTCTTTGACCGGAAGCGCCTGCCCTAACCCGCCTTTGGCGGCTTAGGACTGGCGCTGGCTTAGATTTTTTAGCGGTGAGCGCCTGTAGCTCAGTGGATTAGAGCATCAGCCTACGAAGCTGAGGGTCGCAGGTTCGAATCCTGCCAGGCGCACAAGAAATTTAAGGAAGCTTAGAAATGGCTCGGCTAATCAACAAAACCCTTCAATGCCTTTCAATTTTGGTTTTGGTGATTCATGCGAAATCTTTACAAGCCGCTCCTGGAAATGGTCCGAAATTTGTCTCCGAATATTCCGATCTTGCCCACTGCAAAACCGTAAAGAAAAGTGGCCCCAAAAGCGACATGGACTTCATCTCCATGCGTTGCGAAGGCCATGATGGGTACGATGTTTCCATCGACGGAGGAGACGCAAGAACGTGGTTGACCCTGAAAAAGGGAACCATGGAAATCCGCCTCCCCGCCGGCGAGGGCGCATCGACCGCCGCAGGCATCCAGGGAGAATTGGCGTTCCCGTACGTCATTCAGGCCAAGCTGGAATGGCGTTATAAAATGGAAGATGGCCGGAAAAAGCTATTGGCGCTGATTTATCGTATGGGAGGGGCGGAAGCAAAGGCCTACTTCTTACAGGGTGATCAAAAAGAGATTTCCTTGCTCTATATCGTTCGTCTTGGGGAGCAAAACGCTCAAGTTATCGGTTATACCAAAACAAACGAAGAGGCCCACAGGATTGCTGATAACTCCACAAATTAACGCAAAGGACTCAGCCCACCTAATGGGCTTCCTCACTCGCTCGATGCGGAAAGATCAGAATGCAGGCCAATATGAATACGAGCAACACCGCGGATGCGGAAAAACGGCTCAACGCCAACCCTCCGGATGCAAGCGGCTTATCCAGAAAATCGCCGACCACGGCCCCCAACGGTCTGGTCAGAATGAACGCCGCCCAAAAGAGGAAGGTGCGGGAGAGGCGCGTCCAGAAATAGAGCGCCGCCACGATCGCCAATAACAGGCTGAACACGCTACCCCCCCCGCGATAGCCGAGACCCGCCGTATCGGCGGTCCAATCGCCCAAGGCCGTTCCCAAAGTTTGCGAAAACATGATGGTGACCCAGTAAAACATCTCCGTCTTCGGGTTGCTGACGGTGTTGACGGAAATGGAACCCAGCGACCAATACCAAATCGCCAGAGAGCCCATCAACAAAGCGAAGAGCAACGAGCTTCCGCCGGCGTAACCGATGCCCAGAGAACGGTCGGCGAAATCGGCCAATGTCGTGCCGACGGTGGTCGTCGCGATGATCGTCGCCCAATAGATAATGGGATGAAAACGAGTGGCCCTCATCTGAACGATCACCATGATTAAAAACGCGGTTGCGAAGATCGCCGTGCCGACGAGGTAGCCCAAATTCATCGACATCGAAACGGCGTCGCCCCCGGTCTCTCCTAAAGTCGTCGCCGCGACCTTGATGATCCAAAACGTGAGGGTCAGCTCCGGGACTTTACTCCCGCCTTCTTT
>CAZWYB010000042.1:0-14743 GCA_964637745.1 uncultured Pseudomonadota bacterium
GAGGTTATCCTCCACCCGCGCCGCCGCCTCCCCCATCGAGCGTCGATCCCCACCAACCCAAAGACCCCAACGCCGATTAACTTCCATCAGCGCGGTGTCAGATACTTCTCAATCGCCAGTTTGATCGTCTTCAGATCGGAAGCGATGCCGTAACGCGCCAGCCGCGTGTAGAGATTGCGCCTCGAGATCCCCAAGGCCTTGGCCGCGTCGCCTTTGTGAAAACAGTTGTCCCGAATCGCCGTCAGCACCTCGATCAGTTTGGGTTCGGCTTGATCGGCGGGCTTGAGGGGCTCCGCGACGGGCTTGGCCGCCGCATCGCCCGTCAACGCCGTCTTGAATTTGAGAGAACGCGGATGAATCTCGCCCTTTTCGGCGAAGAGGGCCGCCGTCTCCAGCGTGTTCTGCAGCTCGCGCACGTTGCCCGGCCAGGAGTATTTGAGAAAAAGATCCATCGCCTGCGGCGAGATCGAGACCTGAGGCTTCTTTTCGCGCTCGGCGATCATCTTTAGAAAATGATCCGCCAGAAGCGGCAGGTCTTCGAGGCGCTCGCGAAGAGGAGGAAGGGCGACCGTCACGCCGTTCAATCGATAGAAGAGATCTTCACGGAACTTGCCCTCGGCGACCAGCCGGGCGAGATCCTTATTCGACGCCGAGACCACGCGCACATCGACCTTCACGACGGAATTCGAGCCGATGGGGCGGATTTCGCCTTCCTGCAGAAAACGCAGCAGCTTGGCCTGGAGATTCAGGCTCATGTCGGCGATCTCATCTAAAAAGATCGTCCCGCCGTCGGCGTATTGCAAAATGCCTTTCTTATCCGCCGTCGCATGCGTGAAGGCGCCTTTCTTGTGGCCGAAGAGCTCGGACTCCAAGAGGCTCTCCGGAAGGGCGCTGCAATTCTCCGTCACGAAGGGCTTTCCGGCCCTCGGGCCGTTGAAATGCAGGGATCGGGCGATCGCCTCTTTGCCGGTGCCGGATTCGCCGAAAATCCAGACGGGCACCTTGGAGTCCGTGATGCGATCCACGAGAGATAGGACCTCCAGCATCGGCCGCGATTTTCCGATGATGTCGCTGTAACGGTATTTTAAGAGGCGGCGCGCCTCTTCCAACTCGCGGCGCATCTTGGAAGCGTCGGTCGCCTGCTCCTCGATCTGATGCGACAATTTGCGGTTGGATTTTTTCAGATCTTCGATCATCCGTCCTTTTTGAAGGGTCAAAGATGCGATGTCGGCGAAGACCTCCAGCCACGACAAAACCTCTTCGTCGAAACGTCCCACGCGCAGGCGGTGATCCAGATAGAAGACGCCTTGGATGACACCCTTCGGACCCTTCACCGGGAGGGCGATGATCGACTTGAGTCCGCTCAGGACGACGCTCCGGGCCTCCCGGTAACGCGGATCTTGCAAGGCGTTGTCGGTCACGACCGGTTTGCCGCTCTTCAAGGCGTCGCGGACCGCCGATAGGCTGATCGCATAATCAAGTCCCTGAAGATCTTCCTTCTTGATGTTGCGGGCCGCGGCGACGAGAAATCCCGGAATCGGGCCGTCCTTCGTATTTTTATCTTGGAGCAGGAGAAAACCGTTCTCGGTATCGGCGAGCTCCAGGGCCGTGTCCATGAGCTTTTGCAGGACGCGCGTCATGTTGTCTTCGGTGAGGAGGGTGTCGGTCAATTCGCGAAGCCTTTGCAGGAAACGCGGACTCCAGGCGACCGTTTTTGCGGCCGATGATCCGCTTTGGACGGTGCCCGCTTTTTCTCCGTACTTTTTATAATCGCTCCGATCAACGAACGAAATTTTGAGATCGTCCGGCAGACGGAGATAAAATTCCTCCAGCAACAATTCGATCTGATCGGGGCGTTTGCCTTCCTGAACCAGAAGCCGGAGAGCGAGCTCGCGGTTCCAATGAGAAGTCCAGAGATCCGGGCCCGGGGCCTTTTCCTTGATCGGGGCCATTTGACCGTCCCTCAGTTCCCGGATCAGGCCGTCCGTCTCCGAGACAAGATCTTCAAGCCCCTTCATCCCCTCCGACATTGTTTTCAGCTGTTTGAGAAACGACTCGGCGTTTGCAAAGCGTCCGACGGAGGCCTCGACGATCGCGGACTGGCTTAAGCTCTCCGCCAGATCGGACCTGCTGGAGAGGGCCTGAAAGATCCTCCGCGACTGCGAGAGGAGATTCACGGCCTCGGCCAACATCCCGCGCTTGCGGGCCATGACGGAGCGGTTGTGCCAAACGCTCGCGAGCAAGAGGGGATTTCCGCAACGCTCCGCAACCGCCTCCGCCTGACGGTACGCCTTTTCGGCGACGTCGGAGGCATCGTGATCGAGGGCCAAGATTCCTTCCTGAAGGTGAGCTGCGAATTCTCCATCCGGGAAACTTTCTTCCCGATAGATCTTTCGTGATTCCTCCAATAAGTCGCGCGCCTCTTTCCATCGTCCGCTGGCGGACTCCGCGACCGCTTGATTCCTCAAAATCTCGGCACGGCGACGGTCTTTCTTCTCCGACAATGCGAGCCCTTGGGAAAAATGAATCCGCGCATTTTCATAATCGCCTCGACGTTCAGCCTCCACGCCCAAAAGGGAATGGGCGCGGATGAGGAAGGAACGCCCCTCTGCAACACCGAGCTTCGAACCTTCCGTGAGGCACCGCTCCAAGCGCTTTTGGGCCTCGTCGTGGTGCCCCAAGCTCTGATGGTTCATGGCGGTGACGAGCCAATACTTGACCGTCCGAAGCGGGGTCGGTTCGTCCGAGGCATTGAGCGAAATCCATTCCTCGCAGGCCACAAGCGCCTTCTCGTACTGGCCGAGATCGTTCAACAGATTGATCTCCGCCCTCAGGAGACGTGAGCGGAGATCGGCTTCGAAGCGGAAGGACTTGGCCTGTTGAACGAGACCCAGCGCGTCTTCGTTGCGTCCGTGGGCGACGAGCGACTCGACGGTCGGGGAGAGGCCAGCCGCGGCTTCCTCAACGTCGCCCAGGGCGAGGGCGTGATACAAACGCTGGGGGTCGGGGTAAGGCCGCGTCTTCAAGGCCGCGAGCCAGCGGCGATGCCATGGAGTCTTCTCCTTGTTCGAAACTCCGTCCAAAACGGCATCGCGCAGGAGCTCGGTCGCGGGCGCGTATCCGTCGGCATCCGGGACGTAGGCCACCAAATCGCGATGGATCAGGTCCTTTAAGTCCGCAAAAAGCTCCGAAGCTGATTTCGCCTCGACGGACTCACGCAAGGAGGCGAGATCGGCGGGCAATGAAGTCAGGGAAAGGGCCGTGAGGATTTTTTTCTGGGAGGCGGAAAGGACCTCCCATCGGCTTTCGAGAATTTCCTGCGCACTGCCGAGGGATGAGAGGTCAGCTTGGGGATCGGCACGAAGGACGCCGACGACCTCCAGGACAAGACGGGGGTTTCCACCCGTCAGCCGGAAAATTTTGCCGACATCGGCCTCATTAAATTTATTTCCTAAAGCCCCGCGAAGCAGTTCTTCCGTCCGCTTTTGATTCAAATTGCGAAGGTGGATCTCCTCGCCGCCCGGCCACTGGACCAGATCGTCAAAGAAGACCCTTTTTTCGGGCGACAACCCGTCGTCGTTCCATTCCAAGATAAGAAGCGCGCCTTTCGAAAGGCCGATCCTTCTAAGGGTCAGAAGCCGGGCCAGTTCGTCGAGGGGATATTTTTCGAGCGATTTGAGAAGGGTGACTCCTTCCGACAGCGGACGCTCCAAGCAGGAGTCGATCTTGATCTCGCTCATCTCGAAGCCTTGGAGCGCGCCCTGAAACGACGCTTCTCGAAGAAATCGTGACTTGCCGACGCCGGTGATGCCGTGAAAGAAAATCACCTTCGGGGCGGCCTTCATCGACGTCAGGGCTTTTTGAAATTTCTCGAACTCCGCCTCGGCGCCCAGCATGAGGGCGGAATGGTAGGGGGCCTGCGCGTCTTCCTTGACCGGGGCCTCGCTCCGGAGGGCGGAAAGGGCCGAGGCGGCGCTCGCAAACCTTTGACCCAGATCGGACGCGATCATTCGGTCGATCACGCGCGCCGCGATCGCGTTTTCGAAAACCAGAGGGGAAGCCTCCTTCATGACGTCCTGAAGCGACTTCGTATTGGCGCTTGAATAGCGGGGATGACGGCCCGCAATGATTTCGTAAAAAATCGTGCCCAGCGAGAAGAGGTCGGAGGCGGGCAGGCTTAAGCCGTCGATCCGTTCCGGCGCCATGTAGGGGAGGGTGGCCATCGAGGCTATTGCCGCCTTGTCGCCGAAGACGGCGGACCCGAAATCCAAGACCCGAATCTTTCCCCGACGGTCGATCAAAATGTTGTTTGGAGAGAGATCGCCGTGAACGACCCTTTGCGACTCCAAATAACTCAAGGCCTCGAGGGCCTCCACCAACCACTCCAACATCTGCTGAGCGGATGCACCTTTCGCAGCCTCTAAGATCGGACGACCCTCGACGCGCTCCATCCAGTAGCAGGGCCCTTTCTCTTCCCCAAAGATCGCGCGGCTTTCTTTTTGATAGCCGAGAATGGGAACGAGGGAAGGGTGCTTGAGCCGAACGAGGATCTGAACCTCTTCCTGAAACGATGAGAGAGAGGAACCGGGGGAAGGGGAGAGAACCTTCACGGCTACTTCTTGACCTTCCGGCGTCGTGGCCAGCCACACGCCGCCCGCGCCGCCTTGGCCCAGGCCCTTTATGATTTTCCATGATTTCATAGGCGAGATTGTCTCACACAATGGGGCAGCTGAAAACACATTCTTAGGTCTCAAGATGTGATAAATGCCCGCTCCGCTCTAAAAAAACATAAATATTTCAAGAGAAAAACTTTGGCCGCCCTCTTGCACTAAACAATAAAGAATAGGGGGAGATCTATGAAACGACCTTTAGCAACCGTTTTGTTGGCCGGTTTATTGATTGGCCTTTTGACCGCCGGATGCGGCGGGAAGAAGGGGGCATCGCCCGCACCGAGCGCCGGCGGGAATCCCTCGACTAGCAATCAAACGAACGGCGGCAACGATTCCATCGCCCCCTCGCAACCGGCCCCGACGGCACCTTCGGCGGCTCCGACCACTCCCCCCAGCGCTACTCTGACGCTCACGGGCAGCACGACCGACACGCCTCACCTCGGTGGCACCGGTGGCACCCCGTATGAAGTTCACTGCACAGATCAGGAGGCCATCGTCGCCTACAAAATGAAGGCGGGGATCGTGATCGACCAGCTCATCCAGATCGGGTGCAAAAACATCGGGGCCCTGAATTCACCTAATGCCATCCACTGGGTCAACGTGAAGGCCGGCGGTACGACCGAAGCGGATCTGACCCTCACGGCTCCGCGCGGCTACGCCATGAACGGCTTTTCGGGACGCTCCTTCTCGGCGAACGGCGGGCCGGAGGTCGTCGTGCAATTTCTTCCTCAGGCGGCTTCGGTCGATACGTCCACCGGCATCACTCCGTCGGCGGCGGATCCGGGCAACGGCGGATGGGCCCTCTGGACGAATTATTGGGTGCCCGCGGGACAGAAGGACTTCGTTCCCCAAGGGACCGTCATCGCCCCATGCCCGGCCGACAGCGTCCTCGTGGGTGTGAAAGGGTCTTCAGGATATTTGTTGGATGGTATCGCGGGAATCTGCCAGCCGGTTCACTTGGCGAATGCGGCCACTGCACCAGCAACATCCATGACCCTGTCCTCTAGCAGCGCGAGCCCAGTGGCCATCGGCCAAGCGACGAACAACTCCGGGGCTCTGGATTGCCACCCGGGCGAGGTCGTCGTCGCAGTTCGTGGAAAATCGTTTTTGGCCGTCGATCAAATCGAGTTCGGCTGCAAAGGAATCAACCAACTCTACGATCCGGCGATGCACATCAATTGGACCGGCGTCTTGGGCGGACAAGGCGGCAGCGCCTTTGAAATCGAAGCACCTCGCGGCTATGCTCTGACGGGCTTTCACGCGGCGGCCGGTGCCGTTGGATCCGATCATTACCTTGCGAAATTTACGCCCAAGTTCGCGCCCGTCGACGCCACGGGCCTCGTTCAAGACGCCGAATTCGCTCTGGAGCTCCCGGCACCCATCAGCGTCGGCGATCCCTTCAACCCGATCCAGCCGCAAGACGATCTCTGCCCGGCTGGATCGGTCATGACGGGCGCGCAGACATACGCAGGAGATTACGTCAACTCTCTGCAGGCCCACTGTCAGACGGTCGTTGCGAACTAGCTTCCAAAGACTTCACCACACGATCAGTCCTCCTGGACAGCCCTGGGATCTCCGCCCAGGGCTGTTCTTTTTTCAAGATGCCACATCCATCGCAATGACCCAGCATGTGCCCGCTAATAAGCTCAATCTTATATCACAATCTGAGCCAAATCATTTTTCGAATCTAGAATTATCAATAAATTCAATGGGTCGCTTCTGGCATCTCAATTGCTTCAAATTTGGTCATGGGCAATGAAGTTAATTCAATCGGAGCGGCGAACGGATCAGCGACGGGGCAGGGGATCGGTCCTCAGGTCTCCAGTACGGCCCAATCCACTATGCAGCAGTTCCTCCAGGGCTTTGCCATGGCGAAGCCCGCAGTCGATTCCCTCGTCCTGCTCACGACTGGCAACTCCGTCAATCCTCAGGATGCCGTCAACGCCCTGTACAACTGCAACAACGCCTATCTGGCCTGGATGGCCAAGCAAAATGCGAATGTTCCGCAACCGACACAGCAGCCGTCGCCGCAAATTCCGGCGCCGGCGGCCGGCAGCAACAAGTAGGCACCATGAATCAAGGGGGGATGATCATGACAAACACGAAAAAGATTCTGACCGCAGCGGTCTTCATGGCTTTGGGCCTCGGCTCCATGGCCGGTTGCGACTACTCAAAAGGCGGCCATGGCAAGCCGTATTCTTATCACGGACCGATGAACGCGGCGGCCCCCAACGCGAGTACTTCGAACTCGACCACCACGCCCACAACATCGAACTCCAACCCAAACGCACCGGACCCGGCGTCCACTCCACCCGCGCCGGGTCCGGTTTCTCCTCTTCGGTCGGTGAGCCGTAATGTCATCGGAATGCCCGCCGGGACGCGTTCCAATAATCATATGGTAGCGCACAATAATATGGCGGCCACCAAATACGAGCCGCCATTCAGCCTCTCTGCAAATACCTCCTTCGCCACGCCGAACATCAACGGCCCTGCTTGCACCGGTTCCAATTGCCCACCGCCGCCCGCGGCATGGAATGCCTCCTGCGCGGACCAAGAAGCCATCGTTGGCTATCAATTGAGCGCCACATTCAATGGTGGTCTGAACCAGATCAACAAGATCGGCTGCAAAAATATCAATTCTTTGGGCACCGCCGGAATTCATTGGGTGGATGTCAGCAATGCCGGAGGCCCTGGCGGAACCGCGACGACGGTTATCGCGCCGCGTACCTATGTCATGACGGGCTTTTCGGCCCAGGCCTTGAACTCCCCGGGCCAGGGGATCATCGCCGAGTTCCAGCCCTATGCTCGAGCGACCGACTCCACCTTAGGACTCTACGAAAATTGGACCTACTGGAATAATTACGGCTTCGCCCTGGGACAAGGTGGCAATCCGGCCTTGGCGATCGAGTCGGCCTGTCCCGCCGGTAACGTCCTCGTGGGTCTCTCCGGAGACGCCACCGCTACCTCTGTCACCAGCCTCACTGGTGTCTGTAAACACCTGGACATTCCGCATCCGCAGGCCGCCATCGTCCCAAACTTCAGCCTTGGCAATGCGGCCACTCTCTCGGCTTTGGGGAACGCGAATGGCCCCGCCGCGTCACTCACTTGCCCAACCGGTCAGGTCATTGTCTCGGTCACGGGCCAGGCCAATGCGAACGCCATCGATCAATTGCAGTTCGGCTGCACAAACATCAACAACCTCAACGACGAAACGGCAACGATAACCGGAACCCAGACGGCGGGAGGCAATGGAGGCGGCCACTTCGAGGCCTTCGCCCCGCGAGGTTACGCCATCACGGGCTTTGACGTCCTCCTCGACCCCAACACAAGTGCGTTGATCGATCTCAATCCGCGGTTCGCGCCGCTGTCCACCGAAAACGGAGGGGTCATGAGCGACCCTGAATTTGTCTTCGAACTCCCGTTCGCCATCGTCGGCAACGACCCGACCTTACCCAATTGGTCCCAAGGCGACCGCTGCGCTGTCGGTTCGGTTCTGACCGGCGTCAGCGTCACGGCTCAAAATCAGGTGAATTCCGTCCAGGCGACCTGCCAGGCGGTGACGGCGCATTAAATTCAAATCACCAAGGAACAAAAAGGAGAAGTTTTTATGGGCGATAATAATGTGAATCCAAAAATCAGTCGATGGATGCAATCCGGTTTCGAGGGCACTTTGGATGCTTTACGGGCAGTCAAAAATGACAAAGTGAAGGACCCGGCGCAGAAATTCTTCGAACGAAGCATCAAGTGCGCTCAAGGCGACGGCTATAGTTGCGGTGTCGCACTGGTCTTAGAACAAAAGCTCACAAATCAGTCCTCCCAGGTAGGCGCTGAAAAATATTTTCAGAGGCCGCCGTAAAGCCTGAATCAAAATAATCTCAAATAAATGATGACGAATTTTTAAAACAACAAAGGGAAATGACTATGAAATCAAAAACTTTCATCACCACCATCTTAATCAGTCTGGCGATTGCGACCACAGCACGTTCCGAAGCGCCAAATGCTTCTTCAAATATGATGAAGCAGATAAACACGCTTCGCCAAAAGATACTTTCCTTTCAAGGAAAGCAGAAATCGGTTCAGGAATTGGTAGGACCGGGCCTGAGAAAGACGCTGACCATCCTCCCGGCGACTTGTACAAGATGGGCAGGGGTAGACAGCAGTGAACAAACGTCCGGCGGGCGATCTTTTAATGAGGACATAGGAATCAGTTACTTTGATCACTCTATGTCTTGGGGACGTGATCCCTCGAGTGGCAATTCGAATAATGACGTGACCGGAATTCCTCTGGTGCAGATGAGAGTCTGTCCCTTGTCCTTAGAACCTGGAACAAGAATTGTTGAAGTCAAAGCCTATGCTAAAGCCGGCCCTCAATCATATATCGACGTCTTCGTCGATGAAAATAATCTTGGAATATTTGATGATCCTACGAACAGCTTAATCGGTGGTTGCCTTGTTGACATTGGTAGCGGTAACGATGGCTCTGGAACAATACCTGCCTACAGTCCGGAGCAAACCTTCTATTCAACGAGTTGCCCTCTCACGGTCCGAGCAGACAGGGCTTATCTTTTACAATTATCAATGAATAAAGGGATCGGAGATCCCAGCTCATCGACTGTCCTCCAAGCCATTCAGATCGATTATGTCATTCCGACGCGAGGCCCAAGCACGCCGACAAGCGTGGGTTCAGCGAACTAAACTCGAGAGATTTTTATGGGCGGAGCCGCAAAAAATATAAAGACTCAAGTCTGTCAATTCATGACGATCGAAGACTACGCCCGCGATCACAAGCTGGATCCGCAGATCCTTCGAAAAGGGGGCAATTCGGATGAAGTGGTTCCGGTCAATTGCCGCACGGTGACGACAAGGTTCGTTCCTCCGCAGCGGAGTCTCAAAAACGTTGAGAAAGGACAAAACGCTCCTTCCGACAAAGCGAATGAGGCACCGCACAAGCATAAAGGACATTCCCCTAAACACGGCAACGGCAAACACCACACCCAGAACGTTCAACAGACTCACACCGTTCCGACTCGGCCGGTCATCCGCGATTAATAAAAAGGAGATCATCATGTCCATCAAACTCACAATCCGAAATCAAGGCGACAACAAAGGCGGCCACGAAGTGGCCATTCCGGGAGAGGGCGCCATCGACACGCAAGCAGAGGCTCAGGCGGCCCTCGACGCGGCAGGTGTCGCCGCGGCGGGCAGCGAATACCTTGTCGAAGGCTTCAAGCCGAGAACCTATGCGCAGATGGTCGGCTTCCTGCAGCCGTCGAAGGTCTTCGCGGCCGAGGGAGGCGTCTTCCATCCCGAGGGCACGACCTACGACAGCGCCTCGAATGAAATTCTCCGACATCCCGCCCTCTACGATTCTCGGCCTCAGGCCGACGGATCGCCGCTGGTCATCGAAGGCGGCCTGCCCCGAATACCGAATACGGCCTTGGATGCCTCAACGCTCTTTTCCGGCTCGAACGCCTTGCCCCAAGGGGCGGTCATCAGCCGCGTTGAGGTCACCCACACCGGAGCCGTCACTCACCGAGGAAACGGCGCCCAGGTGCCTGCGACAGCCCTGGCCATGCCCGGTCACTATATGATCCGTATCTTTTATCGGACTTCCGGCATGAGGGCGGACCTGTATCGGGACGTGCGCGTCACGATCCGTCTTCCCAAACCGCCCGCGGCTCCCAAAGAGATACCTCTTGCGCCACCGGTCGCTTCGGCGCCCTTGGCCGGAGCTCCAAGACCATCGCCCGCCGCGCCTTCCGTCGCGCCCGGCAGGTTGCGTCCTTCGCGCCGCAAAAGGGGAGGGCATGGCAAAGTCCGCACAGGAAGTTCCGCTCATACACCGAGAGGTACTCCAAGAATGGCCGGCTCTCATGCGCAAGCAGGGAAGGGCGTCTCACACCGGGCGGGAACAGCTCGCAAGCATGCAACTACCGGAACACGTCATCCGTCTGCAACCGGCAAACATCCAGGTCAGAGACGAACCGACCGCGCCAAACGGCTGAATCGAAAGTAAATCTTGATCAAAGGAAAAAACATGGGCTTAGAAGATATAAGAGACAGAATGAAGGCGGAAGCAGTTTTGACCGTCTACGCGGAAGGCATAAGTCGATTCAATGCCGAAAAAGGCCGCCGTCTGGGGCTCGATCCGGCTCAGATCGATGCGGTCCGATCGGCCTTGGGCTATAAACCCCTCGATGGCTTCATCACCGGCACTGAACGAGAAAATTTGAGAAAGGCCGGTTTTTCCGAAAGCTTCGTCGCAACCCTGGCCGGCGACGACGGAAAGGAAGCCTTGCGCCGTCGCGCGCTCTGGCTCAGCGAAAACGCCGCGAGCCGTTGGTATCGTCCAAGCGCTGACCGGCAGGATCGCGCCGGATTTTTGGAAGAACTCAAGGTGATCGGAGGCGTCGGCGTCTTTTCGGAAGACGTCCTCGCAAACGTCGTCCAAGCCGCTCAAGACGACGAAGCCAGGGTCCGAAACGCCGCTTATGACATTCTCGCGATGACCGACACACCCACCCAAGAAGTCATAGAGGCCCTCGACCGAGGCCGTTTGTCGGATTCTCCGCAAGAAGCCTGGTCCGCGACGGATGCGCTCCTGCAGCTGGCGGAGAGATTGAGACTGGCGGATAAAAAACTGCCGAAAGAGCTCCGCGAAAGCCTCCGCTCCATTTGGGCCTCGGCCCATGACGCAAACCACCGCTTTCAGGCCGTCGGTCTCTTGGAATTGAAAATGAAAGAAAGGGTGTTCGCGGGTGTGACACTGCGCGCCTACGCGGAGAATCCCAAAAACTTCACCCGTCAGTCTTTCCTGAAGTTGGGAATGACGGAATCCCAGGTCGACGATTTGGAGCGGGTTCTTGGACCTTCGGGAAGTCCGAATTGGAACGTCGAGGTCGTGGAAGGGGAGAAGGCCCTCGAAAGTCCGGAGCCACAGATCGGTTATCTTTTTTAGGCCCCACCTCCCAGGGGCCGAAGGACGGCATGGGGGCCTGCGTAGGGGCGCAGGTCCCCATGTCCCTGTTCAAAAATAAAGGAATTGAGCCTCTCCCACCCATGGGGCTCAAGGGTTCCGGCGTTCGGCTCTAACGACGGGACCCAAATCGGCGGCCGCCGCGGTTGTAGGGACCGCGGCGGCCGTTTGATTTTTTACCGACGCATCACGGCACGCAACTTTTCCCGCGAATCAACGACAATGCGGCCAAGCACTGATCCTGGGAGGGCAGATGCCAAGGAGTTCCTATGCCTTCCCAAATCCTCCTGACGCCCCTGGCGTCGGCTTACCTGAATAGTTTCGCCGCGCATCCCCGACTCGGTACGATTGACGTTCCCATTCTCCTGCGCTTGCAGTCCGGGATCCTGCCGCACGCCGTTCCTCTCGAGGCGGCGGTGGAGTCGCTCGGCATGGCCTATCTGGAACAACTTCAGGCCGTGATCTCGGGTATCGATTCGATCCTTGGCGACGAAAACTGCGGTTCCCTCCCGGCCACGGAAGGCCGTTGGGGTGTGGTACGGTCCGCGAAGGATCCCCTGACGACCTTCTACCAGCACGGCCCGGGGCCGCGTTCTCTCAGCGTGGGTCTCAGCCCCGAACGCCATGAGCATCGTTTGAAGGTGAAAATCAGCGTCACGACGAATCATTCGGAGACGACGATGGAGCAGGCGGTGACGACCGACCATTCGCCGGATCGACTTGTTTGTCTTGCGCCTCATTACTCCCTTTATCTTCACGCGTTCGCCGTCTCGGGCCTTCGTCACATTCTGGGATTGTCCGAAACGACGCCGCTGGGCGAATTGATTCCGGCTTTTCTGGATCACCTGGGAGTGGATCGGGAACGCACAAGTAGGAGAGATAACCTCAAGCCGAAAGCAGTGACGGATCCGGGCCATATCCATGAAATCGGTTACACGGCTTATCGAGGCGGGGACGGACATCAAACCGTCTTGGTCGAAGGGGCCCTTCTTGTGCAAAATCTCGAAGAGACCAGTTTCGAAGAATGGTTGAATATCGGAGTCAGCCCCAACGCGTCTGCGGATCGAAACGACCGCAACAAGATAAAAACCAAACTATTGGAAATCTGGAACCTGCACGATTCGGACCTCTATCCCGCCGATCCCTCGGAAGAGGAGACCGAGGCCTATCGGCGCCTGACACGAAAAATCTACCAGTCTTCTTAACCCCCCGAAACTGCAAGACCTCCGTCCGCCGATAACGTATACTTAGTCATTATCTAAGAGGAGAGGCCCCATGAAACAACGGACCCTATACGGCATCTCAACCTTCCTGGTCGCGTCGGTCTTGGCTCTTGTTTTGGGAGCGGGCTGCGGGGGCAATCAAGAAGAACCACCATCGACCGGGACGAACGCCTCCGGAAATGTGACGCAAAAAACCGGTTCGAATACGACCGGGCAGGATATCAATCCGACGGATACGGGCAATGACACCACCGAAACCGGTTCGACGGGCTCAACCGGTTCCACCGGGACAACGGGCGTGGTGCCTCCTCTCAATGCGGTGCCTCCCAAGGTAACGGCGTCCACACCCGCGGATGGGGCGACGAACGTGCCCATCGGAACCCCCATTACGGTCACCTTCGACCGGACCATGACGGGGTCGACCGTGCTCTATCGGATCCGTCTGGGCGAAAGCACAGACAATGTTACCTTTCACTCCGTCTTGGGAAACGCAACCACCAGCGACAATAAGACGTTCACGTTCACGCCCTCTAGCTCCCTCAAGAAGAATTTGTATTATCGGCTGATCGTGGATGTGGGCGCCTGGGATACGAACGGGGTGTCCATGGATCAACGTTTCAAGGCGAGCTTCACCTCCGAATACGGCGCTCCGGCGGTCGCGTCCGTCGACCCCGCCAACGGCGACTACTCCGGCACGAGCCCGACCATTACGGTCACATTCGACTGCGACATGATCGATACGACCGTCTACGCAAATTTCAAGCTCCTCCAGGGCGGAACGACCGTGTCCACTCACTACACGAAGATCAACGACCATACCTACGCCCTGACGACGAATTCGACGCTCTCGGGATCGACGACCTACACGGTCCGCGTCGAGACGGGCGCCCAGAGCCTGCATCATATCCCTCTGGACTTCGCCTTCACGTCCACCTTCAAGACGTTTTGAGCTCGATTGACTTCGGGCGCCCCCGCGTTTAAAAACCCTTAAATGTCGGAGCGGCTCAGACTCTTTCTCCTCTTTTTCCCCGTTTTTCTCTTCTCGCTCTCGTTTCACGAGTCGGCGCACGCCTGGATGGCGCATAAAAAGGGGGACGAGACGGCCCGCTTGTTGGGACGTCTGACCCTAAACCCCGTTCCCCACATCGATCTTTTCGGAACGATCCTATTGCCGATTTTTCTCTTCTTCAGTTCGGTTTCGTTGCCGATCGGAGGGTGGGGGAAACCGGTTCCGATCGATTACCGCCATCTGAAAGACGGCCGGAAGGACGCGTTTTGGGTGGCCCTGGCCGGTCCCGCTTCCAATCTGATTTTGGCGTCCGTGTTTTCACTCCTCCTCCGGGCGATGATCTACTTCCGATTCGATGTCGGCTTCCTGAATCCCCTTTACAGCATCTTTGAAATCGGTGTTTATCTGAACCTGGGCCTTGCGTTTTTCAACCTGATCCCGTTGCATCCTTTGGACGGCGGGAAGGTGATGGAAGGGCTGCTTCCGTTGCGATTCGTCGACGCCTTCAACCAGGTGGCACAGTACGGGATGTTGATCATCTTCGCTGGATTCTATTTGGGGCTCCTCGAAGTGATTCGGGTGCCCATTCGTTTTTTTGCAAGGATCCTGATACCGTCATGAAAAAAAACCTTCGCATCGTTTCGGGGATGAGGCCGACGGGAAAACTCCATTTGGGGCATTACCACGGCGTCCTCCGGAATTGGATCAAGCTGCAAAACGAGTTCGAATGCTTTTTCTTCGTGGCGGACCTTCATGCCCTCACGACCGAATACGCCTCGCCCCAAAACATCCGACTCTGGACCCGCGAGTTCCTGCTCGATTGGCTCTCCGTGGGGCTGGATCCGGACAAGGCCGTTCTGTTCAT
>CAZWYB010000043.1:0-14694 GCA_964637745.1 uncultured Pseudomonadota bacterium
GCGAGGGCCGCGGCGAGCGCCCACCAACAGGCTTTGAAAAATTCCCCGTCGATCAAAAAGACCGAGACAGCCGCCCAGATCATCGACGTAAAGATAAAACCCTGATTCAGGGCGAAGATTCCTTTCAACGAATAGCTCTGGACCATCCCGTCGATTCCCAAAGTAGACAGGCTGGAGCCGGAGGCGAGCAGGGTCCCTTGGATGATTAAGAGCGCCCAGGCCGCGAGCGTCGGGATGAGGCCAACGGCCACCGCCGGCGCGTGCCGGGTGGGCACGGCCTGATAGGCCTGGGCCATGATGATGACCCCGACCCAGAGGACGATGGCGATTCCCGCTTCCAAGGGCATGAGGGTCGAGACCAATTTCACCGCTCCCAAAAAGCAGATACCGGCCATGAAGACGCCGTTTAAAACGGAGTAGCCGGCGCGAGCCCCCATCCGCTTCCAACCCGGTGGGCCGATGTAGATCGTGGTGGGAAAACAGCTGCCCAAGGCGGCGGCGATGACCGAGCCCAGTCCGTTCGCGATCAAACACGCCCTCGTCGGATAGGAGTCCCCCGCAGCCTCCGCCGATTCGATATTCTGAAGGGAGCCGACCACATTGAAGAGCGCCATGGGGATGATGATCGAGAGGTAGGGAAACAGATACGGGCCCCGGAGCGTCTTCACGAGGTCCCCGACCGCGAGGCTGGGAAGGGCCAAGCCTACCTCGTGAGCCGCGTCGACGACGGCCTCTTTCGACATAAAGCCTCCGCTCCAGGCGATCGCAGATCCGACGACGACGGCATAGAGGCCCGCGGGAATCCCAAAGGGCAGGCGTTTTCCGGAAAAATAACCCAAGAAGATGATGAAGAGCGGAACCATGGCCAGGAGCGGATGGGCGAAGGTCTTGAAGGCGAAGTCCATGGAGATGAAGGTGATGGCGATCCCGGCCAGGGCCGACAGGAGGGCGGCTCGCGGTGTGACCCTTCGGACCCAGGCCCCGAAAAAACTGAAAACGATTTCGATCACTGCGCTCAAAAAACACGCGACCAACCCGACCCGCCACGCAAGTTCCGGGTCTTTGGATTGCTGATAGACCGGAAGGATGACGAAGAAGATAAAGCCGAAGAGGCTGACGGTATTGATGCCGTAAGGAAGGGCGCAGACGTCGTCGCGCCCGGTCTTGCGGGCGAGAATCCGCGCTTGCCAGGAGTAGTAGAAATTCCCGAAGAGGATCGAGACGGCCGCCCCGGGCAGGATTTTCCCGAAGACCAAGCTCGGAGGGAAATGGCAGAGACCGATCGTCAGGGTCTGGATCAAAAGGAGCTGGATCAGGTTGTCGATCGCGAGCCCGAAAAAACCGTCCAAATCTTCCGCGACGAATAATCTCACATTGCCTCCGGCAGCGATTCCATATAGTCAAAGAATCCACCAAGCAAGGAGAAGAGCATGGAATTTTTCATCGATACCGCCGACGTGAAGGAGATCCGCGAATGCTGGGACATGGGCCTGATCGACGGCGTGACCACCAACCCGACGCTCGCCGCCAAGACGGGACGAAAGTATGACGATGTTTTGAAGGAGATCGCCGCAATCGTCGACGGACCGATCAGCGCCGAGACGGTCAGCCTGGACTTCGAAGGGATGATGCGCGAGGCGTATCACTTCATGAAGATTCATAAAAATATCGTCATCAAGATTCCCATGACCTTCACCGGAATGAAGGCCGTCCGCCAATGCGCGAAAGAGGGCATCAAGACGAACGTGACGCTGATGTTCTCCCCCAACCAGGCCCTTTTGGCTGCTAAGGCCGGAGCGACCTACGTGAGCCCTTTCGTCGGACGTTTGGACGACATCTCCGAGGAAGGCATGCAGCTGATCGAGCAGATGCGGCAGATATACGACAACTACGAGTATAAGACCAAGATCCTGGTCGCTTCCATCAGGAATCCCGTCCATGTAAGAGACGCCGCATTGATCGGGGCGGACGTTTCGACCATCCCCTACGCCGTCATCAAGCAGCTGGCCTCCCACCCGCTGACGGACATCGGCATCGAGAAGTTTTTGAAGGATTGGGAGAAGGTACCGAAATAGGGTGACGACCGAGGTTACCAACCGAAAAATTCGCGACAGGCGGATTCGAGTTCGACCCGTTTCTCAACGGAAAGTTCGCCCAACGCCTTCTGAAACCGGCTGTTGTCCCAAGCCAGAAACTGATCCACGAGAACCATGGAATCGGCCTGCAAGCCGCCTTCGCCCCTTGCCAGAAAGACACGCAAGGGATAGCCGGCCTTCGTTACGTTTTTGGAAGTGATCGGCAGAATGACGGTCGACGGGTGATCGATTTCGTTCAGGAAGTCGTCCTGGACGACGACACAAGGGCGGATTTTGCCTGGTTTTGTGCCGATGCGCGGATTTAAGTCGACGAGATAGACACCCCAACGCTTGATCTTCATTTACCCGTTCGCAGGGCCGAGGAGAGAGGGGCCCACTCCGAGTTGATTCGGCGGGAATCCTCGCGAACCAGTCGAGAGGCGGCGTGCAGACGCTTGCGGCGTATTTGGTCCTGGAGGATCTGCCGCAGGGCGCGCAGACCCTCCAAGACGACCGCCTTTTTGCTCGGGAGACCCAGTTTCTCCTTGAGAAGGGCGATTTCCTTATCTTCTTCGGAGGTGACTTGAATGGTCGTGAGGGTCTTCATACACCCCATCGTGACAATTGTTTTTGCAATTGTCAATTCAATTGATCGCGTTCACCGGGGATTACTTCACCGTGATCGTGATCTTCTGCGACATCACCGGCGGATCGTGCGGGATGTGATTGCCGCCCGCGAAGAGGAGTTGCAGCGTGTGCGAACCCGGAGTGAGATTGATCGACGCCTCCGTTTGGGCCTGTCCGAAGTGGAAGACGTGATCATTGAAAGGCAAAGGTTGATCCATCGGGGGCATCGCGTCCACGTCCACGAGCAGGTGGTGATGTCCGCTGTTGTCCTTCACCTCTCCGGCCTTGGCGAGCTCGATGCCCTCCACGCCGAATTTGATCGTAACCGGGCTTGTAACCGTCGCCCCGTCGGCCGGTTCGGCGATGAACACGCGCGCGCCCGGCGATGATTTGGCGCGGACGGTCGAAGGAGCGGGGGCCGCAGCGGCGGGCGCTGAAACCGTCTTTTGCGGTTCAGGGGCCTTCGCGCAGGCGGCGAAGGTCAGGGAGAGAGACAGGATGACAACGCCCTTCAATGGTTTCCGATTCATGGAGTCTCCTTTTTAGTTTTGCCGACGGGCTAACATGTTTTTTGGTGCGACTGCAAGGTTTCCTCATTTGAGGGGGAAACGGATGAGGAATCGGGTCCCTTTGCCCGGAGCGCTGTTGACCGAGATGGTTCCGTCGTGGCGGGCCACGATTTTTTGGCAAATGGTGAGGCCCATGCCGGCCCCCTCATATTGCTCGCGGTTGTGGAGCCGTTGAAAGGGCTGAAAAATCCGGTCCGCATACTTCTCCTCAAAACCGATTCCGTTGTCCTCGACGCTGATTTCCACGCCGCTGTTGTTTAGGGAGTGGGAGTCGATCCTGACATGAGGGAGGACATCCTTCTTGCGGAATTTGATCGCGTTGCCGATCAGATTTTGAAAAAGCTGGCGCATTTGCACGCGGTCGGCCTTGATCGTGGGTAGGGTTCCGATCTCCACCCGTCCCTTGGACGGATCGCTTCCGATCTCCATTTCGGAGGCGATCTCGCGGGCGACGTCTCCCAGATTGACCGGCTCGAAGCTCCTTTCGTGGGCGCTGACGCGGGAATATTCCAAAAGCCCTTCGATGAGCTCCTTCATCCGCGTCGCCGCCTTGCGCGTGCGTTCCAGATAATCCCGGCTGATATCGTCCATGGAGGAGCCGAGCTGGTTTTTGAGGCGGTCTCCGAAAGAGATGATTTTCCGAAGGGGCTCTTGAAGGTCATGGGAGGCGACGAAGGCGAAGCGCTCGAGTTCCTTGTTGGATCTTTCCAGTTCGTCGACCGTCTGCTTCAAGCCTTCCTGGGCCGAGCGCCTGTCGGCCACCTCCTTTTGCAGTTCGCGCGTGCGGTCCTGGACCCTCTTTTCCAACTCGCCCTGGATGAGGCGGAGAGAGGAGTCGCGCAGCCGGATCTGTTCCAGCATTTCATTGAATCCGTTGATCAAAAGACCGAGCTCGTCTTGGCTCACGTGTTTGACGCGAAGGGAATAGTCCTTTTTATCCGAAACCTCGTGAACGGCATCGGCCAACCGCTCGATCGGACGCAGGATGAAGCGTTGCAGCAGGGTCGACATCCCGAAGGCCGCCAGCAGAGAAAGGATGAGGACGGAGCCGACGATCAGGCTGTAGCGCCTCAGACTCTCCCGCACGGCGTTGAGGCTGTAGAGAAGGAAAAGGGTTCCCATCCGCTCGTTGCCCCGTTTGACGGGGGCGAAGAGACTGAAGCGGTTATCCTGGAAGTCGAAGAGGTAGCTGTCCGGTTGGAGCCGCGGAGGTTGGAAAGATGTGTAGGGATTTTGGACGTAAGTGGCAAAAACATCTCCCGCGTTGGTATAAAGAACGGCGGCCACGAGATCGGGACGTTCCTTGAGCGCCTCCATCGTCCGTTCCGCCTCTTTGGGGTCGTTGAAGGCGAGCGCCGCCGTGCAGTTGGAGCCGATGATGCGGGCAAGTCCCGAAAGATCGCGCACGATCGTTTGGCGGATCGAGATGATGTTGTTTGCCATGAGGATCACCGCGACCAGCAGAATGGACGCCCCGCTCAAGGACATGATGATCAGCCGGAGCTTTCGTTTGATGGAACTCTTGTTCATTTCAAAACCTTCGTGGCGAGGTTCAGGAGCTGCGAACTGATCTTTAATCCCGCCTTATTGGCCGCGGCTTGGTTGATGATGAAATGCACTTTGTTTCCGACCAGAATAAAGCTGATCATGCCTCCGCCGTCCGTGAAACCGGAGACGTCGCTGACCGTCAGGGTCCGGCTTCCTTCAAGGGCCGCGAGATCGTCCGTCACGCGCGGGCCTTCGGAGGCTCCGATGTAGAGGACTTGGCAGGGCGAGGAGGCGGTCACGCGGCGCATCCGTTCGATATGAATGATCCTACCGAAAATGGTCTTCGCCCCCAATTCGTCGTCCAGGATGGGTCCGAACGGATCGTCTCCCAACAGACAGATGCGGAACGGCGCGCGATTCCCTTCGAAGGCGGATGACGGCCACTCCACGAACTGGCCGAAATGATACAGAAAGGCCGCCTTCACTTCGTACTCGCCGGGCGGCATCGATTGGGCGGAGACCGCCGTTGCGGCCACGGCGGCCGCAAAGAGGACGAATAATGTTGTCATCAGCCTTCTCAACAAATCCTCTCCCTTCAGAACGTCCAAGTCACCTTTCCGTAGACGCTGCGCTCGACCTGCGACGGCTGCGTATTGACAAAGCTGGGCGCGAACTCCGAGTGATGCGCCTGAAGCAGGTTCTGTCCCGCCACGGAGATGTCTAAAGAAGGGATCGGCTTCCAACCGAGACGGACATCCAAAGTGGCGTAACGTTTGATGCCCAGAGTGGGGAGCTTATCGACGAACCGGAACCACCAATCGAACTCGAGGTGATGGGGCAGATCCATGGTGGAACGCAGGGTGAATTGATTCCGAGGGCTTTCCCCCTCCGTTCCGGACGCCGCCGTAGGATTGAGGCTCGTGGCGTCGACGGCGAGATCCATCTTCAAGTAGGAGTAGGCGGACCGGATCTTCCACCAACGGAGGATGTTCCAATCGATCGCCAACTCCGCGCCGAAGACGTCGCCGTGCATCTTGTTGGCGAGGTTTAAGGGGATCGTGATGTGAGGCGTAGGGACCGCTTCGGGGAAGGGAGTGCCGGGTTCGACCGTTCCGAGGTGTGAGTAATGATTCCAAAAACCGGCCAAGTCGATGGAAAGGTGGTCCGTGGGCCAGACGCGGTATCCCATTTCTGTGGCGAGCAGGACCTCGTCCTGCGTCGAGGTATTTCCGAACAAGGCGGTCAGCACGGTCGCTCCGGTCGTCGGATCCGGGAAGGCCGTGAGGTTCGCCCGCACGTCGTTTTCGGATCGGGCGGGCGTCCGGACGGCTCGCGTGAAGGAGGCCCAGATCGAGTGCCTCGGATGGGGCGTCCAGAGGATGCGGGCATTGGGTTCGACCTCGAAACCGGTTTGATCGTTGTGCTCGAACTTCGATCCCAAGGTCAGATTCAACCGTTCTCGGACGAGGGTGATACAGTCTTGGATGAAGCCGCTGAAGAGATGATTGTTGCGGCGGTCCGGCTGGTATATCACGTTGTCGTTGTTCATCAAATGGTCTCCCGTGAAGCGGTATCCAACGCCGTAGATGATATCGTTCCGGGAACCGGCGGCGAAGCGGTGCTGGAAATCCACGTCGGCGTTGTTCCGGTCCTCCCCGGTGCCCGCCACGAGCAGATGGGACCGGTCGTAGTAAGCCTGCAATTTGAGATCCGAGGTCTCCGAAAAGCGATGATTCCAACGGGTGAAGATGTTTCCGCCGGAGAAATCGGCGGTTGCGTTTGTTGCGGTCGAAAAAGGCGGTGTTAAAAGAGGGAAGGTGAATGCGGGCCACCCCGTTTTGGTGAGATAGTAGTCGCCTTGAACCGTGAGGAGGTCGTTTTCGGTGATGTCGAAGTCTGCGCGTCCTCCGCCATGGCCTCCATGCCAGGCGTCGGCGCTGGTGGAATCCGGGAATCCGTTGCCGCGGTTGAAGTACTTCGCATAGGCCCGGAAGTGAAAATTGTCCTTCCAGTGTCCACCGAAACGAATGGCGCCGGTTCCCTGCTCTTCGGTTCCTCCCAGGGCCGAGACCAGCCCTCCCTGCGTCTCCGAGGATTTTTTAGTGATGATGTTGATGACGCCGTTCACCGCGTTGGCCCCCCAAAGAGTCGCCCCGGGGCCGCGGATCACCTCGATCCGGTCGATGTCCTCCAACATCATGTCCTGAATCTCCCAAAAGACCCCGGAAAAGAGGTGATCGTAGACGCTGCGGCCGTCGACTAAGACCAAGAGCTTGTTGGCGAACCGGTTGTTGAATCCGCGAACGGAGATCGCCCACTTGTTGGAATCGATTTTGGCGACGTCGACGCCCGGGGCCATCCGCAGGGCCTCCGGAACGTTCGTGACGCCGGAGCGCCGGATGTCCTCTTGGGTGATCACTTAAATTTCGGCGGGCTCCTTGGGGAGAGGCTCTTCTTTTTTGGAGACCGAGTTTACCTCCAAATCCAGAAGCTTTTCGATCGGGATTTCCATGAGGTTGGAAGCCTTTCCGGACGACTTCTCTTCGTCTTCAGCGAAGGCCCTTACCGTGAGAAAAAACAAGAAAAGGAAGAAACACCCTGTGGCCAAAATGCTACGTCTCATAGAACCTCCCCCCAGGCTGCTCTGAAACAAAAGCAAGTAAGATTCCGAGATTATTGCTTAATTTTGATTTTCTTGAAAGAAATTACTACTTCATGTCCTTGAGGACGCGTTTTGCGGTTTCTTGAAAACATTCCATGATCTGTTTTCCCTGCGTGGCGACTGTCTCGAATTCAGGAAGGGGGATGGCCCGATCGTTGAAGAGCCCTTTCAATTCCTCCAACGGCATCCGGTTCCCCAAATCTCTCTTGTTGTATTGAAGTGTGATCGGGATGGTTCGGAAGTCGATATCGTTGTTCTTGAGGCTTTTTTGTAGATTCTTCCAACTCTCCAAGTTTTCTTCCAAACGCTCGATTTGGGAATCGATCACAAAAACCACCGCGTCGATACCTTTGAGGATGATCGTTCGCGCGGAGTCGTAGATTACTTGTCCGGGCACCGTATAAAGATGAAACCGGACCGTATAGTCCCTCACCTTCCCCAAGGAGAGGGGGAGAAAGTCAAAAAAGAGGGTACGGTCGCTCTCTTTCGAAAGGGTTAGAATTTCGCCGCGCCGGCCTGGGGCGGTTTTTTCATAAATGGTGCGGAGACTGGTTGTCTTACCCGCCGCAACGGGTCCGAAGTAGGCGATCTTGCAGTTCAGTTCCTTCTCACGCGGATCGAGAAATGACATTGAGGAACGGATGGTAGCCTCAACCTTCCCATTGGATCAAGGTTTTTTCCTCTCAGGGGCATTTCGGACCCCCAGGAGGCGGAAATGGATAATTTTCTATCCGGCTTGAGAGAGGATTTAGCCAGAGGAACGGAAAAAGTAGCTGTCTTTACAAAGACTTAGTTGCCTCAATCCACCCAGTTATGATAAAAACCGGTCATGGTTGAAAATAGGGCCCAGGTCGAGTTCAAACCCTCGATCCTCGTTGTCGATGATGACGACAGCATGCGCGACATCCTACTTTCGATCCTTCGTAAAGATTACGACGTTCATGCCGTCCCGAATCTTGCGGAGGCCCGCAACGTTTTGCAGAATTTCGAAATTCAGGTCGTCCTCCTGGATGTTCGCTTGAATCAGGAGGATGGGTTGACGCTCCTGCCCGAGATCAAGGAGATGAACGATCAAATCGAGGTGATCGTCATCACCGTGATCACCGATGTGCGCACCGCCGTGAGCGCCATGAAGCTCGGGGCCTTCGATTACATCAACAAGGAGTTCGACGTCGATGAGCTTCGGACCCTCATTCTCAAGGCCTTGGACAAGCAACGGTCGGCGCGCGAGATCCAATATCTCCGGGAAGAAGTGAGCCAGCAGAGGCCTGATGAATATTATGTGGGGAAGAGCCCCTCCATGATCGCAGCCAAGGAGATGGCGGATCGGGCGGCCCCCGTCCCCACGACGGTCCTGATCACCGGCGAGACGGGGACGGGCAAGGAACTGATGGCCCGTTACATCCATCGGAAAAGCCATCTGGCCGACAAGCCCTTCGTGACGGTCAACCTGGCCTCCATCCCCTCGGAGTTGACGGAATCGATCCTTTTCGGCCACGAAAAGGGCGCCTTCACCGGGGCGCATCGGATGCATTATGGAAAATTCGAACTGGCGAACGGCGGGACCCTTTTCTTGGATGAAATCGGGGAACTCCGTTACGACCTCCAGGCCAAGATGCTCCGGGTCCTGCAGGAGAACGAGATCGAGCGCGTCGGGGGCAACAAGGTCATTCCCATCCGCGTCCGCCTGATCGCCGCGACCAACGTCAACCTGATGGAAAAGATCAAGCAGAGGCAGTTTCGGGAGGATCTCTATTACCGGCTGAACATCGTGCCCATCCAGGTGCCTCCCTTGCGTCAAAGGATCGACGACGTCCCGATGCTCGCCGGCGTCTTCCTCGAGCGGTACAACAAGCGCTTTAATCGTCATGTGAAGGGCTTCAAGCCGGAGGTCTTCGAGGCGCTCTCGTCGTATGGGTGGCCCGGGAACATCCGGGAGCTGGAGAATTTCGTCGAGCGGATCGTCGCCATCACCAACAAGGAGATCGTCGGCGTGACCGACATTCCCATGGAGTACCAGCTCTGCAAGGTGGAAAAACGCGAAATGAAGGAAGGCGAGGAGCTCCTGCAAAAATCCATCGATGCGTTCGAAAGGAGTTACATCCTGAAGATTCTGGAAGAGGAAGAGTGGAATCAGAGTCAGGCGGCCAAGCGCTTGGGTATTCATAGAAAAACTTTGGAGTACAAGATCAGACGGCTTGAGATGGGGGATCTCATTGCGGAAGAGCGTCATAAGTCGGACTAGCGTTTTACTTTTCACTTTGGTTTTGTCGAACACGGCTGCGGCACAGACGGCGCTGACGCCCGTCGTCGTGACGGCCAGCAAGCAGGAAAAGCCTGTCGAAAACGTCGCCGCCTCGGTGACCGTCATTTCCCGCGAGCAGATCGAAAGCCAGAACGCGACGACGGTCCCGGAGGTTTTGAGAAACGTCGCCGGTGCGGATTTGGTCTCGACCGGCTCGCCCGGAGACGACGTGGACGTGCGTCTTCGCGGCGCCGACCGGGACGAAGTTTTGGTGATGATCGACGGCGTCGCCATCAACGACGTCCGCGAACATCGCGCCGCCTTCTTGGGCTCCATCCCCCTGGACAACGTGGAACGGATCGAAATCGTGCGCGGATCGCAAAGCATCCTTTACGGGTCGGACGCGGTTGGAGGCGTCATCAACATCATCACGCGCAAGGGATCCGAAAAACACCGGTTCGGAGTGGGCTTCGAAGGCGGAAATCTCCAGACCTTTCGGGAATCCGCTGAGGCGAGCGGATCCGCAGGGGCGGACCGCGCGTTTCAATATGCGGCGACCTTCTCCCGGACGGACCAAAGAGGCCGTTTCGACCGCGATCGTTTCGGTGAAGACGCCTTGTCGGCGAATTTCGGCTATCAATTTTTCCCCGGCCTGAAGCTCGATACGGGCGTCAATTATTTCCGCCAGGATCAGGACATCTTTTATGAGTTTCAGACGTCCTTCGATCCTGCGACGGGTTCGCTCCTGGTCCAGATCGATCCCGATACCAACAATCATCTCCATCGGGACGAAGTGACGAGCCACGTGAACTTGAAGAGTCTCCCGATGCCCTGGTGGGATTTGGAGCTCCATTACGGGATCTTCGTCGACCGCGAACATCTCCTGAATCCGGACGCGGGCGACACGGCGCCGCCGGGATTCGCGCCCAACAACCAGGATTTCCACGGGCACGGCCTGGTCAACACGGTGGACCTCCGGAATTTTTTCTCCCTGCACGAGTCGCCGAAATTTTCGGCCCAGTTGACCGTCGGCTTCGAATTCCAAGATGAACGTCTGAGTTTCACGGACCCGCCGTCGCCCCCGTTTCCGGCTCCGGGGCAGAAGGGCGCGCGCCAGAATTACGCCCCTTATTTTCAACAGGAGCTCCGATTCTTCGACGAATCGTTGATCCTGACGGGCGGGGCGCGTTACGACCACAACACCACCTTCGGACACGAATGGAGCCCCGCGGCCTCCCTCCTTTATAAGCTGAAGAAGACGCACACGACGTTCCGGGCGAGCTACGGCGAGGGCTTCCATGCGCCGACGATCCTCGAATTCTTCAGCGAGGTCTTGCTCCGCGATACGGGCGATCCGTCCTTTCAGCCCGTCCGCCTCCAGTCGGAACTTTCCAAGAGCGTCGATGTGGGCATCGATCAAAGCGTCGGAAAATGGGCGGACGTCTCCGCCACCTTTTTCTTCATCGATTATCACCGCCTGTTCGACCAGCTTCAGTTCGTCAACAACGCCTACAGCACGGGCATCGAAGTCGGCGCTTCCGTCAGGCCTCTGCCCTGGCTCACGGTGGGAGGGAATTACACGTTCTTGAAGGCGATCAACCAGGATACGAATCAACGTTTGACGGATCGTCCGAGGCATCACGGCAACGCCTTCGTCGAGGCGCGTCCCATCGACCGCCTGACGCTCCGCACGGACGTGAACGTGGTGGGGAGCCGTCTGATTCCGAACATCATCTCCACGTCGTCGGGGGATATTCCCGTCACCTTCATCGATCCCAATGGAAACACCTCGGCAAGCGGTGTCCTGCCGGGTTACGTGAAGGTGGACCTGGCCGGTTCCTACGATCTCATGAAAAATCGCCGCCCGTTGGAAGACTGGAAACTTTACTTTAAGATCGAGAATCTTCTGAATCGTTCCTATCAGGAAAAGTTCGGCTTCCCCGCCCCCGGAATCACCTTTCTCGCCGGCACCAAGGCGATTTTTTAGCGCTGCAAGGACAAGACTCGCGCAGATTGGTCAAAGAATTATCCAGCGATTTTGCTAAAATCCCTCCTCAACTTCATGAGTTGATTTCTGCGCCCAATGGAATCGCGCGTCGAAAAACAATTTGAATCAAGGAGTTAGGCTGCTCATCGCTCGTTAGGCCTATTTAGGAGGTGCCCCAATTTTTTCCTGGTTCGGGGTTTGCACCATACTGCTTCGTTGCGGTTGCTTCAAAGAGTTGGGGGGATCATGAAGCCGTCGAAATACAATATCGTTACGCACGCCGAAAATGATCCCTCGAAAGTTCTCGTCTACAACACCTTCCGCGATCACCGGGTCCTCTTCGACGACCCGGAGTTGAATCCGAAAATCCTCTTCGAAAAGGTTTCGCAAGGCCTTCGTCTGACGGAAAAGGAACATGCCGCCGTCCCCGAGTTAAAGGAGATGGGGATCCTTCTGGACGACGCCGTCGACGAGCAGAAACTTTTCGAAGGTTGGTACCAAAACAAGATCCGGGAGAGAACCGACATCATGCAGGTGACGATCCTTCCGACGATGGCCTGCAACCTGGCCTGTGACTATTGCTTCGAAAACGAGGTCAGCGAAAACGGCATCATGAAACCGGAAACGGCCGACAAGGTCGTGGCCTATCTGCAAAAGAGGATCTTGTCGGTGAAGCCGAAAACCCTGCACGTCCATTTCTTCGGAGGAGAGCCTCTCTTGAATCAACCTCCGATCAAGAAGATCACCAAGGCCCTTTGGGAATTCACGCAGCCTTTGGGGATTCCCCTTACCGTCGGCATGATCAGCAACGGCGTCCTTCTCACGCCCGAATTCGTCGACGAGATGACGCCCTACGGATTCAAGTGGATCAAGATCACTTTCGACGGCGACCGTGAGGCCCACGACAAGAAAAGGATCTTCCACAACCGGAAGGGCACCTTCGACAAGATCTACGACAATCTCTGCGCGATTAAGGGGAAGGTCCGCCTCGCCATCGGCGGCAACTTCGACAACGAGAATTACGAGAGCATGTTCGCGTTGATCGACCGCCTGAAGAAGAGCCCCTTCGCCGACGACATCATGGTGGCGCGCTTCAAGCCCATCATGAACGTGAACGCCGAGATCGCGTCGCAAAGGCAAGGACGCGTGAGTTCCTTCTGCGAGGTCTGTTCGTTCAACCAGTCCCAGATCAACGGCATCATGTCGTTGGAGGAAAAGCTGTGGGACGTCGGCATGAACACGCAGAACCGGCCCGAAATGGGGCCCTGCGAATACCACTCCCGCCATTCCTTCACGATCGGTCCGGACGGGAGCGTCTACAAGTGTCCCGCCTTCGTGGGACTGCACAACCTCATCGCCGGTCATGTCGACCGCCAGGAGTACAACGAGCAGGGCGAGTGGCAGATCGCGACCAAGAAATGGGATGACGACTGCGAAAAATGCCACTTCCTTCCGAGCTGCGCCGGCGGCTGCCGTTACAGCGCCTTGAACAAGACGGGGAGTCTGGAGGTGAAAAGCTGCGACTACAAGCTGCTCGAGGTGGAGACCGAGGCCTTCATGCAGAGGGAGATTAAGTCCTTAGGTTCCGAGGAGGAAGAAAAACAAGCGAATGCCGATCCGACCGTGCCACACGCGGCTTGATTGAAAATTCAAAAGAAAGGAGGGAATGAGCCATGAAGATTAAAAAGGGAAAAAAACTCACGGATCCGAAGCCGGCCGTTTGCCGTCCTGCGGTCTTTTAAGCTCTCCGCCTCTTTAGACAAGATTTGAAGGGGTCGGAGAGGTGCACCCTCCGATCCCTCTTTTTGTCTTGTCCTGGCCGGTAAGAGAGTCAGAATAGCGAACGTGACGATTCCCAAGGTTCCTGTTGTGAGTGGCATTGCGATCATCCTGACGGCGTTGGCGTGTCTTTTTTCCTGTTCAAAGCGCGAATTGGAAAAGAGTTACGGCGGCAGCCTCAAGATGGGTATCTTTTTCAAGCCTTCCGAAATCAACCCCATTACGACGGACTCGACGATTTCAGCCAACCTTCTTGACCTTATTTTCAATACGTTGATTCGAACCTCCAACGGCGGAAAAATAGGTCCGGAGTTGGCTGAGAAATGGGAGATCTCTCCGGACGGCCTTCAGTGGACGTTTCACCTGCGTCAGGACGTCGTTTTCCAGGATGGCACCCCGGTGACGGCTGAAGACGTAAAAGCCACTTATGACACGATTCTAAAGACCCCCCGCAGCGGCTACAACTATGCGCTGAAGGACGTGAAAGAAATCCGTTTGCTCGACCGCTTTAATTTTCAAATCGTTTTTTCCCACGCGGATAACCTGCTGTGGGACAGCCTAGGAGTCATCGGGATCGCACCGAAAAAAATGCTAGAGGAGGATCCGGATTTTAAAAAATTCAATCTCCATCCGATCGGAAGCGGCCCCTATGAGTTCGTGAAACAAGACGATCGGGAAATCGTTCTTCAGGCGAATGCCCACTATTTCGGAGGAAGACCCTACCTCCACCGGGTCATCGTCAAAGTGCTTCCGAACCAAGCCGCGAACATCAGTAACCTCATCGCGGGAAACATCGACATGGCCTTTCTCTTGAATCCGGAGGACTACGGGGCCCTCTCGCAGATTCCTTCGATCCGCATCTACAGCAATTGGTACCCCCTCCTTTATATGATGTTTTTGAACCAAAAAAATCCGTTTTTTGCGGATCCGGAAATCAGGAGGGCGCTCAACCTTGCGGTCGATAAGGGACGTTTGATCGACCGTGTCTTAAAGGGAAAAGGGAACCTGTCGGCGGGAACCGTCGATCCGGAAGATCCTTCCTACAATGCCCAGGTGGCTCCCTATGACTATGATCCTAAACGGGCCCTGGCCATTCTGAAGGCGAAGGGATGGGACGATACGAACAAGGATTTCGTCCTCGACCGCGGCGGCAAGAAGTTCGAGTTTACGGCGCTGGCCATCCAGGGCGACGAGCTGACGTCGAAGACGCTGCAGATGATCCAGCCGCACCCGCCCAATCATCGTCTCCGCCTCCGACGGCC
>CAZWYB010000044.1:0-14596 GCA_964637745.1 uncultured Pseudomonadota bacterium
AGACGGCCGCGTTATCTGAGGCCCTTCATCGCGCGCTCCGACCCGGCCTTGGACGCCGGATTTTTGCCGGCCGTCTTGTCGGCCCGGGGTGCGATCTCCGAGTATTACCGTTTCGAAGAAGAGACGGGGCTGAAGGTCTATCCCATCATCGGCGTCGGATGTCCCTTATTCCGTGGCGGCCTGTCTCCGTCGACGATCACCCCGTTTCTTAAAAATTATTCCGGCGTGAGGACGGTGACGATCCAGTCGGCGTTCCGTTACGACTACCCTCTGCCCGAGGTCAAAGGGGCCATGGCCCGGCTGGGGCGCGAGCTGCCGCGTCTCCGCCCCGTCGTTTTTTCCCGCGATGAAATCGGAGAGATTACCCGGTTTGCGGAACACTTCGCCGCTTATTATCGGCCCGTGGTCACGGGGCTCGCGGGGACGATCAACGACCTCGCCCGCTACATCCCGTCACACCGAGAGAGGATTCCGCACACCGGGCATTTCGGGTATTCGCGGCGCGTCGGTGGAAAGGCGGGAAAGAAGACGATCCTTCCTCGGGCTATTTCTTTTGTGGCGACCTTGGCGTCCTTGGGCATACCGGCCCCGCTCATTGGCACCGGACGCGGGTTGAAGGCCCTCCTCAAGGGGAACAAGAAATCGAAAGCGCTGTCCGGTTATCTGCCCACGCTTGAAGAGGATCTGTTGCGGTGCGGTTCGTTCCTCAATTGGGAAAATTTAAAGTTTCTGGCGAGAGAAGACCCCGTCTGGAAGGCGGTTCGGGAAGACGTCGTGTTTCTGGAGGATTTTTTGGGAAGACGCTTGGGCCCCGTGACGCCGGAGGATTTCGTCCATCGGAACCTGACCTCGAACGTCTACCAATATTGGAAATGCGGAAAGGACGATATCCGCGACGAAATCGTGCGCGCCGCGCGCGTGAGGAGGAGCCTTGGATAAGGAAAAGGACAAGGAAAAATTTCCGGTCTCGACCGAGGTCCACGTCCGCTTCGCCGACGTGGACGCGATGGGGCATGTCAACAACGCCCATTACCTCACCTTTTTCGAGCAGGCTCGGGTCTCTTATTTTAAAAGGCTCCACTCGCTGGATCTGCGCCGGATGGACGCCTCCAGCGCCTTCGGTTTCATCGTCGCGGAGATCGGCGTGAAATTTCTCTCGCCGGCCTACCTGGATGAGGTCATGGTCGTGCGAATCCGGGTTGAAGAGATGCGGAACAAGGCCTTTCGGTTCGAATACGAGGTCTCGGATAAGGATTCGGGACGAATGGTCGCCACTGGGTTTTCCGTCCAGGTCATGTATAATTACCAAAAGAAGGAGACGTTCCCGATCCCCGAGGACTTGAAGGCCTCGATGCTCGGTCTGCAGGGAGGCGTCTTGTAGGTGGTCCATGAATCCCAAAAATTTGGAGGAACTCGCGGCCTTGAATCTGGAAAAGGTCCCTCTGGAGGAGATCGCCTTCGTGATCGCCCGGGAGAAATATCCGGATTTCGACGCCTCCGTCTACCGCGAGAGACTCGATGAATTCGCCCGCCGCGCCCACCGGCGGGTCGGCCGGGTCATCGGAGGACGCCAGATCCTCCATGGTCTCAGCCACTATCTCTTCGAAGAGGAAGGTTTCCGCGGAAACACGCGCGATTATTACAATCCCTCCAACAGCTTCTTGAACGACGTTTTGGACAGCCGTCAGGGCATTCCCATCACTCTCTCGATCTTTTATATCGCCATCGCCAGGCGGTTGGGGCTCAAGACCGAGGGCGTGAGTTTCCCCGGGCATTTTCTGGTCCGCTTCGAGGATGAAGACGGCGTCTTCTTCGTGGACCCCTTTCATAAGGGGAAGATCCTCTCTCAGGAGGGATGCCGGCAGAGGCTCTTTGAGATGTACGGAGAAGACCTCCCCTTCCGTCCGGAGTTTTTGGAACCGGCCAAACATCGGGAAGTGCTGCTTCGGATGTTGACGAATCTGAAGGTCATCGCCCTCATGAGGACCGATTACCCGACGGCCTTGCAGATGTTAAACCGACTTCTTTTGTTCAAGCCCGAGGGCGGGCAGGAGCTGAAGGAGCGCGGTTTGGTGGAATACCAACTCGAGTGTTTCTCTCCGGCCTTGAAGGATTTGGAAGACTATTTGCGCGAAATGCCGGACGATCCGGACCGGTCGAAGATCGAGGGATACATCGCAGACCTGCGGGACAAGGTCGACCGGATGGTGTAATTACGTTTTGTTCGGCAACTGTTTGTAATCCGTGACCTCGCCGTCCACCTGCGACGGCGCCTTGCCGTCGGCGATGTCTTGGCGCACTTTTTTCACGTCTTTCGAGGTCATCTGCGAGGGCTGACCCAGGCTCGACATGATCTGGTTCGTCATGCGGGCGGTGATGTGGTCGTTGACCGATCCGCGTCCGTCGACATCCGTATCCAAAAACTTTTCGATCTTTTTCGGATCGATACCCGTTCCGACCAAAGTATCCAGAAACTCGCGATATCCGTAGGCCTCTCCCATGGTGGCGACGGTTTCGACGAGCTTGTCGCAATCGGGACAGATCCTTTTAAAAAAGCCCGCTTTTTCCTGGCAGTACACGCATTTCATAAAAGCGGGGAAGGCCTCCGGCGCTTCCCCGAACCCCTTTCTTGTTCGCTCGGACGAGTCAAACTCGATCCTCGCTCACGACACTTGTTTTATCTGCCTTGCATGGTCTTCACAATATCGTAAACGATCTCCGTCCCGTTTTCCAAGTGGTCCACCGGAATCCGTTCGTTCTTTCCGTGCAGGCCCTCCAAGAGATCCTCGGTCAGAAGCAGCGGAAGGATGCCGTAGGCGATTACGCCTTTGGCCCGAAAGAAGCGCGAATCCGTTGCGCCGGCCGAGAGGATGGGGGCGGTAATCGCTTCGGGATCGGATTTCTTCAACGCCTCTTCGATCGCCCGGAAATAGTCCGTGTGGAAATCCGACTCATTCGGGAAGCTGTTGGAGAGATATTCGACGCTGACGTCTTTGCCGACGATGTCTTGGACCTTCGCGAGAAAGGATCCCGGCGTTTCTCCCGGGAGTATGCGGCCGTCGAGGCTTGCCGTCGCCTCCGACGGGATGACGTTGACCTTATAACCGGCCGAAAGCATCGTGGGGCTTACCGTATTCGTCAAGATGGCCTTGACCGCCCTGTTCTTTTCCAGGGACTTGGCGGCGATCTTTTGAACGATGGGGCCGATGACGGGGGTGAACATCAGCTTCAAGCCCGCCCTCTGATACCAGGGCAGATGCGGGGCCAGGCGTTCGAGAAAGGCCGACAGGACGGCCGTCTTTTGGACGGGAAAACGATGGCTCGCCAGCGCGCCTACCGCCCGGACGAGTTTGACGACGGCATTGTCGACGATGGGACTTGAGCCGTGTCCGGAGGTGCCGTTGGCCGTAAGCTTCATCCAGGCGACTCCCTTTTCAGCGACCTGAATCGCATAGACGTGCATCCCCTGCCGGTCGACGCCGACGGAGCCTTCGTTCAAAAGATACTTCGCCTCGATCTTGTCCCAGTGGTTTTGCACGAGGAACTCGGCCCCTTGATGGCCTCCGGCCTCCTCGTCGGCGGTGAGGACTAAGATCACGTCTCCGGCGAGCGGAGTCTTTTCGCGATGGAATTTGAGGAAGGCCGCGATCTCCATGGCATCCAGACTTTTCATGTCGAGGGAGCCCCTCCCCCAGATGAAGCCGTCTTTCACCTCGGCGGAAAACGGCGGGACGTCCCATTCCTTGGGCTCGGCGGGGACGACATCCAGATGGCCTAGAAGGACCATCGCCGGCTTGGAACCGTCGCCCTTCAGGCGGGCGATCAGGTTTCCGCGTCCCGGCTCGGATTCGATGATCTCGGAGGGGAGTCCTTCTTGGGCGAGGAGGTCGTGAACGTAGCGGACGGCTTCGATCTCGTTGCCCGGGGGATTCGTGGTGTCGATCCGGATCAGGTCTTGGAGGATCTTCAAAGTTTCGGCCTTTGCGGCGAAGCCGGGCAGAGGAATCAGGACGACGGCGAGGAACAGGAGAAAAACGAAGGCCCTCTTTGTCTGGGTCATGAGTGACCGCTAAAGTGACAAAGAGGGCCTCGTGAATCAATCACTATTATTGATATCCTAGGGGACGCAGTTCTCCTCCCAGAATCCTTGGAAGAAACCGCTGTCGACGGTCGTGCCCGTCACGTACTTGCCGTCGACCGTTCCGGTGGTGGTGCCCGCCCTATTGGTCCAGTCGCCGTCAAAGGCGCCATCCCCATAAGTTCCGTGGAGCAGTCCCACAAAGTGCCCCGTGGCGTCGATGTACTTGCCGAAGAAGGCATTTGCACCCGTGCTGTCCACGCCGTAGTGACCGCGGAGAAAACCGTGCAGATCACCGTGGTCGCTGACGAAACGCCCACGGAAAATCCCGCCCGCCGCATCCGTGCGGTCATGGAATTTCCCTTGGAGAAATCCCTCGAGGCAGGTGTCGTCATCGGTCCTAAGTCCGGTGAAGGCGGCCCCGTGCCCGTCTTGATCGATGGTCACGATCTGGTTGTAATGATCGAGCTGATCCAAAGAAATCTCCTGCGTCATCGTTGCCGTAGCGAACGTCAGTTTCGGCGTCTCGGCCGTCGAATCCGGCGTGTAAAGGAGCTCGACCAGAATCCCGTCGATGTGAGGACCTGTGTGAGAGACCCATTCGACCAGCTTGGGATCGGACTCGTTGACGATGTGGTCATGCAGGTCGAAAAGGATCGTCCTCATCAAATGGAGTTCGCCGTTTCCGTTGAAGGAGAGGGTCCCCGACCAATCGATCGGGTTGGTCTCCGTTTCATTGGGGTTGCCCGAATCCAATTCAAGGTTCCCCCAGACGATGCGGACCAAATAAACCTGTTGGCCCGGGCTGGTATCGGCGGTCAGGGCCGCAAAGGTCGGGTCCTGCACGGGCGTATCCGATCCGAGCTGGCTCATGTCCATGAGGCCGAAATAAGCGGCTTCGTCCGCGGTGGTGTATCCCCCATTGTCGGCGGTCGAGAGGCTCGTCGGTTCCGATGGAGTGCCCGTCGTCGTTCCTCCACCGGAGGATGAGTTCCCCGATGAGCTTGTGGCCTGGCTGCACCCAAATCCACCCAGCGAGACGATCAAAACAGCGATAATCAGTTGGTTGCCTTTCATGGAATTCTCCTTAGCGTCTATTCGATTTGTTTGCCGCGAACGCTTCCGCCAGGATTCCGGCGAAGGTGACGGTCAAGATGATGGCGATGACGATGTTAAAAATCATAAAATCTCCTTTTGTTTTTAGAAACATTGACGAGGATGATGATGGCAATAGGCGTCGTGACGCATTCTTGCCCGTTCGTTCGGCTCAATGATTCCGTCGTGATTGGCATCATGCCTCTCTTCGACCCGGGTATTCACAATCGGGTCATGGCGGCGTCTGTAGTATTCGGGTCTATGGTCGTAACCCCAGGCCGAGGGGATCGTATAAAAACCGATGACCAGGCTGACGACGTTGATCGCGGCGGCTACCATTTTATGCATACATCCTCCTTAGAGGGTGTAATAATGCAAGTCATGCCAAGGTTACTGCAGGCTGAAAATACAGAATAAGAGTATTTATAGAGTCTAGATATATTTTATATATAAAGTGTGGGTTTATAAAATATATACGAGAGCGGTGGAGCTTTGAGAGGTCTTAAGGTCTTAATTGGGCCAGGTTCCAGAAGGTGACGGATTGAGTCCCGAGGGTGGAAACATAGACGACCTGGTGCATGGGATCCCAATCGATACCGGTCGGAAGATGTCCGACGGGGTTTTCGTCGATCACGGCTAAGGTGGGCAGATCGATGGTCAAAACATCGGCCGGGTGCAGGTCGTTGCCGTTGTGGACGTTGACGTAGGCCAATCGATCGACGGGATCCATGACGATGCGATCCGGCTTGACGATGTTGCCTCCGGAGTCGGCGACGGAACCGAGCAAAGAGAGGGTCGCGACGGGCGTGGGAGGCGTGGCGGTGAAATCGAGATTAATATTGTAGGCCCAGATCCGGTCGTTGCCGCCGTCGGTCACCAGAAGCGCGGTCTGCGTTCCCGAGATGAAAAGGCCCACACCATGCGGGGCGGCGCCGGCTTGCAGAGGCGTGGGGAGAGAGAGCGGAACGATCGTTCCACCCGTGCCCAATTCACCTAAAGCGACGAAAGGTGTCGGAGTCGCGCTGCCGGAATTCAATAAGCCCACGAAGGCAAAGACATCGACGGCCGGAGAGGTCAGACGGCCGACCGTGACCGCATTCACGCGACGGTTCGTGAAACCCGTTCCCGAAAATTTATCGTTGCCGAGGAAATCGGTCATCGTTCCCGTCAGAGGATCGATCACCGCGAGGCCCATCTGGTCTGAAATATAGCTCGCGATCGCATGAGTTCCGTCCGTGCTGAAGGCGACGTCGGTGGGGATGGCCCCTGTCGCCGCGGCGGGAGCGGCGAATTTCGTGATTGGCGCGCCGAAGGCGTTCGTCGTGAGGTCCACAAAGTCGACCAAGCTCGTGTTCGCGTCGATGATGGCCGCGAGGTTGGCGTTCGCGTTCAAGACCAGGCGTTGGGGATCAAATCCGTCGAACGTGATCGGCGTGCGCGTATTGGTGTTCAGGTCGACGATGGATACGATTCCGGGTGTCGATGTCGCCGGGATTCCGTGGACGAGGGCGTAGATGCGGTTTTGCGAGGGCAAGATCCCGACGTCGACGACGCCCCGTATGAAGTGCCTGACGTTCTGGGGCACCGCATGATGATCTCTCGGCGAGATGGGCGTTCCGGCGTTCGGATCGAGGATCTCGACGCCGATCTGGTCGCTGACCGCCGCGGGGATGTCCACTTCGAAGGAACCGTCGTCCTGAGCACGGGCGCACACATGGAAGGGACGGCTGCAGACGTCGGGAAAGGCCGTCTGGGCCATCGCCGAGGGAAAGAGCGAAGACAACAGAAGCAGGGCCGAGGTCCCGGCCTGAGTTTCATTGACGGCATGGACGATCGATCCTCCGGAGACGGAGCCTTGATCGCCGGACACGAGGGCCGCACCGGTGTCTTGGTCGGGGCTGGTTACGGTCAGTCTTCCGGTCACGGGTGCAGGAAGCGAAACCGGAGGCGCCGATGCGCCCGTGCTGCATCCCGTGCCGATCAAAGAGATCGAAGAGACCGACAGGAACAGCAAGCTCCTCAAGCTCCTAATGATGAGTTGTCTTTGGATTCGATTCAAATCCATCGCAGTTTAACCTCATTTCTGAAGGGTCGCAACGAGAGACACGCTGTGGCAACCCAAGGGGTGTCTTTTAAACGTACGTCGTAGTTTCTAAAGCAATTGGAATGCCAGGCCAGAATGAGCTTCATTTGGGGCTTATTCCAAGAAAAATATGTCTAGGGGCCGCAAAAATATATTTTATATATGGCATGATTCTCATATAATTCTTTTCCATGGACCGTGGATTCGTCATCGATACAAAGTACAAGATCGAGGCCCCGGTCGGCGGTGGCAGTTTTAGCGAAGTCTTCCTTGTCTCTGATTTAAAAGGTTCCACGGGCCGTTCGGCCTTGAAACTCCTCCGAAAGGGCTTGAGCGGAGACGCGAATTCGGAGGCCGTCACCGACTTCAAGCATGAGTTCGAGATCTTGAAGGACCTGAACCATCCGAACATCGCCCGCATCTTGGATTTCGGCTATGACCGTAACCTGAAGCAATATTACTACACGACGGAATTGGTCGAAGGAGAGGGCGTCTATGAAGCCACGAACGGCAAGTCCGTCGACGAAGTCTTGGAATTATTCGTTCAGGCCTTGCGAGCGTTTCATTACCTTCATTCCTACCGCGTTTTTCATTTTGACGTAAAGGCCGCCAACCTCCTTGTGACCCGAGAAACGAAGGCCATCAAGGTCATCGATTTCGGACTCGCGTCGATCGATCCGCGCGGCAAGATGATCGGCACGCCCGCCTATATGGCGCCCGAGATCATCGCCAAGGAGCGGCCGGACGGTCGTGCCGACCTCTATTCGCTTGGTGTCCTTTTCTACTATTGCTTCACCCGCCAAAATCCCTTTCGGGGTAAAGGCGTGCCCGAGACGTTGAGGAACCAACAGACGCTTGTGCCGCCACCCGCGTCCAGCTTTCGCGAAGGGTTTCCGGCCTATCTGGATCGCATCCTGGCGAAGCTTTTGGAGAAGAATCCCGCGAATCGCTACCAAAGGGCCGAAGAGATCTTGAGGGAGATCAATTTTTATTCGCCGAAGAAGTTCGCCTTGGAGACGCGTGAGACCCTCCTTTCCTATCTCCCCGAGGAAGGCCGGTTGATCGGACGCAAAAAAGAGCAGGAACTGTTCGAACGCTCCTTCGAAAAGGTCTTTTCCCCCTCATCGTCCGAGAATCTGGTCTTGATGCTCGTCTTCGGAGACCGCGGGACGGGAAAAAGCCGGCTCCTGAAGGAGTTTAAATATTATTCCCAGCTGCACGGCGTGGCTGCGGCGTCGGCCTCCGTCCGAAACGCCGAAGAGTTGTCCGGATGGCTCGACGATTTCCGAATCCATCTCTCCGAGGGACAGCCCACGGTCTTTCTCTTGGATGACGTCGACGCCTGGGCGGAGACCGACGAGACCTACCAACAATTCCGCGGGGTCATGGCCCGCCTGCTCTTTAGCGATCCGATCGACCGTCTCCCCTTGTTTTGGGTCGGGAGCGCGGCGAGTTCCGAGTCTTTGCCGGCGTCGTTCCGTGATCTGCTTCCCAAGGAAGGGGTCGCCGCGCTCACGATCGGTCCCTTCGATCCCAAGGAATTGCGGGAATACATTGTCTCGCTGACGGGTCTGGAAGATCCTCCGACCAAACTGATCGCCGGACTCGAGGCCAGGACGGACGGCAATCCGTCCCTCGTCACCGAACTCTTGCGCTCCCTCATCGAAGAAGGCGCCCTCTTCGACCGTGCGGGACGCTGGAAAAAGACGACGTTTGAGGATCTCGGCATCGATTTCTCCAAGGCCCGCTTTTCCGGCGTCTTGGAAGAACTGCTTTTTGCGCGCTATGAGAAACTACAACCGTCCTTAAAGACCGTCATGGAAGGACTATCCCTTGCGCGGAAACTTCGGCCCGCCGAAATCTCCCGGCTCCTCGACCTTCCGGATCCCGCCCCGCTTTTGGAGGAACTGCTTGCCCGCGACCTGGTCGCCCGCGACGATTCGGGCGGTCGCTATGCGATCCGAAACGCGACCTTGGCGGATTTGATCGACCAAAAGCTTTCGGACAAACGCCGGCATGAGCTACACGATCGGGCGGCTTCCCTTTTTCCAGAAGGCTCGGAGGCGCGTCTCTATCATGAGATGCGAGGAAGCGATGTCCCACGGGCCTTTGAGCTTTGCCGCAAACAGGCCGACCGCTTTTTGAAGGAGGCCAGAGGTCGGGAGGCGGCCGATGTCCTCCGGTTTGCGCTGGACCTCGACGTCGAACGCTCGGCGGATCAGGACGTCGAGCTTCACTTGAAATTGGGGGAGGCGTGCCTGATCAGCCTCGAATACCGGACCGCCCTCGATACTTTGGGGCAGGCGGAAAAAATCCTCTCCGGGCTCAAGGACCGCATGGAGAACGTGCACGGACAGGTGGACGCCTTGCTCCGCATCGGCGCCGTCTACTTGAAGATGAACGAGATCGAAAAGTCCAGCGCGTCGCTCTCCGCCGCCTTGGGCCTTCTCCACTATCTGAAAGGGGACCGTGTCCGTGAGCTCGTGGCGGAAAATTACCGAGGGGCCATTTTGGTTCAAGAGGGCCAGTACGAGGCCGCGAAGGAGCTTTTTGAAAAGACGCGTGCCCGTTGGGAACAGGAGCTGTCGGCCGAAGAAAAGAAAAAAGTGACCAACAACGACTTGGGCGTCGTCTATCTTATCACGCAACGCTATCCGCAGGCCCTGCGGTATTTCCGCGAGGATCTCGATCTTCATCAGGCGATGGGCGACCAGCTCCTTCTGGCGCGCACGCATTACAACCTGGGACAGACCTATCTCGGATTGAAGGAGTTGCCCGCGGCGGTCGAGCATTATCAGCTCTGCGCGAATTTCGCCCAGCAGTTGAAGAACACCGAGCTCCTTCTGCGCGCCTACAACGGCTTGGGCAATACCTTCAACCTCATGGAGAAGCCGGAGGACGCCGTCCGTTACTACGAACGCGGCCTCGATCTTTGCGAGCGGACCGGCGATTTAAGAAGCCACGCCGCGATTCTCGTGAACATCGGCATCATCGAGGCCTCCCAAGGGCATTGGGACAAGGCGATCCGCCACCTGGATCCGGCGATCGCGTTCTTAAGGTCATTGAAAAACCGTTTCGCGATCGACCGTCAGGTCTTGGTGAGGGCGCTTCTAGAGATCGGCGATATCGCCATCAAGCAAAAGCAATGGAAGGGTGCGGAGGACGCGCTTCGCGAGGCCCTGCGGATGTCCGAAGACGACGATGTAATGCGACCCCTCCGTTTTTGGGTTCTTTTTTCTCTGGCCGAACTCTTCGAGGCCAAGGGTGAAAAGGAAGAGTTGAGAAAGATCATCCCGGAAATCAAAAAGGCCGCTCAGACGAGCGAGGAAATGGCAAAAGTTTCGGAGATTTCCGACAAGCTCCCGAAACCGGTTCCGCCGCAGACCCTATCCACCACTCGCGAACGGGAGGGAGGCCACATGAAGGATTCTTATCGGTACATTCTGGAGATCAACAAATTCATCAACGCCGAGTCGGATCTCCCCTTCGTTCTCAAGTCGGTTTTGAATTACGCCCTCGAGCTCTCACAGGCGGAATCGGGCGCCATCCTGCTTCGCGACGAGGACGGGCGTCTGAAAATCGCCGTTTCGCGGAATCTTCCCGAGACAGACCCCATCACCGACATCAGTCTGTCGGTCGCCAAGAGGGCGATCGAGAGCGGCGAACCCCTGCTCGCGCATGACGCCACGAAAGACCCGTCTTTGGGCGCCGAAAAATCGGTCATGCGGTTGGATCTTAAATCCGTGCTTTGCCTGCCCGTCAAATCCAAGCGGAGGACCATCGGGGCCCTGTATCTCGATAACCGGCTCCTCTCGGGCGTGTTCGAGCATGTGGACCTGGAGGTTTTGAAGGCCTTCGCAGACCAGGCGGGCATCGCGATCGAGAATGCCCGGCTTCTTTCGACTCAAGAGGCTTCGCGAAGATCGTTGGAAGAAAAGATGACGGAGATGTCGTCCCAGCTCGAGCACTATCAATCGCTTGTCCAGAGCGGTGTCGCTGTGCCGCAGACAAAATATGATTATCAAAATATCATCGCTCGTTCCAAACGGATGGTCGAAATCTTTCGGCTCATGGATAAGATTACCGACACGGATCTTGCGGTCTTCATTCATGGAGAATCCGGCACCGGAAAGGAGCTGATCGCCCGCGCCCTGCACGTGAACAGCGGGCGCTCGGGCAAGCGTTTCGTGGCGATCAACTGCGGCGCGTTGCCGGCGAACCTGATCGAGTGCGAACTGTTCGGGCACCGCGCCGGCGCCTTCACGGGGGCGACGCGCGACAAAAAAGGTCTTTTCGAAGAGGCCCACGGCGGGACCATCTTCCTCGATGAGGTGGCGGAGCTGGATCTTCCCTTGCAGTCGAAGCTTCTCCGAGTCGCCCAGGAAGGCGAATTCTATCGGGTGGGCGATTCGCAGCCGATCAAGTGCGACGTCCGCATCGTTTCTGCTTCCAATAAAGACATCGAAAAGCTCTCGCGCGAAGGAAAATTCAGGGAAGACCTGTACTACCGGCTTTGCCAGATCCGTCTCGATCTGCCTCCTCTTCGAGAGAGACGCGAGGACATCCCCTCTTTAGTGGATCACTTTATCCGCCAGGAACATGGCGCTTCGATGAAGGTTTCGAGCCGTCTCCTGCGCGCCTTTCTGGAATACGACTGGCCGGGCAACATCCGTGAATTGGAAAACGTGATGAAGGTCGCTATCGCCCTGTCCGAGGACGGCGTGATCGACGCGCGCGCCATTCCCTCCAATTATGGGATTTCGAAATATTTGACGCGGCCTCTGAAAATTCCCGAAGAGAAGGCTTCCCACAAGCCGTCTCCGGCGGTTGAGGGATTGCCGTCCATCGATAGCCAGAATCGTTTGGACCCGGCCAAGAGTTGGTATGATTATGAAAAGACGATCCTCGCCAAGGCCTATCGGTTGAACGGTTTCAACGCCAAAGAGACGGCCGAAATGTTGGACCTGGCGATCGCCACCGTCTACAAGAAGATCAAGGAGATCGGACTCTCGCAAAAGGATCATCCCCTCTACGCCGATACGTTCCATTACGAAAGGGGCAAGACGCTGAAGGATTATTTGAAACCGGTCTTCGAGGCGGCGTTGGCTTATTCTAAAAACAAACCCTACACCGCGATCGCTCAATTAAAGGTGAGCCAGGGGTATTTCTACAACGTGATCAAAGGGAAGACTTAGAGAATCTTTGTTTCCTGGACCACACCAGAAGGAAAATGCCCAGCGGCAGGAGAGCCAGCGTGAGGTTGCCCGGCACCTTGCCGACGGGGGATTTGGGGAGGGGCAACGCGTCGCCTGCGAGGAACTGATCCATCGAGCCCACCTTCGTGTAACGTGTTCCCAGGGAGATCGGAATTAAGGCCGATGCTGCAGTTAGGATGAGGATCGCCAAGATAAGCAGGGGTTTTCCGATCTTCTCCAATTCAAATTTCAAGACGAAGCCCGCCGCATAGGCGACGAAATAAAGGATGAAGATGTAGGGGATCATCCAATGAGGCACGTCCTCGGCCTTCGTGAAGTAATTGAACATCCAATCGGGCGCCAGGAGATACGAATAGTACACGAGCGCGGAAAAAAGACCGACCACGAGAAATCCCGATGCGAAGCCGCGTGTCCGGAGAACGCTCGCTTTCGGAGAACCCTTGACCCCGAACCCAAAAATGATGCCGATCAAAAGGAGCACCGGCCAGTCAATGATAAATGTTGGAGCACCCTCCTTTCTTAAAACTGCACACCGATTTCCGTATTCATCTGATCGACCGATTGGCGCGTGAAGGCCCCGGCGCCTGCGCCCGCCAATTGAGTGCCGTTATCCGTCACCGTCTTCGAAAGCGTATGCATATAGGAAAAATCGACGCGTGCGTGTTTGCCCATGCGGATGCCGAAGCCGCCCCCGATGTGATGCTCTCCGATGGGAATCGCCAGTTCGCTTGCAAACAAGGAAGAAGGCGGGATTGCGGAGCGGCCGTAGTTGTATCCGGCCCGGAGGGTCAGAAAATCGAGCGGCTGATACTGCACGCCGATCTTCGCGATGAATTGATCCCGCCACCCCAATCCCCCGGAGGCGACCGATGTCCCGAATCCTCCGGTGGCCCCGCTCCAATTGATCCAATGAAAGTCCGTATTGACGAAAAGCTTCTCCATCGGCTTGACCGAAAGCCCCGCCGTCAGCTGTTGGGGAAAATTAAGCCCCTTCGGCAGGAGATCTTTGTAGCGCTGGAAATCCTGCATCCATTGTTCCGTCGTGTAGGCGACGCCGACGGACAGGATGTCGAGAGGTTTGTAGAGAACGCCGATTCCGAAACCGATGCCGAAGGCCCCGTTGCCGCGATCGGTTCCCGCGGTTTCCGCAAAAGTCCCCGGCACGGCGGAATTCGTTTCGAGTTGGGCGTGATCAATATGAATGGCGAGTCCGACGGACCAGTGGTCGTTGATCTTATAAGCGACGCCCGGGACGATCTTAAAAAGGCCGTAAAAGGTGTGCGTGTCGTAGGCATTGGCGGTGATCGTGGAGCTTAACCGCGAGGTGGGAAAATCGACGCTGAAACCGGCGACCGGAAGGAGCCCGATGCCCACGAAGAGTTTTTCGTGAAACCAAGGCGTCGGGTAGTTCAGCGCCCCTCCCGGGAGGATCACGGTGTCGTCGTTACTCTTCACCAATCCTGCCGAGTTGCCCGCCGGAGCGGCGGATGTGTCCATCCTCGTTCGCGGCCAGGCAATGAAGATGTTGAAATTGGCCATCAACGGCAATTCGGTCAGGCCTGCGGGATTGACCAAGAGCGTGCTGGTATCTTGAGGTCGGGCGACGCCGGTTCCGCCGAGCGATTCGTGAATCGCTGTGAAGCCCGGCAACTGGGCTCCGTTCAGGGCCCAAAGAGGGCCTGCGGTGAGAATCGAGGCAAAAAATGAGAAAAGAAAAAATCTCTTCAACTAAGTATTTGATCTTCCATAGATTTTAAAGAATGTAAATCTTTATTGACGGCCTATTTTATCATTTTGAAATTCTCAGAATGAGAATTTTATCAAACTGAGAAAAAGAGCTCCTTTTTAAGTATCTGAAAAAACTAAATAAATACAAAATAGAACATCACTTATCCACAGGTATGAATGTTGCAGAGTTATCCACACATCAGGGGGATGTGTCATGGAAGGCCGGGGGGAGTCGAAGGCGCTCGTCATGATTTTGGACGACAATATCGAGATGTGTCGTCTGCTCGATACGATTCTTTCGGATAATGATTTTGAAACGATGACGTTCACGGATCCGAACCGGGCCCTGCAGGCCCTACAACAGACCCGTCCCGCTGCCGTCGTGTCGGATATCGC
>CAZWYB010000045.1:0-14582 GCA_964637745.1 uncultured Pseudomonadota bacterium
CACGCACCCTGGATCGAATCGGACCCCCGGCTGTTGGTGGCGCCTTGGGACCTTTTCCGGAAAAAACGAAAAGTCTTATGTTAACCATCAGCCGGGGACGGAGGGGGCGAAGCGCCGGGCCTTGATGGCCTTGGTCGCCTGCCCCACGTCCTCGATCGGGACCGTCGCCAAGCATGACATGGCGCCCGTCTTCGAGGCCTTCCCCGACTTGATCGAAGACAACGTCTTCCACTGCGGCTACCACTCCGAAGACAGCTTTGGCGCCGCGAGCTATCTGATCGTCCGGCCCGAAGGGAACGTCTTGATCGACTCGCCGCGGTTCGCCGGACCGCTCGTCAAACGGTTGGAGGCCTTGGGTGGCGTGAAGACGCTCTTCCTCACGCACCGGGACGACGTGGCCGACCATCAAAAATTCCGCGACCACTTCGGTTGCGAGCGCGTCCTTCATGCGAATGACGTCAGCGCCTCAACTCAAGGGATTGAGAGAAAGATCACCGGCGCCGATCCGGTCCGTTTGGACGGCGGACTGACCGTCCTCCCCACGCCCGGCCACACGAAGGGCTCGGCCTGCCTGCTGTACGGTGAAAAATTCCTATTCACCGGTGACCATCTGGCCTGGAACGAAGAGACGCGCCACCTCTACGCCTTCCGCAACGCCTGCTGGTACGATTGGAATGTGCAGCGCGCCTCCATGGAGAGGCTTTTGGATTTCCGCTTTGCTTGGATTTTGCCTGGGCACGGGCGCCGCATCCACCTGAGGCCGGAAGAGATGGCCGAGGATCTGAAACATTGCATCCAATGGATGCGTTGACTCACCGTCGGATTTTGTGGCTAATGGCTCATCGGCAGGAAACGCGCCACGTCGTCGCCCCGTTTGTTGAAAAAGACCAGCTCGTCGCTCTGCATCTTCCATCTCTGCACTTCCGCCAAGGCGCTTAAAAAGGACGACTCGGTCTCCAAGTCGGAACACGCCATCTTGGTCGAGATAAAGTGACTGAAGCGGATCTTTTCTTCGCGGAGCTTGTAGACGCCTCGGATCATGTTGCACGTCCCGCTGCCCGCCACGCGCCCGTCCACGAGCCTCAAATGCGGTTCGCGCAAGCCGTCCGCCGCCTCGACGCGCTTGTCTTGGACTTCGACCAACCTCCAGTCCGTCTTCTCCAACGTCGGCGCTTCGCCTTCTTGGGGGGCCGCCGGGACGAGCAGGACCGTCACGGTATCTTTTGATCCCTGAGTCAGAACGGGAAACTGGCGGTTGGTGACGAAGAGGAAATCGTCCTTGTCTTTGATGGAGGCGCGCACGGCGTAACGGTGATGCGGGCGAAGCTTCTTTTCGCTAAAAGTGAGCTTGAACGGCAGCGGGACTTGGCCCTTCGCCTTGAATTTCGTCTCGGCGATCACCTCTGCGGGAGCGTCCGCCCGAGTCACGTCCTGCAGGACTACCCGGACAACGACCCCCTTCGGCAAAACGATCCTCTGGAGATACGTCACCGTGCCTGAAACCTCGGCTCCGGCCCAGGCGGTTCCACTGATCAAACTGACCAAAACAAAGCCTATCGACCAGGCGCCGATCTTCATGAGAGCCCACCCTATCTGAGTTTTCTTGAAAAGTCGCGCTATCTCTGACAAATTCATATCTACATGGCCAAACAACAAACGATCACGTCCGCCTCCAGCGCGGAGTATTTTGCAAAAAATCTCCAGCAGGTCGGCTTCTCGTCCTACACCAAGGCCGCCCTCACCACCATCAAGGAGGCCATCGACAACTCGCTGGACGCCTGCGAAGACGCCGGCATCCTGCCCGAAGTCACCGTTTGTTGGGAAAGGGTGGGGGGGGGAATGGCAACGATTTCGAAGGGCATAAAGATCCGCGTCCAGGACAACGGCCCCCGCTTGGAGGGCGATGACGTCGTGAAAGTTTTCGGCGAATACCTCGCCAGCTCCAAGTTCGGACGAGGCCGCTGCAGCCGCGGCCAGCAGGGCATTGGCATCTCCGCCGCCACCACCTGGGCCCAGCTCACCAGTGCGCGCGGCGCGACCGTCATTACAAAGACGAAGAAGATGCGGAAGGCCGTCAAGTGCGTGGTCGAGGTCGACATCAAACACAACAAGGGCACGATCAAAGACAAGGACACCGTCGACTGGGACCGCGAGTCCGGAGTTTCCTGCGAATTCGTCATCGACGCGAGGATTCAACTCAACGGCGAAGGCGGCCTGCTCGCCTATTTGAACGGCACGACACTCGTCAATCCGCACTTAACACTCAAATACAAGATCAGCGGAATGGAACCGAACGACTGGGTGGAAGTCGCCCGCGTCACCGACCAGATTCCGGAAATCCCGGACGCCATCGAGCCGCACCCGCACACGATGAAGCTGGGCGAGTTCATCGCCCACTCGCACCTCTTCGGCCGCGTCACCATTGGCGCGTGGTTGAAGAAGGGTTTTTCCCGGATCTCCGACGGCGTCTTGGATCAAATGAAAAAAGAAGGCGGCGTCACCAAGTCCCTGCTCGACCAGAGCGTGGACAGCGCCACCGAAGAGCACTTTAAAAAGGTTTTTGGCGCCCTCCAAAAGATCCAGCTCATGGCGCCGTCCACCAAGTCCGTTCTCTCCATCGGCGAGGCCTCGCTGGCCAAGAGCATCCAGCGCGTCGGCCAGGTGGATTTCTTTTCCGTCGTCTCGCGCAAGCCCACGATCTGCGACTTCAAACCTGTCCTGGTGGAAGTCGCCATCGCCCGCCTGCTCGATAAAGGCTCGGCCTCTGAGGAAGAAACGTCCACCCTCCTCCGTTTCGCCAACCGCGTCCCCTTGCAGTTCGATAAATCCGCCTGCGCCATGACCAAGGCCGCGGAGTCGGTGAATTGGCGTTCTTACGGACTGAATCAGCCCAAAGGCAGTCTGCCGCTGGGGCCCTACATCATCGCCGTCAGCGTCGTCTCGCCGTTCATCAAGTTCAAGAATGCCTCGAAAGAAACGGTCGACGCCTCCGACGAGTTGGTCGAAGAGATCCGTCGAACTCTGATCCAGGCCGGTCAGCGCTTGTCGAAGCATATCCGGCGCGAGGCGAAGGAACTCGATCTCGAGAAGAAGCGTCAGCACATCGAGCAATTCGCCCCCATCTTAGTCGACGGCGCCTGCCGGATCACGAAGTCGCCTAAGGCCCGAAGGGCCAAGGCTCTTGAAGGATTGGCAAAGATCTTGGGCCGCGATGCCGCGATGGCCGAGAAGGAGCTGGAGGTTGCAACCGAACACGCGGAAGAGGCGCTTCAAAAGATGGCGGCCACGACCGGCATTCTCCCCGGCAATGCGGAAGCGTCCGCCGAAGAGGCGGAAGAGCCGAAAGAAAAGAAGATGAAGGCCGCAAAGACAAAGGCTGAAAAGCCGAAAGCGTCCAAGAAGACAAAGGGCAAGACGGATAAGGGGCAAGCGGCGCTTTTCGCCGATTAATCGAGGTCACTTATGGCAACAGACGTCGATGTACAAAAACTTTCCGTCGAGATGTGCGAACAGCTCCTGCGCGACCTGGAAAAGGCCAAGCGCCCCGTTCTCCAGGCCACCAAGTGCGCTCTCGACAACTGCATCTACAACCCCAAAGTCGGCTACCTCACCCCCGGCGACAAGATGGTCTCCACGGAGCTCAATGTGAGCTCGGTACAAAAAATGTCCCGTGCCGTGTTCATGCTGGAGTTGATTTTGAGAAATCTGGAGGTCGGCGCCACGAACACGAAACGCGAACTTTACTACATCAGCAAGGGCGAGATTAAACATAACGCCGCCTTGAAGCCCTTGGATTTCGCGGACCAAGACGAGAGCGACAGTATCATCGATTTCATCGGCGAGATGATGGAGTGCTACCGCGAGGACCTGAACTGCTTCGCCAACGACCGCGGCGGGCAGACCTACAGCCAGCAATTGGTAGTGGTCGAAACCCTACCCGACGGCGGCAAGGCCACCATTGACCTCTCCACCCTGGGCACCTCTCCGTTTCAGCCAAAAAACCGGCCGCAAAGTTTGAAGCTCAAGGCCAAAAAGAAGATCGACTTCTGTCTGATCGTCGAATCGGAAGGCACGGCGAATACGTTGGTCAACTCCGGCTTCACGAAGCGCCACAACGTGATTCTGCTCGGCGCCCAAGGCGTGCCGTCGAATGCGGTACGCGGCTGGACGAAGCTGATTCAAGATGAGTTGGGCATCCCCTGCTACTTCTTCGGGGATCTCGACGCCTACACCATGCAGAACATCTTCCGCACGCTCAAGGCCGGGTCGGCCGCGAGTCTCATCCGCAATTCCGATTTCTCCGCTCCGGAGGTCCGCTTCTTGGGCGTTCTTCCGGAAGACATCAAGAAGTACGACTTGCCGGACTACGGGGTGAAGGAGAACGATGCTTCTGAATCGCGTGCCTTGAAGAAGGCCCGGGATGCCTTGGCGAATGATCCGTTCTTCAAGGACAAGAAGAACAAGGGCGTCTCCGACATTCTGAAGTGGCTCATCGCCCACAAGCGCCGTTGCGAGCAGCAGAGTTATTTTTCGGTGAATCCACGGGATCCACTCATGCCCGAAAAAATTATCGTCGATAAGATCAAAAGCAAAAACTTTGTCTAAAACGAAGATTTTATTGGCCGTCGGTTTCGGACTCTATGTCGCGGCCCTCTTGTCTCCCGGCATAATTTACAAACCCGACGTTCGATCCAATCCCAAACGCGATCAATGCGCCTTCGCCGTCACGGAGGGCGTCCAGTGCTCCTCCTTTTCATTTGGCGGTTTGGGCATGACCAATTGCGAACGGGTGGACGGCGCGCCTTCCGGCAAGACGTTTGTCGATAAGGGAAAAATCCTCGACTACTGCAAGGGCTGGCAGGAAGCCGTCGCCAAGGTGGATTACGGCTACACCATCCTGCTGATGGGCGCCCTAGGCATCTTTGTCGGGGTCTTTGCCTGGTTCGCTAATCCGCTAATGCTGCTGGCGCTCGGGCTTGCAAAGTTCAAGAAGCGGCTTGGGGCGAGTATCGTCTCGGTCTTGGCGGTCGCTCTCGGCCTGCAATCGTACATGCTGAAAGCCGTGCCCTTCAACGAATCCTCCATGGAGGCCGGCAATCTCAACTTCGTCGATCATCTGGGGCTGGGGTTTTATTTTTGGATGGGGGCGCTGGGGGTGTTTGCAGTGTGGTGTTTCTTGAAAGACAATGACGTGAATGCGAAAAAGTGAGATATAAAGTAGCAGAGTTATTTTTCAGTGAATACTAGGGATCCGCTTATGTCTGAAAAAGATCATCGTTGATAAGATCAAAATTAGGATTTTACCTATGGTGTATTGCTAGAAATTGTGTGCCGAATGACGCAGGTCAATCTTCCAACATGCCTGAATATAATTTTTACGTTTTAGCCTATTTCGACCTTCTTGGCCAGAGTGAGCTTTTAGATTCACTAACAGATGAGTTTATTTTGAGCTGCGCTGCCTCAGCAACGAAGGAGAATCTGATAGAAAAAATGAAACCTACGTTTGGGCGAGTAATGGACTTCCGAAATCATTTAAGAAAGGTAGTATCTGATATTAATTGCCCCATTGAGCTTCCGAGTGACTTGAAAGGCAAGGTCACTGAATTGAAATGGAAAAAACTTACTGATGCAAAGGTCGACGTCGAATTCATGGGAGACGCAGCTCTATTGAAAGTCTGCATTAAAAATAATCCCAATGGTCCTTTACCAATTGTGAGCATCAAGAACCTTCTAGACAGCATCGGAATGCAAATGCTTTTCTTTTTAGGAGGTCGAATACCCGTTCGAGGAGCAATTGAAATTGGATGGGGAACTCATATTGAAGAAAACAGTATTTACGGAACGATGCTTCACCGGGCATTTAGGCTTGAGAAAGAAGCGGGTTACCCTCGTATTGTGGTTGGCCAGAATTTTGTTAATTATATCCAGATGCAAGCATCCATACGGCCGGAAAGTATTCCTGATGAGGGAGAAAAAATCATAGTCGCTAAAGCACAAGATATCATGTCTTCAATACTTGAAGACGAGGATGGACAGCTTGTTCTCAATTATCTGAGAAAGGAACTCTATTCGGCCAACGAAGAAACATTCAATGAAGTGATTAAGAATGCAAAGCTGTTTATACAGTCAGAACTTTCGAGTAGACGTTGCAGGAGGGAGATTAAGCTAATTAACAATTATAGGCGATTGAGGCAGTTTTTCCAAAAGAATGGGGCATTTTAATTACTATTAAAGACGGACGGTGCCAGACACGCGTCGAATCCATTGAAAAATCTAGGTTAGCACTAAAATGGAGACTGTTGATAACCCAGGTTATTCCCGAGCGAATATTTATGTCTAAAACTGAATCAAAGACCTGGCTAATTCTTTAACCACTCACTATCAGTCCTCAAATCGCCATTTCATTTTGGCCTGATAGTGCCACGAGTCCGTTAGGGAGAGGCCTCTCGGCCTAAGTTTTGATGACGGCCTTGACGGTAATCGACAGCCGCCTCCATTTTTCCAGAAAGTATCGGGGGAAATTGAGGTTTCAAACTGAAACCTCAAAGATCAGTCACAAAAGCCTTCGAAAATCACACTTCAACGCCTTTGCGATTCGCTTGGCCACTTTCACACCGATCGGCCTTTTGTTCCTCTCCATCGCCGATAAATGCCCCTGCTTCAGGCCAGCTTTCTTCGCCAACTGCTCCTGCGTGAGCCCTTCCCGCGCCCGATAACCCTTGATTGCACCTCCGGGAGTCCCGATCAGTGGATCCCTTCTCTTAAGAATGGCCCTCATCTCATCAGCCGTTATGTAATCTTGGGGGGCTTCGATCAATTTCCTCAGCCCTTCTTCGATTCTAGCTAGTTTCGAACGAGAAATCCGCGAAGGCTCAAATTGGACAACCCCAGCTTCACCAATAATTCTTATGGCTTCCATTCTTACACCTCGTAGGCATCTTTCCGGTCGGCAAGTTTCTCAATAACGATCGTGATAATTCGCGAATCGTACCGATAGATGACGCGATAGTCTCTCTTGAGCACCGCTCTTAACAGCCCCTTTAAATTCCCATGCAAGTGAATGATTCTCCAGTCTTTAGGAAACGGCCCCTCATTTTCCAAATCTCCAACAAAAACGCTGTAGAGGCGACCGACCTCTTTCGGCATTCTCTTCAAAGTCTTTTCAAGATCCTTGGGTCCGTGCACGATCCACTTGGGTGCAGAGTATTCCATTTATGGTATATATTCAAGGGCCAACTCAAGGTCGGCCCTCACTCCTATCCAAAGAGTCAGAGCAAACTCGATGCCAACGATTTTAAGCGTGGAGAATCGTCAAAACGTTCGATTTTCGGCCAGAGAATGTTCGATTTTGAGCCCTTTTTCCTTTTTTAAAGTCGGGCCCGAGGCAACTTTTTTTGACTCCCGTTCTTGGAGCGGCTAAGTTCGGCCCATGCGGCGATTCTGGATTCTCTTTCTGCTGTTTTTGAGCTGTTGCTCGAGCGACAAAATCCCCAAAGGCCCGGAAGGCGACTTGATCCGCCAAGGACGCGAGATCGCGACCCACACGGTCATCAAGGCCAAGGGCTATTCCGGCAATGGGCTCAACTGCACCAGCTGCCATATCAATGCCGGCACGAAACCTAATGCGTCACCCTGGATCGGCGTCCCCGGGACTTATCCGAAATACAGCGACCGTTATGGGAAGGTTCTGACCCTGCGGGAACGCATCAATGATTGCTTCAGCCGTTCGATGAACGGAAAGCCCGTGCCCGAAGACGGTCCGGAGATGAAGGCCCTGATCGCCTACATGGATTGGCTCTCACGCAACGTCCCCAAGGGGACATTACTGAAGCAATCAGGTTTGGAGTCGCTGAAGGCCCCGGGCCCCGCCGACGCCGCACGCGGCGCGACCCTCTATGTGGCGAGGAAGTGCGAGTCCTGCCACGGCCCGGAAGGTCAGGGTGTCTTCATGGACAACGGCGAACCCTTTTATCCGCCGCTCTGGGGGAACAAGTCCTTCAATGACGGCGCGGGCATGAATATCCTCGACAAGGCCGCGGCCTTCATCCACGCGAACATGCCGCAGGACAACGGCGACACACTGCCCGTTCAAGACGCCTACGACATCGCCGCCTTCGTGATCAGCCATCCGCGCCCTCATTTTTCGCAATAGCAGACCCCTCCATGAACCATCAAATGATGGGGATGGCGGTCGATGCCGACGAGGCCGGTGAATTATCCGCAGGCGTTTTGGGATGCTGATTGAATCGTCATGACCGCTTGGTATATATATGGTTCCCCAGCAAAGTGCTCAGCGCAAAGGTCAGAGTCATTAAGATTAGTGTTCTTATCTTCATAAAATTCTCCTTGAAAAAAGTGCACCCGGTACGCGTCGAATTCATTGAATGATAAGGAAACGAGTCCTGGAAGTAGTGAAGGACGTCCCCTAATTTCAATGTGGCGGGGGTTGAACGGGAGTGTTGCCTACTTCGAAGGTAATGGTGATGCCGACGCTCCAACCGGAGGCTCCCTCCGGTCCGACGCGCGGAACTGTCCCGACCCGGTCCCCGCCCGGGGGCAAGTCAGGGCTATGGTAAATCTCCAAGGACCTGCCGACGGCCGGACCGAAATGCGGCTCGACTCGCCCTTCCAAGGCCACCCTCACCGAAAGCGGGGAGACCCCGGCATGAGCCTGATCCCAGATCGCTTGCTGCGCGTTCACGTAAGTCTGCAATTCATCCGAAACCCCACTCGGGAACCACAGTCGGCCGTTGGCCCCTTGGCCGTTCTTTAAGAGGTTCAATCTCTCACTGGGCGAGGTGTCCCCGCGTAATTCGCGGCAAGGAAGGTGTGTGCCTCCAAGCTCATCCGGCGGCCATTCTCCCCTTGGAGAACGACCTGGTCATCGGAATCGACCTTACCGGCCTGTCCCCGACCGCGGTCACGGGCGGTGATGATCGTTGGTGGGCTCACAGATGAAAATTATAGGGCAACCCGACCGATCTGACAAGAAAAACGGGCATGAATGAAGACCGCGCCGCAGAAAACCGAATCTCCTTTTGCGGCCCTACTTATTCTTTGGTAAGCAGTGCGGGAGGAGACACACCATGAAATCACTACGACGCATCGTGTTCGTTTTTATAATCGCGATTTTCTGCGGAGTTGCAACGGCGCGTGCCGAAGACGCCTTGACCCCTTCGGATTACAAGTATCTGGCGACGATCGGTTGGACGCAAGACAACGACGCCTTGAAAAACACGACCGCCCCTCAAAAGTCCTATCTGCACAACCTCATCAATGATCCCAAACTGGCCAGCAAGACGAAGGAGGATAAGGTCAACGGCTATATGGTTCAGGTCTCATTGTCCCAAACCTTCGAGGTCATAGACAAGGCGAGGAAGGGGCAATAAGGAAAGACCCATGATCACGAAGGCGCTATCCATCCTTCTCATAGGAGCCGCTTTGACCCCGGGGAGCGTCGCATCTGCGGTTCCAAAGAAGGCTCAATTGATTATTACGTCGCGTCTGGCCGGAGGGAAGATTTTGATTAATGATGCAGAAACGGGACGCGTCACGCCGAATTCCATTTGCTTGGATGCCGGGACATATCGGGTGACCGTCCTCTTCAAGGATTACGACGCCTATCGGTTCGACTTCGCCATCAAGGCCGGGCGAGTGGTAAAAATCGACGTGGTCACGAACGGAAAGTCTCAAGTAACCTATCCCAGCAAACACTCATCATGCCGCGGATAAAATGCAAAGCGGCGCTTTTTACTTCACGTCCTTTTTTTCAAAGCATCGTCGCATCCACCCAAAAAACCAAACCGCGAGGATAAGCGCGACAAGAGCGCCCATGATCGAGCCCATGACGATCGTCGTCCTTAACAAGGCCTTCCAAAAACCAAGGGAATGCAGGTTGGAAATCAAGACGCTCGCGGCGATGCCACCCAAGGCGAGCACAATGAGCGGCTCCGTATGGCCGAATCGTCCCCTCTGATCGCGAAGGAGGTTCATAAAAAAATAAAACGCAGGCACCAGGCACACGTCGAATCTATCGAAAAATATGGCTCGGAACGTACGAATTTACAATCTATTTACGTCGCACGTTTCGGTTCCATGCTAAGGTCGATCCATGATTAATAAGACTCCTTTCAAAGTTCTCCTTGCAATAGTCGTCCTCTGGTCAGTCTCAGCATCGGCGAAGATGGCGCCGCCCTCTCCTCCTGCGGAGAATCCCCATCCGCCTGTGACGGCCGAAGATAAGAAGCGGACCACCTTCGCCGATCAGGTAATCGAGATTCTCTTGAAGAAAGATTTTCCGGCGACGTTAATGCCTCCGCAGCAGGGTCAGCCGCCAAATGGGTTCATCAATAAAAGCCTCGCCTGCCTCCAAGACGCGGCCTGTTACGGCAAGGACGCCGCGTTTGTGAACGAACTTCTCTCTTATCGCGAAGCCTACGGAAAGATCGTCGAGACCCGTCATACACACATCATTCCCTGGTCCTTCGATAAATTCCAAACTCTCCAAGGACACGCAGCCGCCGAGGAGCCTCCTCCACCCGCAAATAGGGGGGGAATGGCCAAGCCCATGCTTGGTCCTCAGCTCAAGGCGGACGAGTACATGATGCACGTCTACGTTCGTTTCGACAAAGCGGGCGGATGGCATCACCTGGACGTCATTGTCAGCGAGGATAATGTGGGGAACGTCTCCCTCAGGCACTTCTTCATCATGCCGATGCAGTCAGAAATGCCTCCGGGCGTGGTGTGCTAGGAAAATAAAGGACAAATTTACCTGATAATCGAAGTTAGTTAGCGGTCCGGTCTGCACAACCTCATCAATAATCCCAAACTGGCCGGCAAGGCGAAGGAGGATAAGGTCAACGGCTATGAGGAAGGGGCAATAAAAACTCGCACTCTGATAGCTCAATCCGCAATCGCTAGAAATAGGTGCCGGTCATACCGATATCGAAAGCCTACTTAACGCCCCAACCACACCAACGCCAAAGTCGCCGCCGCGGGGAGAGCCTGGACGAAGAGAATGGAAATATGGGCCGTGATCCCGCCGAAGATACCGGCGACGACCACACACGCGAGGAAGAATATTTTGAGGGACAAGGCCTGGCCGGCATCTGCTGACAGCAAACTCCAAATCAAACCGACAGCCAAGAATCCGTTGTAGAGCCCTTGATTCCTCGCAAGCACCGCCGACGCCTCCGCTTGGGCACGATCCATCTTGAACACTTTGAGGCCCACAGGCTTTGTCCAAAGGAACATTTCCAGAACCAGAAAGAGAAAATGCTGGGCGGCGATGAGACCGATCAAAAGATTGGTAAATTTATTCATATCTGGACTACTCCGAAACCGGCACCGCCTCCCGGGGCCGGCCGACGGCCTTCGGGACTAAGAATCGCCCGGAGAGCCGGGCACCGAGGCGTTTCAGTCGGCCCGATCGAACTCGTGGATACATTTCCCGGAAAATTTCGCGTGTGCGCTCGGGCAGGAGGCGGGCGAGATCTTCATAGTCCGAAGAAACACCGACCATTTCTCCCAAGAGCAAAATATTCCGTGTATGTTTTTCCGCGTACTCCGACAGGCCGGCGTACTCCTGTTCGATACTTCGGCTAAAATTCTCCATCCAATTGCGCCGCGTGGAGAAAGAGAGCCCCATGATCCGATAGGCCTTGGACATGTACGCCAAGTGCAGATGCTTCTGGTCTTCTTGAACCGGCGCACATATCTTCTCCACCATTTCCACCAGGCTGAACCCGAAGTACGTCATCATCCATTCGGGGATGGCGACATTCCGATGACGCTGCATGATCGAGGCCAGGGTCCGGCGGACGGCTGCGCTGGAGATTCCCCCGGTCGGCTTCAGCCCCGAATCCGTCACGTCGCGGATGAATAGGTCAGTCCGATAAAACGACTCCGCCATGGACTTGAATGACTGGAAGCGCGGCGGATAGGCCTTTTCGTGAGTGACGATGAAGTCCTTCAGAAGGAAGAAATTCAGGTAGGAGGCGATCCCCTGTCCATAGCCGCAGGCGAACCACAATCGGCTGGCAGCCGCGAGCTCCTTCGGGAACTCGTCACCCAACTCGGAGCGGTCGAAGGACGAGTAAGGCGCTTCGAATTGCCGATACAGATCGAGATAAGCGGTCATGCGGCGGAGACTGTACACGAAACGCAAGGATTTTTCTTTGATTTGTTGAAATCAAAGGTTCAATATTTGTGGAAACACCTATGTCCATTCCTAAATTTTCCATTCCCTTTCGCATCAAAGGATTCAAGTTCCTACGGCGTGCGGTCTTGGATCCCAGACAATTTTACGTTCACCTCATGGATGCTTATGTCGATGGCGAGTGGGAGGTCCAATCCCCTCTCACTCCGCTTTTTGAAGCGCTCTTTGAAACGGCGAAGCGCCTGAACCTCGTCTTCCTTCATCATCGCTGGTTGAATCTTTTTTCAGGAAATCAAGCGCGGGCATCCAAGCACGCCCAAGACATCAAATATTATTACGATCTCAACATGCCGTTATCCGAAGGAAAGATTGACCTCGCCGCGTTCTACCCCCTCTGGCTGGGCGAGACCATGAGTTACACGATGGGATATTGGCCCCAAGGGACGAAAAACCTTGAAGAGGCGCAGAGAAAAAAGCTCACCCTGTACCAAAAATTGGCCGATATCCAGCCGGGACAGGATGTCTACGAGGCCGGGTTCGGGTTTGGGAGTTTCATCCCTTATGTCCTTGAGAGACGCGCCCGATGGCATGGGGCCAATCTTTCTCCTCATCAATGCCGTTGGGTTCGGGAGCGCTATCCGCACCTCCAAGCCCGCGAAATGGATTTTCTGACGCCCTGGAAGGAGAAAAATCGGATTAAGAAATTCGACCGAATTGTAGGCATCGGGGCCCTGGAGCATATCGAAAAGTTGGATGAATGCTTTGACGTGTTTCATCGGATGCTGAAGCCGGAAGGAAAGCTCCTCGTCCATCTCATCACTTTAAAGGGCGATGTCCGGGCCGTCGCCGATCCTTGGTTCAGCCAGAGAATCGCCCCTCACTCTCTTATTCACAATCATCAGTCCCTGGTCGACGCCTCATCACCTTATTTTGATATCGAGCACGAACAGATCTTCCCCGGGACTCACTACCAAAAGACATTGCACGAATGGTGGAGCCGCTTTGAAGCGAATCTTGACAAGATCAGGACCTTGGGCGCCTCGGAACGATTCATCCGGTTATGGCGGCTCTATCTCAATGTCTGCGAGGCCGCGTTCTCCAAAGGATTGGAACAAAACTCGGCTTTCGTATTCACCCCCAAAAAGATCTCCCCACGAGGCGCCAGGTAGAAGTGAAGTTTCGGGGCGTCGAAGGACGATGATTTGTAATCTGATTGTAAAAACATCTCTCCCTCCTTTTACACAACCTTACGTCGACCTTTGCCCCAAGTCCGCCGATGATACGCTTCATGAACTTGAAACGGGCGGCTAGCGGCGTGGTTTGGTTCTTCTTGTGGTTGGGATCCTTCGCCATCACGATTTCGAGCCTCGTTTATTTTCATCCGGGCGAAAGGGCCGCCTTTATTATTGAGAAACTGCCCTTGGCCCATGAAGATTTGTATGTGCTGGTGTTGCGGATGCACGTCATCGCCGCGGCTTTGTCCTTGCCCGGCTGTTTGATTTTATCGTCAAAAACCCTTCTGAAGCGCTGGCCTCGATTTCACCGTTATTGCGGACGCGTGACGTGCCTGCTGGTCATAACGGTTTTGGTGCCCTCGGGTTTCTACCTCGCCCTTTTCGCTCGAGGCGGTTGGGGAGCGACTTTGGGCTTTTGGTTGTCGGGGGCCATCGTGATGGGGGCGATGATCCAAGCGGTTCGCGATGCGCGGGTGAAACGATTCGCAAGCCATCGCCGCTTGGGCTTCCACGTTCTGGGACAGTTGAGCGTGGCGGTTACTTCGCGAACCATGTTGTTCGTGCTGGACTCTTCGAACCTCAACCCCGACTTTGCATACTTGCTCAGCCTGTGGATTCCGGTTTTGGGGACATTCACCCTTGTTGAATTCTTAAGCTCACCCGGTCGGTTTCAATTTCATTATAGGAGGATCTATGAACACATGGTTCAATCGGTTCGCGCGCTTCGTCGTCGTAACTCTGCTCTTCGTGAAGGCGCTCCATCCCCTCTCAGCGGCAGCTGCTGACCTTCTTGCAGCTTCTGCCCAATCGGTGCTTCAGACGAGGTTGTTGGAACCCCTTCAAAAGAAGGAAGCGAATCGTTCCCGTTTTTCAAGGGCGGTCTTACCGCCGAGCGCCCGACGCATTCGGATTTTAGACGACACGGCTCAAACGGATCGGGTCGGCCGTCATTTCCTTGCATTCGCCGTTGACGACTCACGCTTACAAAACGCCATTAGGGGTTGTGTCTATCCGGAGACCGGAGACGTCATGGTGAAATTTGGAGAAGTCTATTACACTGCTTCGGTCTTGTTGGGAGGAACCTCTGCGACGGCCCCGGCCGATGTCTGCCGGCCCCAGTGACCTCCGTCCTGTTAATTCACGCAACCTTCCGAAAGTCCGGTCGAATCGCAGTCGTGCGATGACTTTTA